>JBCDLN010000431.1:0-1519 GCA_038745295.1 Pseudomonadota bacterium | reverse complement strand
TTCTGGCGGCCAAATCCCTTGACCTCGAGTACGGAAAGCCCTTGTACGCCAATCTCTTGGAGGGCTTCTTTCACCTCATCGAGTTTGAACGGTTTGATGATCGCCTCGACTTTTTTCATGGGTCTTCGACTCCCCCCGTGGTTTCTTGGCGGTGAGACCACTTCTCACCGACAGTGCCAATTCGCTAGGGTTTCGGCGGACCGTGGCCTGCGGCGAATCCCTCAGTGCTGCCTAATATTTGTGCGCAACGCCTGATGAGCAAGCAAACTATGAACGAAGGTGCGACCCGATGACCGAATTGCTGACGGCGGCGCAAATGCGGGCGATCGAGCAGGCGGCAATTGAGAGCGGCGCGGTCACCGGGCTTGAGCTGATGGAGCGGGCAGGGCGGGGCGTGGTGGAGGCGATTTTTGAGGAATGGCCGGAGCTTGCGACGACATCGCATCGCGCCGTGGTGCTGTGCGGGCCGGGGAATAATGGCGGCGACGGGTTTGTGGTGGCGCGGCTCTTGAAAGAGTGGGGGTGGGAGGTGGAGGTGTTCCTTTACGGCGACCCCGACAAGCTGCCGCCGGATGCGCGGGTGAACTACGAGCGGTGGGGGGAGATGGGGGAGGTTGCCGCACTACCGAACAACATCTCCAGTTGGAGCTACGATCTGATCCTCGATGCGTTGTTCGGCACCGGCCTGCGACGCGGGCTGTCCTTCGAGGACAGGTTTGGCAACTTGTTGCCGGAATGGGACTTGCGCTCCGAGGATGGATGCCCGCGCATCGTCGCCGTCGATGTCCCATCTGGGCTCTGTAGCGACAGCGGAAAGAGTTTAGAGGGTGATTGTCTTTGGGCCGACCTAACGGTTTCTTTTCACACGCATAAGGTGGGGCATCACCTTGCGACGGGGCCATTTTGCAGCGGTAAAGTGGTGCGGGCCGATATTGGCCTGAAACACAAAGCAACAGAACTGGTCCTAGAGCCGTACATGCACGTGAGACCGGTTGAAGTCGCGGCAGAGTCTATGGTGAAGCACATAGTTCGCTCCGGCTATTACCCGAAAGATGATCCATTTGGGCGGCCGACCCACAAATACACCCACGGCCACGCCCTCATCCTCTCCGGCGGCCCCGGCAAAGGTGGCGCAGCCCGGCTCGCGGCGCGCGGTGCGCTGCGGATCGGGGCCGGGCTCGTCACCGTGGGCTGCCCGCCCGAGGCGCTGCCGGAAACGGCGGCGCGGCTCGATGCGGTTATGTGCCGGGCGGTGGCCGATGCGGATGCACTGGCGCGGACGTTGGAGGATGAGCGGTTGAACGCCCTGTGCCTTGGCCCGGGGCTTGGCGTCGGCGAGGGAACGCGGGGTTTGGTGGCCTCCGCGCTCGCGACCCGGCGGGCGACTGTGCTCGACGCCGATGCGCTCACCTCCTTTGCCGACACCCCGCAGACCCTCTTTGACCTGCTGCACCCGCGCTGTGTCCTGACGCCCCACGCGGGCGAGTTTGCCCGGCTTTTTCCCGATATCGCGGAACAG
>JBCDLN010000430.1:0-1529 GCA_038745295.1 Pseudomonadota bacterium | reverse complement strand
CGGCTGAAAACCAGCGCGGTTATTCGACCGTGACGGATTTGGCCAAGTTGCGCGGCTGATCAACATCGGTGCCGTTGATGACAGCGGTATGGTACGCGAGGAGTTGCATGGGAACAGCCGCGACAATGGGTGCCACAATCTCGGCAGCCTTCGGCATGACGATCAGGTCGCGAAAGTCACCCCGGAGCGCCTCTTCGCCCTCAGCATCGGTGATGGCGATGATTTTGCCCCCGCGCGCCGCCACCTCCTCCATGTTGGAGACGGTTTTGGCAAAAAACGGGTCGTGCGGCGCCACAACGATCACGGGGACACTCTCGTCCACCAACGCGATGGGGCCGTGCTTCAGCTCACCCGCCGCATAGCCCTCCGCGTGGATGTAGCTGAGCTCTTTGAGTTTGAGCGCGCCTTCCATCGCCATCGCAAAGGAGGGCCCGCGGCCGATATAAAGCGCTGTCGCCGCGGGTGCGATTTTGCGGGCCGTTCGCTGCAAAGTGGGCTCCAAACGGATGGCTTCGGCCACAAGCCGTGGGGCTTCGAGCAGCGCAAGACCGTGCGCCCGCGCCTCTTCGGGGGTCAGAACGCCGCGGTCGAGCCCAGCCTTGATGGCCACCACTGCAAGCGTCGCGAGCTGGCACACAAACGCTTTGGTGGACGCAACGCCAATCTCAACGCCCGCGAGCGTGGGCAGCACCGTCCCCGCCTCACGCCCCATGGTGGACGAGCGCACGTTCACCACCGCCGCAAGAGGCTGCCCTGCCTCCTTGCACTTGCGCATCGAGGCCAGCGTGTCCGCCGTCTCCCCCGACTGTGAGATGAAAAGGGCCAGCTCATCCTCGGCCAGCACCTGCGAGCGATAGCGAAACTCGGAGGCCACATCGAGGTCGACAGGCAGCGCCGCATAGCGCTCAAACCAGTTGCGGGCGACGAGCCCGGCATAAAACGCCGTGCCGCAGGCGGTGATGGAGATCCGCCTCACCGAAGCAAAATCAATGGGGATCGCGGAAGGCCGAGGGTCGCCGATGCTCGCATCGAGATAATGGCTCAGCGTGTGGGCGATGACTTCCGGCTGCTCGTGGATTTCCTTGGCCATGAAGTGGCGGAAGTTGCCCTTTTCGGCGACCGACGCCTCCATGGGCACGGGCATAGAGGCGCGCTCACGGCTGATGCCGTCGACACCAAACACCTCAACGCCTTCGGGGCGGACAATGGCGATATCACCATCTTCTAGGTACATAATGTCGTCGCAGAAGGGCGCGAGAGCGGTGGCATCTGAGCCGATCATCATGATCCCTGGCGCGGAGCCGATGGCGAGGGGACTGCCAAGACGCGCCGCTGCCAGCACATGTTCATCATCAGCAAAGGCGAGCGCGAGACCGTAAGCCCCTTCAAGAGCACCCATCGTGGTGGCAAGCGCGGTTCTGAGGTCAGCGCCATCCTTCAGGTGATTCGCCAACAGATGGGCGACAGCCTCCGTATCGGTTTCCGACTGAAAGACCGCGCCGTTGGCGCCCAATTCCTCGCGGAGCGCG
>JBCDLN010000429.1:0-1529 GCA_038745295.1 Pseudomonadota bacterium | reverse complement strand
GCTTCGACTTTGTGGTGGGCGTGTGCCTTAAAGCCTTCCACCAAGACCACGTCGACCGGGGTGAGCTTTGTGAGGAGACTTTCAAGGCCCGGTTCGGGATCGCCACGGTGCTCGTGCATCAGCGCCCATCGATTTTCCGATGCAAGCATCACTTCTGAGGCGCCTGCGGCGCGATGTCGGTGGGAATCGGTGCCCGGCTGATCAACGTCCACACTGTGATGGGCGTGCTTGATGGTGGAGACACTCAGCCCATCCGATACAAAGGCAGCAACAAGGCGTTCCACCAACGTTGTTTTGCCAGAGTTCTTCCAGCCCACAATGCCGTAGACGATCATGGGGTGTGGGCACGCAGCAGCGTTTCGGCCATGGCTTTGTCCGAAGGGGTGTTAACGTTGAAGAAGGGGTCGAGCGGGCCGGCTGGGAAGCACGCCGTTTGTGCCCCATGGGCCTTGGTAAAGAGGACGACTTTGCGCGTGCCCTCATGGAGCGCCTGGCGCAAGTCTTCGGTCAGTGCGACGGGCCAAAGGCCGAAGGTGGGGTGATGGCGCTCCCGGCCGGTCTCATCAGGGGTTGCTGCAAGGGCAAGGCCTGAGGGGGATTGGGCGGCGGCCGTTTTGAGCCCGGAGGCAAGGTCTTTTGGAAAAAAAGGTGTGTCGGCTGCGACCGTGATAATGGCCGGGTAACCGTTGTCTTTTGCCCAAAGGAGGCCCGCCAGAACACCTGCGAGGGGCCCAGGATAATCTGGCATCGGGTCGGAGAGGATGGGCAGGCCATACCGTTCGAAGCGCGACGGGTCGCCGTTGGCATTGATAGCAATGGTGCTGGTTTGGGGTTCGAGGCGCTCAATGACATGGGCGAGGATTGGCCGGCCGCCCAGATCAAGCAAGGCCTTATCGCCCCCGCCCATGCGGCGCGCGAGGCCGCCTGCTAGGATGACACCGGGATGCTCAGTCGGCATGGGCAGCTTTGCGCCGATGGGCGGGCGCTTCTTTGGGGATGGACTTGGGGTCTACATCGCGCACGATCCGCTCCGCCCCCGAGAGGCACAGATAGCGCTCCCCGCGCATGCGGCCGATGAGGGTGAGGCCGACGGAGCGGGCAATCTCCACACCCCACGCGGTGAAGCCTGAGCGGGAGACGAGGACAGGGATCCCCATCATTGCCGTTTTGATCACCATCTCCGAGGTCAGCCGGCCGGTGGTGTAAAGGATCTTGTCTTGGGGCTCGACACCCTCACACACCATGTAACCGGCAATTTTGTCGACCGCATTATGCCGCCCGACGTCTTCCATATAGACGAGGGGGCGCGCCTCTTGGCACAGGACCGTTCCGTGGATGGCGCCCGCCTCAAGGTAGAGGCTGGGCGTGGTGTTAATGGCCTTGGCGAGCGCATAAAGCCAGGAGGTGCGCACCGGGGTCGCCGGCAGTGTCACCCCTTCAAGACCATCCATCATATCGCCAAAGACGGTCCCGACGGCGCA
Organism: Pseudomonadota bacterium; assembly: GCA_038745295.1. GTDB lineage: Bacteria > Pseudomonadota > Alphaproteobacteria > Rhizobiales > Amorphaceae > Acuticoccus. The sequence goes on along the minus strand of JBCDLN010000429.1, from coordinate 48 downwards.
GCCCGATGTGCGGGTTTTCTTCTTCAGCTTATCCTCATAGTCGGTCTG
>JBCDLN010000428.1:0-1574 GCA_038745295.1 Pseudomonadota bacterium | reverse complement strand
TTGCGGGTGCTTGATGGCGCGGCCAAAGCCCTCTTTGCCCTTGTCGTCACCGTGCTGACATGGCGCCTTGCGGTGGGTGGTCTTGATGCGTTCTCGCGCGAGCGGATGACCATGTTTTTGCGGGCGCCGCTGTGGTGGGGCTACGCCATCGCAGCGGTCCCGATGGTCTATTGGGTGGCTGTCAGCTGGTTCTTAGCCGTCGAAGCCATCCTCAAGGGTGCGCCAGCACCCACCCGCGTGCGCAAAGGCTTTGAAGAGGTCGGCCCGTGACCAACGCTGAAATTGGCATTGCAATGTTTGTGGGCGTGATCGGCATGCTCGTGGCGCGCGTGCCTGTTGCGGTGGCAATGCTGGTGGCGGGCGGGTTTGGCTACGCGGCGATCACCGGGTGGTGGCCCCTACTCAATACACTGAAATCCATCACTTATTCCAAATTTTCCAGCTATACCCTGTCGATCATTCCGCTGTTTGTGCTGATGGGGGAGTTTGCAAGCCGGGGCGGGTTGAGCCAGGCGCTTTATCGCGCAGCGCGGGGCTTTTTGGGCCATCGCCGCGGCGGCCTTGCCATGGCAACCGTTGGTGGGTGTGCCGCTTTCGGTGCGCTGTGCGGCTCATCGCTCGCAACCGCTGCCACCATGAGCCAAGTGGCAGGACCCGAAATGCGCAAAAACGGCTACTCCGGCGCGCTTGCCACAGGAACGCTCGCGGGCGGTGGCACACTCGGTATATTGATCCCGCCGTCGGTTATTCTTGTGATTTACGCCATCTATACAGAGCAATCCATTGGGGCGCTCTTTGTGGCGGCCATCATTCCGGCGGTGTTTGCGGTGCTGGGGTATATGGCCGTCATCTGGCTCTACGCACGGGCCTTCCCCGACGAGGCGCCCCCTGCGGCCCGTACGCAATGGCGTGACCGTCTTTCCCAATCGCGGGAGGTGGTGCCGGCAGCCTGTGTCTTTGCGCTGGTTGTGGGGGGCATCTACGGGGGCTGGTTTTCACCCACGGCTGCTGCGGCGGTGGGGGCCGCGGCGGTGGGGGTGCTGGCGGTCGCCAACGGCATGCGCTGGTCGGGCTTTCAAGCAGCGATCCTGGGCACAGCCACCACCACTGCGATGATCTACCTCATCCTTTTGGGTGCGGAAGTGTTCTCCGTGGCGCTGGCGCTCACCCGCATGCCCGCTGAGCTCTCCGCTGCCATCGGCGGGCTCGACCTTCCGCCCCTCATCATCGTCGGCGCGATGCTGGTGATCTACCTGGTCCTCGGCTGTGTGCTCGAATCCCTTGCCATGGTCCTCCTCACGTTGCCGGTGTTTATCCCCGTCGTGCTGGGGCTCGACCTTGGCCTGTCCCAAACCGCCACGATGATTTGGTTTGGCATCCTTGTGCTCATTGCCGTTGAGGTGGGGATGATATCGCCGCCCTTCGGCCTCAATCTTTTTGTCATCAATGCCATGGCCAAGGACGTTCCGATGACCGCCACGTGGCGCGGCGTCCTCGGTTTTTGCGCCTCCGATGTCCTGCGACTTGTGCTCATCGTGATTTTTCCAGGTCTTGCGCTATGGCTAACGGGTATC
>JBCDLN010000427.1:0-1780 GCA_038745295.1 Pseudomonadota bacterium | reverse complement strand
TGTGCAAAGCGGGCCTCATAGGCCTTTTCGCGCTCGTCAAATGTCGACATGTGTTCCCCCCGTCAACGCGCCGCCAATCTACCTGTGTCACGCATGAAATCAACGCGAAGCGTGGAAAGGTTGTCGCCAGCCTGTTGATGGTCTAGCACCCAATCGTCGCAACGCTGGCGGTGAGGCGCCGGACGTCAGCGCACACTGAAGCTTAGCGCATCCCGAAGCCAAGCGTGCGCTGTATCCTGGCGTAGACTAAAGATGAGCGTACACCGAAGCTTAGCGTTCCAAGAGCTACCGTGAGGTCCAAGGCCCAAGCTAAAGGGTCGCCACCCCCAACCGGATCAACCTATGAGCCGACGTCGCCGCATCTATGAAGGCAAAGCCAAAATTCTCTACGAGGGACCTGAGCCTGGTACCCTCGTCCAGCACTTCAAAGACGACACCACCGCACATAACGCGCGCCTCCATCAAATCATTGATGGCAAGGGCGTCTTAAACAACCGCATCTCAGAGTATATCTTCAACAATCTCAATGAGATGGGGATTCCGACCCACTTCATGCGGCGTCTTAATATGCGCGAGCAGCTGATTCGCGAGGTGGAAATCATTCCGCTTGAGTTGGTGGTGCGCAATGTGGCGGCCGGCCAACTGGCGCGCCGTCTGGGGCTCGAAGAGGGCACCCAGCTGCCGCGCTCCATCATCGAGTTTTATTACAAGAACGATGAGCTGCAGGACCCTCTCGTCACCGAGGAGCACATCACCGCGTTCGGCTGGGCCTCCCCCCATGAGCTGGACGATATGATGGCGCTTGCCGTGCGGGTGAACGACTTTCTGGCGGGGCTTTTCCTGGGTGTCGGCATCCGCTTGGTGGACTTTAAAATCGAATGCGGCCGCCTGTGGGAAAACGATTTGATGCGGGTGGTGGTGGCTGACGAGATCAGCCCAGATTCGTGCCGGCTGTGGGACATCAAAACCAAGGAAAAGCTGGATAAGGACCGCTTCCGCAATGACTTGGGGGGCCTTTTGGAAGCCTACCAAGAGGTGGCCAAGCGCCTTGGGATCTTGCCAGAACAGGACCGGCCCACCGTCTCCGGGCCGACGCTCGTCCAGTGATGCGCGCCAGGGTCACCATCACGTTGAAACAGGGCGTGCTCGATCCCCAGGGCAAAGCCATCGAAGGGGCACTGGCCGGGCTTGGGTTCGGGGGGGTGCATTCGGCGCGGCAGGGCAAGGTGATCGACCTGGAGCTTGAGGGCGATGACGCTGAAACCGCCCGCGCCGACGTTGAAAAGATGTGTGAAGCGCTCCTCGCCAACACCGTTGTGGAGCGCTACCACATAGCGATCCTCGATCAATGAAGTCGGCCGTCATCGTCTTCCCCGGCTCCAATCGAGAGCATGATATTGCAAGGGCCATGACCCTTGCGGGCGGGAGCGCGCCCCACTTTATCTGGCACACCGAAACCACACTCCCGCCGGTTGACCTTGTGTTGATCCCCGGTGGGTTTGCCCACGGGGATTATCTTCGCCCCGGCGCCATTGCGGCGCGGTCACCGGTTATGCGGGCTGTGGCGGACCATGCCGGGCGCGGCGGGTTTGTGCTGGGGGTGTGCAATGGCTTTCAGGTGCTCACCGAAACCCGGCTGCTGCCAGGCGCGTTGATGCGCAATGCCGGGCTCAACTTCATTTGCAAAGTGGTGGAGATGAAAGTGGAGCGGCCCACCCGCTTTACCGACCGCTATCGTCGCGGTGCTGTCGTGTCCTTTCCCATCGCCCATCATGATGGC
>JBCDLN010000426.1:0-1895 GCA_038745295.1 Pseudomonadota bacterium | reverse complement strand
GGGGATCTCCGCCCAGCACAACACCATCCATATGGCGATCGCCGCGTGGGAATGGCCCAGCTACTTCGACCCCGCCCTCAAAGAGCGCGGCCTCAGCCTTGATATCAGCGAGTGGCGCCGGCCCGACCCGCGCTCCGCGCCCTGCCACGCCAAGGCGGCCGGCCTTTATATGATCTGCACCCTTTCCAAGCACGCCGCCGAAGCCAAAGGCCTCACCGATGCGCTGATGCTCGACTATCGCGGCTACATCGCCGAGGCGACGGGCGCCAACGTCTTCTTCCTCAAAGACGGCGCGCTCCACACCCCGACACCGGACTGTTTTTTGAACGGGATCACCCGGCGCACCGTCATCAAGCTCGCCAAAGCGCGCGGCATTGAGGTGATCGAGCGCGCCATCTTGCCCGACGAACTCAGCACCTTCGAAGCCGTCTTCCTCACCGGCACCGCCGCTGAGGTGACGCCGGTGGGCCAAATCGGCCCCCACCAGTATCAGGTGACCCCCCTCGTCAAAGCGCTGATGGATGACTACCAAGCCGCGGTTCAGCCAACGCAAATCAACCTCGCACAGGTTGCTTAACGAACCCGCGACAATCCAAGCGCGCAGGCAGGGCCGCTGAAGCCCCGCCCGCGCAGGTCTCGCACGACCTTCACCCCACCAGCCCACCCCACCGGCCAATGACTTGAAACACGCTGAACGCTTGCACCGCGGCGAGACGTGTGCACAGCATCCGCCAGAAGAACCTAAGCTTAAGGTGATGGAGGAGCGGATGAACAAGTCACTGATCGGGATGGTGGGCGCGGTGGCGCTCCTGGCGGGAACCCCAGCAGTCGCTGACGATCTGAAGATCGGTGTCCTTTTGGCCTTCACCGGTCCGCTGGAAAGCCTTGCCCCGCCCATCGCGTCGGGCGCTGAGCTCGCAATTTCAGAAGTCTCCGAATCCGGCGCGCTGCTCGACGGGGTGAAAATCACGCCCGTCCGCGGCGATTCCACCTGTATCGACGCGGCCGCAGCCACCGCCGCCGGCGAGCGTCTCATCACGGCGGACGGCATCCAAGCCATGGTGGGCGCCATGTGCTCAGGCGCCACAACCGCCGTCCTTCAAAACGTTGCGCTGCCCAACGGCACGGTGATGATTTCACCCTCCGCCACGTCCCCCGCGCTGTCGACGGTGGAAGACAACGGACAGTTCTTTAGAACCGCCCCCTCCGATGCGCGCCAAGGCGAGATCCTGGCCGACATGATCAACGAGCGCGGCATTTCTGAGATCGCCCTCACCTACACCAACAATGACTACGGCAAGGGCCTGGGCGATTCCATTTCAGCCGCGTTTGAGAAGCTGGGCGGAACCGTCACCATCAACGCCCCCCATGAAGACGGTAAGGGCGACTATTCGGCCGAAGTGGCAGCGCTCGCAGCAGCAGGCGGCGAAGTCCTCGTAGTGGCCGGCTATCTCGACCAAGGCGGCAAGGGGATCATCCAAGCCTCGCTCGATTCAGGGGCGTTCGACACCTTTGTCCTCCCCGACGGTATGGTGGGCGAAGCCATCATCGAAGCCATCGGGCCGGACCTCAACGGCTCGTTCGGCGCCATCCCGGGATCGGACTCCAACGGCGCAGCGATCTTTGCCGATATGGCCTCCAAGGCAGGTTTTGAGCCCGGCGTTTATGCGGCCGAAGCCTATGATGCTGCCGCGCTCATCCTCCTTGCCATGCAAAAGGCCGGCTCCTCCGATCCCGCCACCTTCAAAGGGGAGATCATGGGCGTTGCCAATGGGCCCGGCGAAGCGATTCTCCCCGGCGAACTCGCCAAAGCCCTCGGCATCTTAAAGGATGGCGGTGAGGTGAACTACGTGGGTGCGTCAGCGGTCGAGTTTATCGGCAACGGTGAAAGCGCC
>JBCDLN010000425.1:0-2081 GCA_038745295.1 Pseudomonadota bacterium | reverse complement strand
TCGAGGTGGATGGGGCGCCCATGTCAGGCGGCCTGGTCGATTTCGGGCTCTACGTCTTCCATAACGCGAAGAAGCAAATTGCCGCCGGTACTGGCCCCTACTTCTACCTTCCGAAGATGGAAAGCCACCACGAGGCGAAGCTTTGGGATGACGTGTTTGTCCATGCGCAAAAGGCGCTCGGCATTCCCAATGGAACCATCAAGGTTACCGTGCTCATTGAGACGCTGCCGGCCGCTTTTGAGATGGATGAGATCCTTTACGCGCTGAAGGACCACATTGTCGGCCTCAATTGCGGGCGGTGGGACTACATCTTCTCATTCATCAAAACGCTGCAAGCCAAGCCCGAATATGTGCTGCCGGACCGCTCTCAGGTGGTGATGGGCAAAGCGTTCCTGCGGGCCTACTCGCAGCTTCTCATCAAGCAGTGCCACCGCCGCGGCGCATTTGCGATGGGGGGGATGGCGGCGCAGATCCCCAACCGTCGCGATGAGGCGGCCAACGCGGAAGCCCTTGCCAAAGTGCGCGCCGACAAGGAGCGCGAGGCGAACGACGGGCACGATGGCACCTGGGTCGCGCACCCGGACCTTGTTCCTGTCGCCATGGAGGTCTTCGACCGGGTGATGCCTGGCGCCAACCAGCTCAGCAAAACGCGGGAGGATGTGTCCATCAGCGAGGCTGATCTCCTCGAAGTCCACGATGGCGAGAAGACAGAAGCTGGTGTGCGCGACTGTATCCGCGTTGGCGTCCAGTACATCGAGGCTTGGCTGCGCGGGCGTGGGGCCGTCCCCCTCTACAACCTGATGGAGGACGCTGCGACGGCGGAAATCTCCCGCTCGCAGCTCTGGCAGTGGGTGAAGTATGGGGCGGTGCTGGCCGATGGTCAGACGGTGGACGTTGCCCTTTTCGAACGCTGTCTCAAAGAAGAGATGGAGCGCGTCAAAGGCGAGGTGGGCGAAGAGGCCTTCAACGCCGGCCGGTTTGACGAGGCGATTGCCCTTTTCCGTGACCTCTCCACCGCCGATAAGCTCTCCACCTTCCTGACGCTTCCGGCGTACAAGCTCCTCTAGTGAGCTAGCGCGTCCACAGACCGTCATCGGTAAGGAGTGCAGCTAGAGCGTCAGAGGCCGCCTCCAACAGCGCTTCGCCTTTGTCAGCATTGGCGGAGCGTGGGTTGCCCAACAGCCCGTTTTGGGTCACCTCCGTGAACGGGCGCCACCTGTACGATGCTTTCCCGGCGGTGAGAAACGGCCTGTCGATGGGCGTTGCGATGTCACCCAGGATGGCCTCATCCACCAGGTCCGGCGCCATCGCCATCATCATCGATGTTTCAGCCTCGCAGGCGTGATGGATGCCGGGCTGATCATCGAGCAGGGCGGCGATGGCAGCTTCGGCTTCGGAGATGTAGCTCGTCGCCACGATGGTGGCATCAAGGCGCATGCTGAGCCTGTCCGCAATGTGCTGCATGGCGACTTTGTTCCCGCCATGACTGTTGGACAGGAGGATGTTTTTGAACCCATGCCGGGTGATGGCGGTGACGATATCGCTGACAAGCGCAATGAACGTATCGGGCTCGATGGTGATCGTTCCACCAAAGGTCATGTGGTGTTCTGAGAGCCCGGACCACACAACAGGCGTCACGATCACCGGTCTCACAGCGTGGGCCTTTTGCGCAGCCCGGTATGCGACCTCATGGCCGATCTTGGTGTCGGTCATGGTGGGAAGGTGCGGCCCGTGCTGCTCGATGGACGCAAGCGGCACAATCACAGCCGCGTTTTGTGCCACAAGCTCATTGAGCTCGTGTGCCTTAAGCTGCTGCCACTCAACCTCCATCAAACCTTTCCTTTCATGCTCCCGCGATGCTCCGCCGGCGGCGGGCTCCGCCGGAGAACCGCCCACTGGGGGAGCTTAAGCGCGCAGCGTAAACGGGCCTAGATGCCGGTTCCATCGCCGTTATTCATTGCGGAACCGCCGTAGGGGCCGTGCCTTACTGCTCCCGCCTAGGGTCAATTCTCCCGCGGTGGGCCTGACGCATCAACCCACGGCTTCGCCTCTTCGGGGTTGACCCATCAGGCCCACCGCGG
>JBCDLN010000424.1:0-2087 GCA_038745295.1 Pseudomonadota bacterium | reverse complement strand
CCTCAGACGTTGCCGAAACGCGCAAGCGCGTTTCGGTGGGGTTGACCCATCAGACCCACCCCGGGATCCTGACGGTGTCGGCTCCGGAGGAACGTCGCTGTTTGGTGTCCCACCAAAGGAACATGTGAAGGGTTCTTTGGGAGCACTTCTGAGTTTCGACGCAGATGAGAGTGAACAACCTTCAAAGCCTCTACATCTAGCACTGTGTCTGGGGAACGGTACGGCGACCACCTCCCGCCGGGCCGCATCACAGAAGCCCCAGCAGGAGGGGGACAATCAGCGCGGTCATTGCCCCGTTGAGGGCCATGCCGATCCCGGCAAAAGCCCCCGCAAGAGGATCAACTTGGAAGGCACGGGCCGTTCCGATCCCATGAGCGGCCACGCCAGCGGCAAACCCCCGGGCGGCCATGTCTTTGACCCGCAGAGCGTTCATCAATGGGGTGACGAGGATGGCACCGATCACGCCCGTTGAGATGACGAGGACAGCGGTGAGCGGCGGAATGCCCCCCAGCTCGCTCGCAATACCCATGGCAATGGGGGTGGTGACCGACTTTGGGGCAAGGCTCACCAGCACATCGCGCGGGAGCCCAAAGGCGTAGCCCAATGCCACTGTGGAGACGACGGCCACCGTCGCCCCCACCGCAAGGGCGGCCGCGATGGGGGCAGCACTGCGCCGCACCACCTGCCAGTTCTCCACAAGCGGCACAGCTAAAGCGACCGTCGCCGGCCCCAACAGAAAGTGGACAAACTGCGCGCCCTCAAAATACGTCGGAAAGGGCGTCGCTGTGAACCAAAGGGCGAGGATCACGAGAATTGCCGCAATCACCACCGGATTGACCAAGGGATGGCGGCGCAGCCGAAGCGCAATCTGATCGGCTACGGCGTAGGCCGCAACGGTGACGGTGAGCCATGTGAGGGGCCGCTCGGCAAGATAGACCCAAAGCGCTGCAACATTGTCAGGGATCATCGTTTGGCAACCCAGCGGAATGTCAGCGCCGTTGCGGTAAGCGCCAGCAGCGTTGAAACGATGAGCGTCACCACCAACGGAAGGCCGTAGGCCAGAAACACCTCGCGGTACTCGATGACACCCACAGCGGCAGGGACAAACAAAAGCGACAGGTTTTGAAGGATGGTCCTCGCCGTGCCGCTGAGGGATGCGCCCACATTCCCCCGGACCAGAAGGATAATGGCAAGCGCGCCCGCGCCCACCACCGGCCCCGGGATCGGCAACCCGAACGCCCGCACCAAAACCTCACCGCCAAGCTGGAAGCCCAGCAAAACCACAATGGCATTGATCATCGGTGCCCCTTTCAATTGGACTTGGTCGCCGCCCCTCCCCTACAACGGCTTGAAAGTCGAGGCGAAGGTGAGACGATGTTCGGCAAGATCTTGGTGGCGAACAGGGGCGAGATCGCCTGCCGCGTGATGGCCACAGCACAGCGCCTGGGGATTAAGACGGTCGCCGTCTACTCCGACGCTGACAGGCACGCCCCCCATGTGGAGATGGCTGACGAGGCGGTGCGGCTCGGCCCGCCACCAGCATCCGAGTCCTACCTTTTGATCGACAAGATCGTCGAAGCCTGCCGCGAAACCGGCGCTGAAGCCGTTCACCCTGGCTATGGGTTTTTGTCAGAGCGGGCCGCCTTCCCGGCAGCGCTTGAGGCGGCGGGGATTGTTTTCATCGGCCCCAACGCGCCGGCCATTGAGGCGATGGGCGACAAGATTGAATCAAAGCGCCGCGCGGCAGCCGCGGGCGTCTCCACGGTGCCGGGTGGTGATGGGGCGCTTGAAAGCGCTGACGAAGCTTTGTCGCTCGCTGAGTCCATTGGCTATCCGGTGATGATCAAAGCTTCCGCCGGAGGCGGCGGCAAAGGCATGCGCATCGCCCACAGCGCGGAAGAAGTGCGCGAAGGGTTTGACCGCGCCCGCTCCGAAGCGGCGGCCTCGTTCGGGGACGAGCGGGTTTTTGTGGAAAAGTTCATCACAGAGCCGCGTCACATCGAAATCCAGGTGCTGGGCGACAAGCACGGCAATGTCGTCCATTTGTTGGAGCGGGAGTGTTCCATCCAGCGGCGCAACCAAAAGGT
>JBCDLN010000423.1:0-2092 GCA_038745295.1 Pseudomonadota bacterium | reverse complement strand
GGACCGTCTCATGGCTCGGGGTGCCCTCATCATCGATGGAGAGCGAGCCGCGGCGATGGAAGATGGTGCCGTCATCAACCACCGTGACCCCTGGGGAGGCCACCCGCTCGCCCATCAGGCCGGCAAACGCGCTTGTTTTGCGGCGGTTGAAGTCCCCTTCAAGGCCATGGCCGACCGCTTCGTGGAGGAGGATGCCCGGCCAGCCCGGTCCCAGCACCACATCAAAGGTGCCGGCAGGGGCAGGAACCGCCTCCAAATTGATGAGCGCCTGCCGCAACGCCTCGTCAACGGCGCCCCGCCAGGATGCTTCGGCAACAAACCGCGCATAAGGCTCGCGCCCGCCCATGCCGTAGGTGCCCGATTCCCGCCGACCGTTTTCCATCACCATCACGTTGACGGAAAAGCGCACCAAGGGCCGCACATCGGCAAGCCGCTGTCCGTCAGCGCGCAAGATGTTCACCACCTGGCGCTCCGCAGCGAGGCTGATGGAGACCTGCGCCACGCGGTTATCCTTGTCCCTCGCGTAGGCGTTGATCTCATCGAGCAGGCTGACTTTGTCGCCAAAGGCCGGTTCGGCCACAGGGTCAATGTCATGGTAGCGGGCATGGTTGGTGCCCTGGGGGGCGACATCGGCGACCCCTTCATGGCCCCGCCCCGCCATAGATGCGGTCGCCACAGCCCGTGAGAGCGCCGCCTCCGAAACCTCTGAAGAGTGGGCGACGGCCGAGGTCTCCCCAGCAACGGCCCTCAGCCCAAACCCATCGCTCACATTAAAGGCGGCTGACTTCATGGTGCCATCATCAAACACCAGGCTTTCGCTCACCCGGTGCTCGACGAAGAGCTCGCCATCATCAGCGCCTTGGAGAGCCTCGCCCACACGGTCCGTACAGTGGGCGACGTCAAGACCGTGTTTTGCAAAGAGATCTTCAGCCATCGCTCTCCCCATTTCTGTCGACCCTCAGAGATCGACGCTGTGCGGCCCGCCTGACTTTTGCGCGCAACTCGAGGGGCGTTACCCCCTCAAGATTTTGCCAGACCTCAGATCAGCTGGCGCGCGGCGGTCGCGGCAGTGTCGGGTTGTGCGACGCCGGCGGGCGTGTGTCGACGTCGTCGCCCAGAGTGGGTATTTGGCGCGGGCGCGAGCCTTGAGCAAGCTGCGGCGCGGTTCTGTCCGACCTTTTGCGCACGGGCGCCGTTTCCAGCGACTGCAGCCCATCATCTTCGACAGGATACTCTTCGCCGTACTCGTCCTGGAAGGCATCTTGCGGCGGGTTAAACGGCCTGCGGCGACGGCTCCGCAGCACCAACACAACCACCACAACAATCGCCACAATCATGAAAAGCCCCGCCGCAACATAGGGAAGGAGCGGGTCTTCCAAGAGCCTGTCGAGTTCTGTGCGATTGTCCGCCTCGCTCTCAAAGGGGAGTTCGTCTTGTGCGGCTGACGATGAGGGTGCTTCAACGGTCGTGGCGACAGCGCCGAGCGGTGCGGCGGGCGCGGCATCGGTTATGGAGGCGGCAGGCGGCGGATTCTCGAGCGCTGCAAAGCCATCAGTAAAGCCAGCCAATGAAATCGGAATGCCGATCCCTGCCTCAGGCGTTTGGAAGATGACGAACGTTGCCGTGGTTCCAGCGCCAAACCGCTCCAGCAGCCCATCGTCGAGCTCTACCTCGGCGATGCAGCCCTCGGGCAAGCACCGCACGAATCCCGCAAGCCCCACTTCATTACTATCGATCGAGAGGCCCAGGCCTGAGGGCAATAGAACGCCAAGGGGCGCCAGCACCCGCAAAATCCTCGCCTGACGATCGGCTGTGCGCAAGAAAATCACGGTCAGGCCCACATTGGCCCTGTCCTGCGCCTCAACATTTTGGACGAGCGCGCATTGCTCTGATGGTGATCCAACGGGCGTTTCGCAGCGGATCTGCCAATCTCCATGGCGGGCCACGATGCGCCCCTGAGCGCTTGCTGTGACCGTCGTCGCCACCACCGCGCTGGCGACCGCCAAAATCGCGAGTGCCCAAATCCGACCCCGCATGGCTGCACTCCTTACCAACTTCGCCCTCTGGACCGTCTTTGGGCTGTTGACCGTCT
>JBCDLN010000422.1:0-2113 GCA_038745295.1 Pseudomonadota bacterium | reverse complement strand
CATCGACCCAGCGCCTTACACGACACCTCGCCACGAAATCATCATGGTGATGCGCGGCCATTGGCGGCTCAGCGTCGATGGGGGCGTGGACGGCTCTGAGAGCATCCTTGCGCCAGGAGACACCGCTGCTGTGCCGCCGGGCGCCGCCCGCGCCCTCACCCCGTCCATGAGCGGGGAAGCCAGCCTCTTCCGGGTGCGCAACACCGACGATGCGCCTGGCTCCACCTGGACGGGAGGCACGCAATGAGCGTCCTCACCACACACGTTGGCTCCCTGCCCCGGTCGCAAAAAGTGGTGGATGCCCTGTTTGCCCGCGAGCGCGGCGAACCCATCGCGGCCGATGCGTTTGATGCAGTGATGGACGAGGCGGTCGACGCGACCGTTGCCCGGCAAAGGGCGGCCGGTGTCGACATTGTCTCGGACGGCGAAACCTCCAAAATCAGTTATGCGACCTATGTCAAAGACCGGTATACCGGGTTTGACGGGGACAGTCCCCGCAACGCGCCGGCGGACCTCAAGCAGTTTCCCACCTTTTTGGAGCGCATTGCCAAATCTGGGGGCACGCCGCAGTACGCCAGGCCCCAGTGCGTGGGCGATGTGACCACAACACAGGAAGGCAAAGCAGCGCTGGAGAGCGACGTAGCGCGGTTGACGACCGCAATGGCCCGCCACGGTGCGACGCGCGGCTTTATGAATGCTGCCTCACCGGGGGTGATCTCTCTCTTCCTGCCCAACACGCACTACCCGAGCCGAGAGGCCTATTTGGAGGCCCTCGCCACGGCGATGGCGGCTGAATACAAAGCCATCGTGGCCGCAGGGCTCGACCTCCAGCTCGACTGTCCCGATCTTGCCCTGTCGCGGCACATGCTCTTCCCAGACCTTGATGACGATGCCTTCGTCAAAATTGCCGGCCTCCATGTGGAGGTACTGAACCACGCCCTGCGCGGGATCGATCCGGGCCGGGTGCGCATCCACATTTGCTGGGGCAACTATGAAGGGCCTCACGTGTGCGACATTGGCATGGACAAGGTGTTTGAAACGCTGATGAGCGCCAACGCCCGCTACGTGCTGTTTGAAACCGCAAACCCCCGACACGGCCACGAATGGACGGTGGTGCGCGACCAAAAGGCTCGCATTCCCGATGATAAGGTTCTGGTTCCGGGCGTCATCGACACCACCACCAACTTTGTCGAGCACCCGCAGCTGGTGGCAGAACGCATTGTGCGGTTTACCGACATTGTGGGGCCGGAGCGGGTGATTGCGGGGACTGACTGCGGCTTTGGCACGTTCGCCGGCTTTGGCGCGGTGGACCCTGAAATTGCCTACGCCAAGCTGGAGGCGCTTTCAGAAGGGGCGCGGCTTGCCGGCCTCGCGCCTCACGGATGATGCCTCACGCCTCAGGGATAATGCCTCACGCCTCAGGAATGATGAAAGAAATCCCGAACACGCAGGGCTTGCCGTCAAACTCCTCCACCCACTTGCACACGCTGAGGCTGGCGTTGCCGTAAAGGCTTTCCTCCACCCTTTCGTGCATGTAGCCGGCTGTGCCTGAGGAGAAGACCGCTTTGTCATGGGCGACGAGCGCGCCGGCTGTCTCTTTCCAAACCAGTTCGCCATCCAGCTTGCCGACCACGTCTTCCCCGGCAAGCTCTGCGATTTTGTCGTTTCCCCACAGGTAGCGCCACTCAGCGTCTTTGACCCAGACGAGGAAAGGGACATGGCGAAACGCTTCCAGTTGTTCCCGTGTCATCGCGTCGCTTTTCAGCTCCCTCGTTTCACCATCGCATGCCAGATTGGCCGGCGGTCACGACCCCGGTTTGATGACCGCAGTGGCTTCGATCTCCACCAAAAAGCCTGGCAGCGCGAGGGCTTGAACGCCTAGCCACGTGTTGGGCGAGGGCGTGATGTCCCCCCAAAAGGCGGCGAATTCTGGCCCCATTTGGCCCAGCTTTTCGACGGTGTGGTCCACCACATAGGTTCTGATGCGCACAATGTCGGCCCGGGTGGCGCCTGCAGCCTCAAGGACAGCATCGAGGTTTTTGAGGCATTGGCGGGTTTGAAGGGCAACGTCGTCACCCCCCACAAGCTGGCAATCCTTGTCCCAAGCCACCTG
>JBCDLN010000421.1:0-2123 GCA_038745295.1 Pseudomonadota bacterium | reverse complement strand
TCTTTAGTGGGCAGCCCATCTTTCGGCTGACCCCGCTGATCACCAAAGCACGGCTCATTTGCGCTTTTGGGCTCGATCGCTTGGTGGTGGTGCCGTTTGACGAACGCCTCGCAAGCCAGCGCGCTGACGTCTTTATGGACGAGGTTTTGGGGCGCCAGCTGAACTGCCGCCACGTCGCTGTGGGCTATGATTTCAAGTTTGGCAAAGGCCGCGGCGGAAATGCGGCTTACTTGCACGATCAGGCCGCGGGTCGCGGGTTTTCGGTGACAGTGGTGCCTGCTTTGCAGGGTGACGGCGGTAAGGTCTCATCCTCGCAGGTGCGCGACCGGCTGGGGGCCGGAGAGGTTGAGGCGGCCGCACAGGATCTTGGCTACCACTATCAGGTGACAGCCCCTGTGGTGCATGGCCATAAACGCGGGCGGACGCTGGGGTTTCCCACCGCCAACCAAGCGCTGGAGCCGGCCCATCAGCTGCGACACGGCATCTATGCTGTGCGTGCCAAGATTGCAGGGGCTTGGCATGGCGGTGTGGCAAGCTACGGGCGCAGGCCCACCTTCGATGACGGCGCGCCGCTCCTTGAAACCTATGTCTTTGATTTCAGCGGCGACCTTTATGGGCAGGATGTGACGGTCACCTTTGTGGCCTTCCTTCGACCTGAGTTGAAGTTTGACGGTGTGGATGCGCTGGTCGCGCAGATGGAGGCCGATTCGGCTGCAGCGCGCAGTGCCCTTGCAAGCATGACGCCGCTCAGCCCGCTCGATCAAAGCGTGAACTTTTAGCCCGCTCAGACATGGTGGCAGTGCGATGGCCTGGGCTTCCAGCGGGGGCCGGCGCGACAGCGCGGGTTTGCAGGGGGCGCGGGATCGGACACGCAGGTCCGCTGAAAAAGGTTAGACACGCAGGTCCGCTGAAAAAGATTTGGCGCAAGCCCACCGCAGTGCGCGCCGACGCCGTCCTCAGTCCACCGGCCTAACGCGCATCGTCGCTGATTTAAGAACGCGCACTTTGGCGGCTGCGGAAGGCGGCCACAATCAGAACCCCCAGAAATGCGGCGGCAAGGCCGTACCAGGTGACAGCGTATTGGACGTGGTTGTTGGTGAAGGTGATCTGGCTTTCGCCTGCTTGCGGGAGGCCGCTGGGCGGGGTCTCCTCGGCCACAAGATCAACAGTATATGGGGCGAGCGCGTTGGGGCTCACTTTCAAGAAGTCACCCATGGTGGTGATATCGCGGGTGAACCAGGTGTTCGTGATCGGGCTTGGCTCGGGGGTGAACATTGACGGGGGGTCGTCCCGCCGGATGATCCCTTCCACAGAGACAGGCTGATTTGGCCGCACCTCAGCTGGCCGGGTGCCGCCATCTTTGCGCGTTTCAGGAATAAAGCCGCGGTTGACGAGCACCGTCCACCCATCTTCGGTGATGAAGGGGGCCACCACGAAATAACCATCGCCGCGGTAGCTCCCGCCTTTGGGGCTTCCCAACACGGTCCAAGCATGGGCTTCTCCTTCGCCAAACTGGCCGGTGAGGCGCACACGCTGGTAGTTCCAATCATCGATGGGAAAGTTGGACCACGTGTCGGGCCCTGGAGGCGGCACTGCTGCGGAGCCAGGCCGCTCGCTTGCCGCTGCGATGAGAGCGCGTTTCCACTCCAGTCGCTCAAGCTGCCATGTGCCAAGGCCCACAAGCACCGCCAGGACAATGAGCGAAAGGGCCGCGATCAGTAGGCGCGACCCTGCAAGTCTTTTCATCTCAGTCCGTCTCCGGAAAAGGCGCGCACCGCTTGGGTCTCGGCGCGCCCCTCTTATGCTTCAAATAACCCGATCTGGCCGGCGTCATGCGCGGTGCTGGGCTTTCCGTGCAAGGGTTAGCCGACGGGCGCCACGTCAATCGTGCCGTTGCGGATCCGTGTCGAGCGGTGCGCGTAGATCGCCCGCTCGCACGTGCTGATCAACCTGGGTGCCCGGGCTGATCGCCAGCTCCGCTAGTGCGTGTATGCGCCAGCGCCCCAGACGTAAATGGCCACGAACAAGAAGAGCCACACCACATCGACAAAGTGCCAGTACCAGGCCGCCGCTTCGAAGCCGAAATGCCGATCCTTCGTGAAGTGGTCTTGATAGGCGCGGTA
>JBCDLN010000420.1:0-2132 GCA_038745295.1 Pseudomonadota bacterium | reverse complement strand
TTGGGGTGCGCACGCAAATTGACGTCGAGTTCGCGGATAAGCGCGCCCGGGGCATCCCCATAGGCGATGTCCAGATCGGTAAACTCGGCGTCGAAGCGCGTCATCGCGCGGTCATCAAGATCCATTCGCGCACTTGCGCGGGCGAGTGACCAGTCAGCTTCAAGGCCATTCCAAAACGGACTTTGAACCGACAAGGGACCGCGCATTTCCATCAAGAGACGGCTTGGCCGGTAAATCAGGGCCGCGACTGTCGCGCCCTCCAGCCGTGCCGACCCGGTGGGGCCGGTCAGGTGCGATCCGTGAGCGCAACGCAGCTCAATGCGAAATGGGAAGCCGGTCACCTTCCGTTGGGCGCACTCCAAATCGATATTGGCGTCGGCCAATTTGAGCTGCGCACGCTCCACAGTGCGATCCACATAGGTGGCAATAATGAACCAGGCGATCGACCAACCCACCAACACGGCAAGGCTCGCGACCATGAGCACCTTGAACCGCCGGGTGCGCGTGTATGACGCCATCGTGTGCCTGCCCCTCGCAATCGTGCGTGTCACGCTCAACTTGATCCACTTCGAGCGCAAGCCAATTGCGCAATTTCGCACTTGGGCGGATGCGCCGCACACCTCAAGTGCGCTTCAAATGCCCGAATGACCAACCAAAAGGAACGGGGTGCGAAGGGATGTCGCTCTACGTGTTTGGATACGGATCGCTCATGTGGCGGCCAGGATTCCCCTTTGAGCGGCGAGACCATGCCTTGATTCGTGGACGCCACCGGAGCCTGTGTGTCTACTCCTTCGTGCACCGGGGCACGCCGGAGCGTCCCGGCTTGGTCATGGGCCTCGACCGGGGCGGGGCTTGCCGCGGGGTCGCTTTTAAGATCGCCGATGCGGATCGGGACGATGTGATGGCCTACCTCCGCGCCCGCGAGCAGGTCACGATGGTGTACCTGGAACGCACGATGTCGGCCGAACTGGAAGATGGCCGTGTGGTGGATGCGGTGACCTATGTGGTGGACCGCAATCACCAGCAATATGCCGGCCGTCTGTCGCACTCTGCGATGCTCGATCAGGTCCGCGGCGCCGTCGGCCAATCAGGTCCCAACGAAGACTATGTCACGGCAACAGCTGACCATCTCTCCTCTGTGGGAGCCCCCGACCCGGCGCTTAACGCCCTTGCGGCCGCGCTTCGGACCTAAGCGGTGGCCTCTGCCACCAGACGGTCCGTTTCGGTTTCGATGGCGTGGATCATCTGAGCCTTCACGTCAGCACGCGGACGACCAGGCGAGATCGCAGGCATCACGCTGATGGTGATGGTCCCCGGGTAACGCACAAAGCGGTGGCGCGGCCACAAAAGCCCCGAGTTCAGAGCGACCGGCACCAGCGGCACCTTGAGCTTCTCGTAAAGAAACAGCGCGCCGGGCTTGTAGTCCGGCGGAGCCCCCACCTGACGGCGGGTGCCTTCAGGAAAGATGATGAGCTGATTGCCGCGATCCATCGCGGCGCGGGCATCGGCAGCCATCTGCTTCAGCGCCGCAGCGCCCGACGCTCGGTCCACCGGGATCATCCCGAGCTTCTTGGCGTACCAGCCATAGATCGGGATTTTCGTCAGCTCCTTCTTGATCACCACCACACCCTGGTCAAACAGCGGCAGGAGGGACATCGTCTCCCACTCCGCCTGGTGTTTGGACGCAACGAGGGCTGGCCCTTTCGGAATGTTCTCGCGCCCGATAACGCGCATCCGTTGGCCGCAAATCAGCCACAGCAAGAAGAGGTCGCCGCGGACCCAAAACGTCGTGGCGAGGCGGACAACACGCGGCGGGAACAGCACCGTCCAGACGCCGAGCGTGGTCACCAGAATAAACCACGACGTTGCGAAGACGGAGTAGATGAAGGAGCGGACCAGCGCGATGGCGTGGGGCAGTGCGCTTCTGCGTGGCGCTTTCCGTTTCGTGATGTCAGCGGTGTCGATGTCGGGTGTCGTCTGCATCGTCTCGGGCGCTCACGGTCTCAACCGGTCCAATTGGCGGGACACCGCATAATGCGACGTTGTCCAAATCAGCGCCAGGATAGCCGCGCCCAAAAGGCCGAGGGCGACAAACCCAGTGGCACCAATCCGTGGGGCACGAAACAGCGCTT
>JBCDLN010000419.1:0-2154 GCA_038745295.1 Pseudomonadota bacterium | reverse complement strand
TGAAATAGCTCTCGCAGATAAGGAAGTAGTCCTTCACCACCTTCCTAAGCGGTGTCAGCGAGAGGATATGGCTGATGATGTGCCCGCCATCATCGTGGGTGATGTCGAAGACGAGGCGGTTGTCGCGGATCGAAAGGGTCAGCCGGTAAGGGCCATCGCGCGCGGCGACCGGTGCGAAGCTGTTGTCTTCCAAAAGGTCGTAAACGGCGATGGCGCGCTCATGCTCCACCTCTGGGCTGCCGCGCTCGATGGAGCTGTCATCGAGGGTGACCGCCACCAGTTTGAGGTTCGTCCGCGTGTCTTCTTCTTTCCCCATTGTGACGGCCCCGGCCGACGTCACCGGCATGACTAGATGTTGCCCAGACTATGCTTGGGCCGCATGGAGGCGCTCCACGCCGCCCCCAAATCGGTGAGCCGGGCTTCGATGCACTCCACCTCAAGGCGCAGCGTGCTCTCACCCGCGCACGCGAGGGTGACGGTTCCGCTGGGCGGATCGCCGGGCGTGAAGGCGATCGCCAAAATAGACAGCACAGTGTCTTTTTCCCGGGCCGAGACCCCACTGGCGGAGACCTTGCGCACCCTGTCGAACTGGAGGACGGCTTGGCGGCGCTGGTTGGTTTTGCGGCTGCGCGGCTTTTGGGTTTCTTCCCACGCAAAGCGGTTCATCGGCACAATGAAATGGCCGGTGGTGGCGGACCAGCGGATCTCGCCCACCTTGACCACAGCATCTTGCACATGTGCGGACAGAACCTTGAGGTCTTCCTCGTCAAGCGCGGCAAGCTTGAGGGGGCGAATAAGTGACATCGATCGAAGCCCAAACCCTTCAATTTGGTGAAACACATACGCGATCAACCCGGCCTCGCGATAGGTGGCGCGGCCGGGTTGATCTTTAAAGGTGTGGTGCAACGAGAGGACCCAGCTCTGGGCACTCTCTCGTTGCGACCAATTTGCGTTTAGGCGGCGATCCGGCTGATGTTGGCGCCGCAGCGGGAGAGCTTTTGCTCAAGATGCTCAAAACCGCGGTCGAGATGGTAGATGCGGCTCACCTCCGTCTCGCCCTCTGCGGCAAGGCCGGCGATGACCAAGCTCACCGATGCGCGCAGATCGGTCGCCATCACCGGCGCGCCCTTGAGCGTTGAGACCCCCTCGATTGTCGCCGTTTGGCCGCTCAGCGAGATGTTGGCGCCAAGGCGGGCAAGCTCCTGCACGTGCATGAACCGGTTTTCAAAAATGGTTTCGGTGATGCGGCTAGTGCCTTTGCCCATAGTCATGAGAGCCATGAACTGGGCCTGGAGGTCGGTCGGAAAGCCAGGGAAGGGCGCTGTTTCAGCATCCACCGAGGAAATTCCATGGCCGTTGCGGCGCACCCTGATGCCGCGATTGGTGACGGTGATCTCAGCACCCGCCGCCTCTAAGATCTCCAGCGGCCGCGCAAGATCTTCCGCAGACGCGCCCTCAAGGGTCACATCGCCACCGGCCATCGCGGTGGCCATGGCGTAGGTGCCAGCCTCGATCCGGTCGGGCAGGACGGTGTGATGGGCGCCCGATAGGCGAGGCACGCCGTCAATATAGATGGTGTCCGTGCCCTGACCTTCGATCCTGGCGCCCATAGCGATGAGGCACTCGGCAAGGTCCACCACCTCGGGCTCACGGGCAGCATTTTCGATGACGGTTTCGCCCTTGGCGAGCGTCGCCGCCATGAGAAGCGTGTGGGTCGCGCCGACGGAGGGTTTGGTGAACGAGACTTTGTTGCCCACAAGACCGGCCTTCGCGCGGGCGATCACGTAGCCACGTTCGATCTCGATGTCGGCGCCGAGGGTGCGCAGACCATCAATAAAGAAGTCCACCGGGCGGGTGCCGATGGCGCAGCCACCGGGGAGCGACACCCGCGCTTCGCCCATGCGCGCCAAAAGCGGGCCGATGACCCAAAAACTCGCCCGCATTTTAGAGACAAGCTCGTAGGGCGCTGTTGTGTCGACAATCGCCCGCGCAGACAGATGGACGGTTTGACCGGCCAATGAGTCCTGACCGCAGCGTTTGCCTTGGAAGGAGGTGTCAACGCCGTGGTTGGCGAGGATTTGGAAAAGCTGCGAGACGTCGGCCAAGCGGGGGACGTTTTGGAGGGTGAGCGTCTCATCCGTCAGCAGGGAGGCG
>JBCDLN010000418.1:0-2220 GCA_038745295.1 Pseudomonadota bacterium | reverse complement strand
GCCGCCAACCCCGATTTCAACATTGAAAGCGTCCATTTCTTCCCGCTCGGCGGGATCAAGACCAACGCCACCTGGGCCATCGAAAACGGTGGCGCTGCGACCAAACCGGCAAACGCCGCCTGAAGGACACCCTAGATGACACAAACCATCGTCGAATCCAAAACCAAGACCGCCATCATCGGTTTTGATCAGCCCTTCTGCGTGATCGGCGAACGCATTAACCCCACCGGGCGGCGCATCCTCAATGAACAGCTCGAACAGGGCAACTTTGAGATGGTCAAAGCGGATGCCATCGCCCAGGTTGAGGCCGGCGCCACCATGCTCGACATCAACTCCGGCGCTGTGTTCAAAAACAAGATGTCCGAAGATGTGCGCTACGCCGACAACAACTTTGTCGAACCGCCGCTGATGAAAGAGCTGGTGAGCCTCGTGCAGGGCATCGTTGACGTGCCGCTCTGCATCGACAGCTCGGTGCCCGAGGCGCTGCAAGCGGGGCTTGAGGCCTGCGAAGGCCGCCCATTGGTGAACTCGGTCACAGGCGAAGAGGACAAGCTGGAAAAAGTGCTGCCGCTCTGCGCGAAATACAACGTGCCCGTGGTGGCCATCTCCAACGACGAAACAGGCATCTCGGAAGACCCCGACGTGCGCTTTGCCGTGGCCAAGATGATTGTGGAACGCGCCGCCGATCACGGCATCCCGGCCCATGACATCGTGGTCGACCCGCTGGTGATGCCCATCGGCGCGATGGCGACCGCCGGACAGCAGGTCTTCACCCTGGTGCGCAAACTGCGCGAAGAGCTGGGCGTGAACACCACCTGCGGGGCATCGAACATCTCCTTCGGTCTGCCTAACCGCCACGGCATCAACAACGCGTTTTTGCCCATGGCCATGGGCGCTGGCATGACATCAGCGATCATGAACCCGATCGCGCTGCCGGTGAAACAGGCCGACAAGGACGCCAAGCGCGCCGCCGCAGAGGCCGCTGGCATCGTGATCCCAGACGGCATGGATGACGAAACCTTCTGCCGGCTCTTCGGTCTTGGCTCCACCCAAGCCCGCGCGGGCAAGGAAATGGAGGCCATCCGCGCCGCTAACTTCCTGACCAACAACGACCCCCATGGCGGCGATTGGATCAAGTTCAACAAACCCCCGGCCAAAGCCGGTGAGGAAGAAGGCCGCGGCGGGCGCGCCGGAGGCCGCCGCCGCCGCCGCGCGTAAGCGAGGCCGCCCGCCAGGGCGGAAGAGCGCCATGACGACGTTTCACATCGAGCCGCTCACCAAAGAGCGGCTCGATTGCGCTTTTACCCTCACAACCGAGGCCTTCGCCGCCTCCAGCAGCCTGCACGCCGTCCTCAGCGGCGACCTGCACCTCTACCAGACATCCCTGCGCCCCGCCTTTGAGGCCATGGTCCAGGAAGGTCTCTCGCTGGTGACCACAGACGCAAAGGGCCAGATGCTGGGCGCGCTCATCGCAACGGATCTGCACGCCACGCTGCGCGACCCGGCCCCATTAGGCCCCTATGCGCAGATCAGCGCGCTCACGCAAACCTTAACCCAAATCTACCACGCCCAGCGCGCGTTCGGCCCGGGTGAGGTTCTTCTCGTCGATATGGCCGCCGTCCACCCGGAGGCGCGCGGTCTGGGGATCTATCGCGCCCTGCGTCAGCATCTGGAAAACAGATCGCACAAGAGCCAATGGCACTACGTGGTCGGGGAACTCTCCTCCGTCGCCACACAAAAACTCGTTCTGGAAAAGATGGGCCACCGCACCGCAGCAGAGATTGCGTTTGAAAGCTTTGAGTGGAACGGCACACGGCCCTTCGCGTCCATCACCTCACCGCCCAGCATCATCCTCGCCGAGGGCGCGCTCTGATCCACAGCACCCGCATGAGCCCTTCGCATCCGGCACGGGGTCATACCCCGACCCGCCCCACGGGTTGCACCGCGCAATCCGGCACAGCGCCAGCCATCCCCCCTTGAAGGCCCCGTGCTTTTCCAAGGCCTCCAGCGCATACGCACTGCAGGTGGGCTGATAGCGGCAGTTGTGCCCCACCCAGGGCGATCCGATCAGGCGATAGGCCTTCACGGGCCAGGCGAGGATCCGGGCAAGCACGCTCATGGCTTGGAATGTAGCTTGCGCAGCGCCGTTTCAAAATGCCCGATGAGATCCTCAAACGGCGCCGTGCCGGTCACGCCCGCACGCCCAATCAGCGCATAATC
>JBCDLN010000417.1:0-2247 GCA_038745295.1 Pseudomonadota bacterium | reverse complement strand
CGCCGTTGTGCCCTATGATGCGTCAACGGGGCGCGGATATGGCATAAAAATGCACAAATTTGTTGATGTTATGGGCGCCGAATGAATGGGCATGCCGATTATTGCAGCGTGATGGCAAGATCTGCCACAGCGGTTTGCGCAGCCGGCCCGGCCTCACCCAACGCCTCGGCCCCTTCGGTGACCATCGCGTCATCGGGTGCGTTTGGCGTATCTGCAGGGACCAAGAACCCACCGTCCTTCGCAATCAGCCCATCATCAAACAAAGGCGCGCCGGTGGCGGCAGGCAATGCGTTCGCTTCACCAGCTTGCGCTGGCTGACCATCATCACCGGTGGGCGCAGCCTTGCTTGAAAGCCGAACACCTACAGCGGTCGCTGCCCCAGTGGACGCATTCGTCTTTGGAGTGTCTGGCCCGCTGCCGATCTTCACTGAGGTGAGTGCGCCCTCCCATGGCGCCATGATGGATTGCACGTGCGCAAAGGGCATTGCCTGATGATGAGCGCCTGCCGGAACCATGGTGTCCTGCACCAGCGATGGACCTTGGGCGGCCTCGGGATCGGGAAATGTCACTGCCCCTGCGGCCAAGGCAGATGCTGCAAACGCCAGATCATCAGCTTCAAGGATTGTGACCGTGGGCGCGGTGGCGTGTGCGTGAAACCCCTCCGGCGCAAGCACCTGGTAAGGGGCAACCTCACGGGCCCCAGCGCCTTCGCCTTGGGGCCGGGCGCGGGGGCTTGCGGTGTCGAGGAGAGCCCGGTCGCGCTCATGCGCGGCGTCCTCGCCGCCCAAGGTTCGGGCTGTATGGTTATCGCGCTGCCCTGCATCCGTATAAGTTACCGCTGCATCGGCGATGGGGCTGATGATCCCCCCACCCAGCCCCAGTGGTAGAAGCATCGCGGTGTCCGTTGCGGCAGCCTCCGAGGTTGGGTTTGGATGCTCAGCACGGGTTTGCGTTAAGAACGGCTCCATCAGTTCCAGCACCTGTGGCCGCTTGGTGACCCAGTCATCCTCCAAGACGCCGCCCGTGTCGGCGGAGTTGGGGTTGAGCGCCCACCATAGCCAAGAAATGTCCTGCGCCTTCATGTAGTTGGTAATGGCTGAAGCCCACACCTGGTCCTCGTCGGTCTGAAGCCGTGAGCCCCACTCACCCACCACCACAGGGGCAATGTTCTCTTCAGCGATAAAGCCCCAGTTCTGGCGGAACTTGGCGGTGAGGTCCGACCCATTGGTAAACCAAGGCTGCGGGTGCACTGAGGCAGGATAGTCGTGGGGCGAGTAGACGACCTTATGGGGTACCTCGAGGGTAACCGGCCTCTCCTTCACCCCCTGGAGGTTTCCGCCCCACCAATAGGGGTCGCCATCATAAACCGAGATCCCTTCAACGAGGATCAGCCAGTGCGGCGCGTAGGTGTGGACCGCATTGCCGATGCGCTCGGCCGCCGCCGCCCAGTCCGTCGCCGTGCCATCGCCCCAGGTGGCGTTGAACGGCTCGTTGATGAGATCAGCGCCAATCACAGCAGGCGCGCTGGAGTAGCGGGCCGCCATTGCCTCCCACTCGGCGATCACGTCGGCTTCGGTACGGTTGCCGCCATACCAAAGCCCATTGGCATTGGGTCCATTGCCCGCCTCCCCGCGGTGGTAATCCAAGATGATCGAAAGACCGATCTCGTCGGCGTAAGCCACGATCTTGTCGAGGATTTGAAGCCCGTTCAGCCCCGTCAGCGAGGGGTTCAAGCTGGCGTTGATCCCGCTCGGCTCCCCGCCCCCGCTGGCCACCAAGTCCCCCGAAAACGGAACTCTGATGGTGTTAAAGCCCATGGAGACGATCTCATCCATCATCCCCTTCCAGTTGCGCGCCCAAAGCCCGTGGACTGTGTAGACGTCCGTCTCAAAGCCGAACCAATTGACGCCGTAAATGTCCACCGGTTGGCCGGTCTCGTCTGTGATCGCCCGGCCTGAGGTGCTGAGCGGCCCATCGATGGGTGCATGGGTGGCGACGCCTGATGGGGCCGCCGAGGTGCTTTGCTGGGGCGAGGCAGGTGCTGCGCTGGGGGTTGAAGGCAACGCGACGTCCGCCGGAGGGGCACCGGCCTCAGCCGCGTCGAGGGGGGGAGGTGACAGTGGCGTCGCCACCTCGACACCAGGCGTCCCACCCGCCTCGACCACGGTAGCGTGCCTTGGGTCGAAGCGGGCATCACCCTTGATTTCCACCCCAAAATCGGCCGAACCGCCGGCGCTGACGGCTTTG
>JBCDLN010000416.1:0-2258 GCA_038745295.1 Pseudomonadota bacterium | reverse complement strand
CTGCGACGCGCCGCCTAACACGCGACCACACCCCATCCCGCCCGTCATGGCGCGCTAAGACGCAAACGCCCGGCAGCCGTGCCCTCCAGCACAGCTTCGGAACGGCATCCAGAATACCCATTTGTCTGCTTTTTTGCCCGAGCTGCCCCAGATCGCGACCGCTCAGCGGTAGGGTCGCATCAATGCCGGCTGGCAAGTCTAATGTGCGCGGAGGGGACAACAATGGCGCTGGAAATCAAGCTGCTCGACTATGGCGACATCGAGCTGGAATCGAGCTTCTTGGTGTTGGCGCGGGACTGCGGACGCACCCGGCGCGTGCCCACCTACGGCTTTCTGATCACCGGTGGAAGCCACGCCGTGGTGGTGGACACCGGCTACCGCGACAATGCCATCATGGAGACCCTCGGCATGCGCGGCCTCCAATTCCATGAAAACATGATCGAAAATCAGCTCGCCCGCCACGGCGTGAAGATGGGCGACGTGCGCTACGTCTGCCATACCCACCTCCACATCGACCACGCCGGCAAAGACGACCATTTCCCCATGAACACCACGGTGGTCCTCAACCGGCGGGAGCTGGAGCACTCGGTCTCGGGCCTCATGTACCCCCAATACCCCAAGCCCGACATTCAGCACCTCATCGAGCGGCTCCACACTCCCGGCGCCATGCGCCTGGAAGACACCGACCTCACCGGCGAGGTGGAGCTCATCCCAGGCGTCACCCTCGACTGGGCGGGCGCCCACACCGAGGGCTCCATGAACATCCACGTGGAAACCGCAGACGGCCGCGCCACCATCTGCGGCGACGTCATCTATGACTTCAACGACCAAGTCATCAATCCGCTCTTTGAGGTGAACGACTACGAGCCGCGTGTGACCGGCAACCACTCCGTCTCAAAGCGCGAAGAAAAGGCGGCCATCAAGAAGCTCCTCAACAGCTCCACCTATTTGTTGCCCATCCACGATAAGCCCGCCAAGGTGGAGGGCGGAGAGGTTGTCGGCCGGCTCGACATGGCGGTTCCCGGCCCAACCAGCCAATCGGTTCCGCGCCGCAATTGGTTCCCCGCCTGAGATGGCACACGAGGCAGTCCGCCCCGCGTTTCGCGAGCTGATTGATGAGCACGCCCCCGTGCGCCAGCTGGGCTCGGGGTTTGACTTCACCGAAGGGCCCATCTGGCACCCCACCGGCCAATATCTTCTCTTTTCCGATATGCCAGGCGATGTTCGACGGCGCTGGGACAGGGCTGGTGTGCGCGAAGTCCTGAGGCCGACCAACAAGGGCAACGGTCTCACCTACGACCACGATCTCAACCTCATCATCTGTGAGCACGCCACCTCATCACTTGCCCGGCTCAAGGTCGATGGCACCCGCGAGGTGATCGCCTCCCACTTTGAGGGCCGTGAGCTCAACTCCCCCAACGACGTGTGCGTGCGCTCCGACGAGACCATCTACTTCACCGATCCGTGGTACGGCCGGATGCCAGTCTTCGGCGTGGAGCGGCCACGCGAGCTTGGTTTCCAGGGGATTTATAAAGTGCCGCGGCAGTCGGTCGGGGTGGAGCCGGTCCTGCTTGCAGACCGATACCTCTTTTCGATGCCGAACGGCCTGTGCTTCTCGCCCGATGAAACCCTCCTTTACGTCAACGATACCGAGCAGGCGAACATCCGCGTCTTTGACGTCAACCATGACGGCAGCCTCTCGGGCGGACGGGTGTTCGCCTCTGGCATCAAAGATACCCTGAAGCCGGGCGTGCCGGACGGGATGAAGTGCGACCAGCTGGGCAACATCTGGGTCACCGCCCCTGCGGGCCTTTGGGTCTACGCCCCGGACGGCGCGCTCCTTGGCAAAGTCGCCATCCCTGAACTCGCGGCCAATCTCCACTGGGGCGGGCCGGACTGGCGCACGCTCTTTGTGTGCGCGTCCACCTCACTTTACGCGCTGGACACTAAGGTCGGTCCGCGCAACGAACCATTTATGCGGGTAGGGGCGGGGGCCGGGCAAGCGGTGGCCTCTCAGCCTGCCGTGCATGCCTCCGCGCGCGTTGAGACGGCCCCCGCGGCAAGCGCAGCCGCGGCAAGCGGAGCGACCGGCGGTCTGACGCTCGATCCCTCGCGCTGCGCGCTCATCATCCAAGATATGCAAAACGATGTGGTGATGGAGGGCGGGGCCTTTGCCGCGTCAGGATCGCCGCAACACTGCCGCGAGCAAAACGCCATTCACCACGCCCGCCAACTGGCGGAGCGGTGCCGCACCCTCG
>JBCDLN010000415.1:0-2288 GCA_038745295.1 Pseudomonadota bacterium | reverse complement strand
GCATCAGCGCTGCCTTGTGCCCGCGATGAGAGGCTGAGCCGGGCCACAGCACCGATGGAGGCGAGCGCCTCCCCGCGGAAACCGAGCGTTGTGATCGCCTCCAGCCCATGCGCATCCCAAAGCTTGGAGGTGCAGTGGCGGCCAACGGCAAGGGCAAGATCGCCGGCGTCCATTCCAGCGCCATTGTCGGCCACGCGGATGAGAGCCGCGCCACCTTGGGCAACCTCGATGTCGATGGAGGTTGCGCCGGCATCACAGGCATTTTCCACCAGCTCTTTGACGACACTGGCGGGCCGTTCCACCACCTCGCCGGCGGCAATCTTATCGACGAGGCGATCGTCGAGCCGGGCGATGCGCGGCCGCTCCTGAGGGTCTACCCCATCTGCCAGAAGCGCCATCGGTTCAATGTCCCCCAACTGCCTGGCCAAACACCGCATACCTCACGACTGAAAGGCTTGCGTCAGCATTGAAAACCGGACTGTCCACCCTCCAGAGCATGGCGTTGGGCTGACTTGCGGTCCCTTTGCGCCCAAATGGCAGTGTACAGCGCCATCGGATTTGCTCTAGGCGTCTCACCAAAGGCGGCAGAGCGCCAGCCGCCAATCCCGTCGTCCACAAACATAGCCGTGACATCCACAGCCCCTGGAAGACCCTGCCATGACCGCTGCCCCGCTTGCCGGCCTCTCCAGCATCGCCGACGACTACGACGCAATTTTGTGCGACGTGTGGGGCGTGGTGCACAATGGCATCGCCGCGCACCATTCAGCGGCTGACGCTCTGGCGCAGTTTCGAGCGCTCGGCAAGCCTGCGGTTTTGGTGACAAACGCGCCCCGCCCCGCCGCGCCGATTATTGCCCAGCTCAACCACCTCGGGGTGCGGGCGGATGCTTACGACCACGTGGTGTCCTCCGGTGACGTGGTACGCCAACACCTGAAGGACGCGCGGTACCAGAGCATCTACTATATCGGCCCCTCCCGCGATCATCCTTTGTTTGAGGGGGTGACGGTGACCTTCACTGAAGATGCGGGCGCGGCTGATGCCATTGTGGTGACGGATCTGCGCTCAGACGATCATATGCCCGATGACTACCGGGAGGAGTTGCGCGCGCTCGTGCCCTCCTCGGTCCCTTTCATCTCCGCCAACCCGGATGTTGTGGTGGAGCGTGGCGGGAACATCGTCTACTGCGGCGGGGCTTTGGCGCAAATGTTTGATGATCTTGGCGGATCGGCCCGCCAGTTCGGCAAGCCGCATAGGCCCATCTATGATCGGGCCCTTGAGGTGATCGCTGAGGCAGCGCCAGGTGCGAAGCGGATCTTAGCCATTGGCGATGGGCTTCCCACCGACATCACCGGCGCCAACCGCCATGGGCTTGACGTATTGTTCATCACCGATGGCATCCACGCCCATGAGATCGGCGTGCCAGGCGCACCCGACCATGACAAACTCCACGAGCGGCTCGGCACTGAGGGCCTCACAGCCAACCACTATATGCCGAAGTTGGCCTGGTAGTATGCTCATCGATGCAGCCGGTTCTATCGGGTTGAGCGATCTGCCCCCCGCGCTCACGGGCGGCACGGTGGCGATCGGCAATTTCGACGGTGTCCATCGTGGCCACCAGGCTGTGCTTTCCGAGGCGCTGAAGGGTCCTGCTCCGCGCGTGGCGCTGACGTTTGAGCCCCATCCGCGTGCGTTCTTTAGTGGGCAGCCCATCTTTCGGCTGACCCCGCTGATCACCAAAGCACGGCTCATTTGCGCTTTTGGGCTCGATCGCTTGGTGGTGGTGCCGTTTGACGAACGCCTCGCAAGCCAGAGCGCTGACGTCTTTATGGACGAGGTTTTGGGCCGCCAGCTGAACTGCCGGCACGTCGCTGTGGGCTATGATTTCAAGTTCGGCAAAGGCCGCGGCGGAAATGCGGCTTACCTGCACGATCAGGCCGCCGGTCGCGGGTTTTCGGTGACCGTGGTGCCTGCTTTGGAGGGTGACGGCGGTAAAGTCTCCTCCTCGCAGGTGCGCGACCGGCTGGGGGCCGGAGAGGTCGAGGCGGCCGCGCAGGATCTTGGCTACCACTATCAGGTGACAGCCCCTGTGGTGCATGGCCATAAACGGGGGCGGACGCTGGGGTTTCCCACCGCCAACCAAGCGCTGGAGCCGGCCCATCAGCTGCGCCACGGGATCTATGCCGTGCGTGCCAAGATTGCAGGGGCTTGGCATGGCGGTGTGGCAAGCTACGGGCGCAGGCCCACCTTCGATGACGGCGCGCCGCTCCTTGAAACCTATGTCTTTGATT
>JBCDLN010000414.1:0-2308 GCA_038745295.1 Pseudomonadota bacterium | reverse complement strand
GTCGGTCGGTAAGGCCGCCGGCATGGTTGGCAAGCTCGGTGGTTTGGCGCGAAAGGTCCGCCGCTGTGTCCGAGGGGGTAAAGATTAAGAGTGGCCGGGTTTCCCAACGGGCCGGCTGGAGTTGACTTGCTTCTCCCCCCGAAGGCGCTGCCACGCCGGCAACACCGAGCATGGCAAGAACACTCGCCACGCCCGCGTTCATGCCCCCGCTCCGAGCCGTTCCAGGATGGCGTCGGTCATCGCATCGGTGGAAAGGGCCGGGCCATCGCCGCCAAGGTCAGCGGTGCGCGCGCCGTCGCCCAACGCACCGGCAATGGCGTCATCGATCGCTTTCGCCTCAGCCACCATGTTGAACGAATACTGGAGCGCCATCGCAAAGGACGAGATCATGGCGATGGGGTTGGCGATCCCTTGCCCGGCAATATCGGGCGCTGAGCCGTGGACGGGCTCATAGAGCGCGCGGCGGCGGCCTGTGCGCGGGTCCAGGGCGCCCAACGATGCGGACGGCAGCATCCCTAACGAGCCGGTCAGTTCGGCCGCAATATCAGACAGCATGTCCCCAAAGAGGTTGTCGCATACAATCACGTCGAACTGTTTGGGGTTGCGCACCAGCTGCATGGCGCCAGCGTCCGCCAGCATGTGGTCGAGAACAATGTCGCTGTTGCCGTCCTTGTGCGCGTCATCCACCACCTCACGCCACAAGACGCCCGATTTCATGACGTTGCGCTTTTCCATGGAGGTGACACGGCCGCTGCGTGTGCGGGCGAGGTCAAAGGCGGCTCTTGCGATCCTATCGATCTCGAAGGTGTCGTAGACCTGGGTGTCGATGGCGCGCTTTTGCCCGTTGCCGAGCTCCTCGATGGTTTTGGGCTCGCCAAAATAGACCCCGCCCGTCAGCTCGCGCAGGATCACAATATCGAGCCCCTCCACCACCTCCCGCTTGAGCGAGGAGGCGTCGGCAAGTGCGGGGTAGCAGATCGCGGGGCGGATGTTGGCGAAGAGATCAAAGTGTTTGCGCAGCCGCAGGAGGCCAGCCTCGGGCCGCAGATCGTAGGGCAAATCGTCAAACTGCGGGCCGCCGACGGCGCCGAATAAGATAGCGTCTGCCGCCTCGGCCTTTTCAATGGTGGCATCAGAGACAGCCGCGCCCTCCGTGGTGGAGGCAATACCCCCCACAAGACCCCGTTCAATCTCAAAGCCTGCGCCGCGGGTGTTGAAGTGGGCGATCAGCCGCTCAGTGGCGGCCATCACTTCAGGGCCAATGCCGTCGCCGGCCAGAAGAAGGAGAGAAGGCATTCAGGTGTCCTTGCGCGTCGCAATCAGGTGTCTGTTCTGGGTTATGAGCATCTCTTGACACAGGAGGCGGGGCGCAGGAAGTCGAGAAGGGCGCAGCCCTTACCGGGCAAGGGCAGCACCAAAGGCATCAAGGGTGGTGTTTGCCCCGCACACCAACACCCCCACCCGTTCGTTGGGTAAGGGCTGGTAGGCGCCCAACAAAAGCGCGGCAAACGCTGCCGCACCACCAGGCTCGGTCATAATCCGGGCACTGTGCCACAGCGCGCGTTGGGCAGCCTCGATGGCGGGGTCATCCACCAGCACAACCTTGTCCACATGGGCTGCGGCAATGGCAAAGTTGAGATCACCCGTGCGCTTTGCGCCAAGCGAATCGGCAGCAATACTCTCAACGTCCACATCAATGGGCCCGCCCGAAGCCAGCGCATCGTGGAGCGCGCGCGAGCCAGCAGGCTCCACCCCAACCACACGCACCCGGTGCCCGAACCAGGCCGCCATCCCCGTGATGAGGCCGCCGCCCCCCACCGCCACCAGCACCGTGTCGAGCCCGTCCGTATCGTGTTCCCATTCGGCAGCGACCGTGCCTTGACCCGCCACCGTCAGCGCGGCGTCATAGGCGTGGATGCCCATGGCGCCCGTGCGCTTCTGATGGGCTTCACACGCTGCCAAAGCATCGGCATAGCGCGCGCCGCCTATGTGGATGTCGGCCCCCTCCGCCTCAATGGCGGCCCGCTTGGTGGGGCTCACGATCTCGGGGACAAACACCGCCGCCCTGTGCCCAAGCGCGTTGGCGGCGTGGGCCACCGCAACGCCGTGATTGCCGCCGGAGGCCGCAGTTACCCCCGCTGCCGGCACCGTGCTCGCCAGCACAGTATTGAAGGCGCCGCGGGCTTTGAAGGAGCCTGTGCGCTGCAGGTACTCAAGCTTTAGTTCGCACGGCGCTGGGCCGCCAAGGGCCATCAAGGGCGTGCGCCGCACATAAGGGGAAATGCGGGCAGCGGCCTCGCGAATTTCG
>JBCDLN010000413.1:0-2314 GCA_038745295.1 Pseudomonadota bacterium | reverse complement strand
GATGACGCTCTCCCATCCAGGCAGCGGTGTCAGTGGCAAGGCGGCGCGGCCGACATCAACCCGCGGGCGGTTGGTGGACGTGCCTTATCCGTACGCGCAGCTACGGCGCCACTACTGGATCGCCATTGCGTGTTTGCTGCCTGCAGCGCTGGTTTTGGTGTTCTTTGCCAGCAGTGCTCACCTCAGCGAAGCCACCCTCACGATGGTGAACACACTCTTCCCCATGTACAGCATGGTTGTGCTGGCAGCGTTGATTTACAACTGCGTCAAAGACTTACCGGAGACGATTTGGACGGCGTTCGTCTGGGCGCCTATGCAAAGTATTGTATTTTTATACTTTGGTCCGCTGATCAATATCTTTGGTAGTGAAGCGACACTGTTGGCGAGAGCGGGCCATCCCCTCACCGTCACGCCGGCGGAGCTTTTGCGCGCCAATCTTCTCATTTCGGTCGCTGTGCCGCTGCTTCTCACCGGCATGGCAGCGGCCCTCAGCGTCTTGGCGCCGCCACGGGTGCCCCGCCATGTGTGGCAGGACGCGAACCGCTTTGTGTACCCGGAGCGCCTTGCCTCCATTGCGTTCATGGTCATCCTGGCTGGCGGGCTCTTTCGCTACGCGCTGGTGAAACCGGCAGAGTGGCAGGTGATCCCCATCATCGTGCCAGGCATTTTCGGCTCGCTCGGCTTTATGGTTGATCTCGGCCTGGCGCTCCTGGCCTACATCGCCGCCTCGCGCAAAGGGAGCCGCTGGGTGATTCCGCTCATCATCTTGTGGGGCGGCCATGTGGCTTTGACACTGTTGTCGTTCGCCAAGACCGAGCTGGTGGTGGCGTTGGTCTTTCCGATCCTCGGCATTTATTTGGCGCGCCGGCGCCTGAAGGAGCTGGCGTTCGGCGCGGCGATGACCGCGGTCGCGTTCTCGCTCTCAACGCCGTTGGTGACCCATGGGCGCGGCGAACTTTTCCTTATTCACGGCGACATCAACCGCGGCGGTTATAATGACCGCATCAACGTGCTGACCACCTACGTGACGGGTTCGGCGTCCAGCAACACGCCAAGCTATGTGATCGATGAGGAGCGCACCGCACAGTGGTGGTGGGTGCGCCTCGACTATGCCTCGCCGATTGCCAAAGCGATGCTCTTGCACGATTCAGGCTATGAAAGCCGCACCATCGAAACGGCGTGGATGCGCTTTATTCCGCGCGTGATCTGGCCGGAAAAGCCCATTTTAGAAGGGCCGGGGACGTATTTTTACTCCACGCTGCTCGGGCGCGAGACCTCCACCTTGGTGGGGATTTCGATCTATGGCGACATGTACTGGCATTATGGCTGGCTGGGGGTGATTTTCATCGCGCCGCTGGTGGGGTTTGTGTTTGGTTTTGCCAGCCGGTTTGCCTTGAAATGGGTGCTGGAGCGGGAGTTTATTTTCTTTCCCCTGGTGCTTTACATGCTGATTTGGGTGGCCTCGGGGACGAACAAGTACCTGATCAACGGGTTTATTGGCGCGCTGCCGATCATCGTGGCCTACACCGCCGCGTTCTATCTCTTCTCGGGGGTGTTGAAGGGGGAGATGGCGAACGAGCGGCGCAAGCGCCGGCCGCAACGCACACTGCGCGGCCCGCCGCAGGGCCAAGGGCCACGCCCGCCCCCACGGCCAGGCGCGAGGCCTTTGGGGCCGCGATAGGGTCCGGTCGGCAGCCCGAACGATGGCCGGGCTGCCGCGGCTTCGGTTAGAAGGAGTCGATCTCGATGAAGTTGAAGGAGATCGTTTCGAAGGACGGGCTGTCCTCGTCGTGATAGTGCCGACCGTTCGACACCAGTTTCGCCAGCATCGGGGAGGACGCGGCCGTCGCGCCCTCCATAAAGTCGGACCCGTCACCATTGTTGACGATCAGCAGGTCGCTCCCGCCGTCTGGCATGTTGGCCGACTCGCCTTCGAGGCCCTCGAATCTCAAATAAGCAGGCATAAAAATCTCCATCATTCAGTCAAACGGCGTGGATGCCGTCGAGAGCAGATGGGTGGCCCATGTTTCGGCTCTGTATCAGTCGCAGTTTCAATTGTAACAGGCGCAACAGGGCTCGGATGCCGGATGAGGGCATGGCCTGAGCGGCCTCGGTTGACTCAGCGAAACGGCGAAATGGGGATCAACTCTGGCGCGGTTTTTCCAGGTACGGTTTCAAGAATCAATCAGCTGACTTCGGCAGCCAAACTGTTGTCCATGTTGCCTTCACTCAAAAACGTTCGTTTTTGAGATTGTCAGTCCGTGGGTTCATCGTGGTCAGCTATGCGGACTTAGCTGACGTTCTGCGGGAGGCG
>JBCDLN010000412.1:0-2315 GCA_038745295.1 Pseudomonadota bacterium | reverse complement strand
GGAGAGGTCTGTCTCCAGCAAAATGGGGTCGATGGTGCCGCCGAGGGGATTGGGCGCGGCTGCCCCGCTCCACCACCTTGCAAGCACAGAAGGCTGTGCTGCGCTGAGGCGAAGACTGCCGCGCACGCCGCCGGTGAGTGTTCCTGAAAACTCGGCCGTGCTGTCGCCTGGGAAGACAGCCTCCGCCCGCTCAATGGTGAAGGTTGTGCCGTTGCTACGGGCAGCAAGCGAAACCTCCTCCACCAATGCCCCGCCGACCACAACCGCGCCAAGATCGAGACCCACCGACACCTCCCGCGCACTTCCCCCTTGCCCCATGAGGAGCGAATAAAGGGGGCCAAGGTGTTCCATGATGCCCTCAACCGTTTCAGCCGGCGGGCGGAGTGTGGGTGTATCGCTGCCAAAGAGGGCACGGTCGAGCCGGTCGAGGTCGAGCTGGCGGGCACTGAGGGCGAGCACGGCGGGGGTGTTGTCAATGAGGGAGAGGGAGGCCGCTGCGGTCAGTTCGATGGCGTTTGCCGGCGCGCCGTAGCTAAGGGTCCCGCGGGTGAAGACAATTTCGGAAAGGTCGGCAGCGATGCCGCCGCTGAGCGAGAAGGGGACGGTGCCTGCCATAGCTGAAACGGTGAGTTCGCCGCGCACAGAAGGGGCTTCTGCGCGGGGGACTATGGCGCCCTCAAAGCTCATCTCAGCGTTGGCATCTTGCGGGGTAACGCGGACCGAAAGCGGCATTGTGCCCGCTTCCAGTTGGCCGCCCGCCACCCGAACCGTGGCCGGGGCCCCTCCAATCTCAGCGCGGCCTTCGGCGGTGAAGGGGCCGGTCAGCGAGCGGGCGTTGCCGTTGAGCGCCAGGCCCTCGACGGTGTGGGTGCGGCCTGTGCGGCTGTCGCGCAGCTCGATTTGCCCATCCTCGACGGTGATGCTCTCGACCGTCACATCCTCGGCGGTGAAGAGGGATTGGATGCCATCGTCAACCTGAAGCGGTGGGAAGTCGATGGTGCCGGCGGGTGAGATGGACACGTCCACATGCGGTGCATCAAGCCGCAACTGCTTGACCCGCAACTCACCGCTGAGAAGGGGCATCAGCGCCACATCGAGATCCACGGTGCGCGCCGTGACAAGGGGCGCATCGCCAACGCCCAACCCCACATTGTGCACAACAATGCGTGGGGAGGGCAAAATGCGCACCTCAGCGTCGCCATCAATGGTGACGCCAACGCCGATGAGGCGGGACGCATTGGCCTCGATGGTGTCGCGATAGGCGGTCCAGTCGACAAAGTAGGGACCGACTGAGGCTGCCGTGAGCACCAGCACCAAGGCTGTGCCGATCGCAATGACGATCCAGTTCACGCTTGCCCTCTCGCCCGCACCATCAGCTCAATATTTTTAAAGGATTAAGGATATTTTGGGGATCGAGTGCGGCCTTGACGGTCGCCATCACGTCGACCGCATCGCCCAACTCTTTGCGCAACGAACCGATCTTGCCCTGGCCGATCCCATGCTCGCCGGTGCAGGTGCCCTCCATGGCGATGGCCCGTTCCGAAAGCCGCGCCACCATCTCTTTGGCCCGTGCGGTCTCGTCCTGGTCAGCTTTGTCGATAAGGATGGCCGCGTGGAAGTTTCCGTCGCCCACATGGCCCGCGATGGGCGACAGGAGTTCTAGGCGCGCGGCATCGGCGCGGGTCGCCTCCACGCACTCAGCAAGACGAGAGATCGGGACGCACACATCGGTCACGATGGCGGTGGCTCCTGGCTTCATGCCAAGTGTTGCCCAATAAAGATCGTGCCGGGCTTGCCACAGCTTGGATCGCTCTTCGGCTTTGGTGGAGTAGGAAAACGGACCGCCCCCCAGCTCGTCGGCAATGCCGGCCACGGTTTGGGTTTGCTCCTCCACACCGGCCTCGGACCCATGAAACTCCAAAAACAGCGTGGGCTGCACCGGTAGATCAAGTTTGGAATAGCTGTTTATGGCGCGGATGGAGAGCTCATCGACCAGTTCGATCCTAGCTATGGGCACGCCACACTGGATGGTGAGGATGGCGGCCTGGCAGGCGGCTTCAACGCTGGGGAAGGGGCAGACTGCGGCGCTCATGGCTTCAGGGATGCCGTGGAGTTTCAAGGTAATGGCGGTGATGAGGCCGAGGGTGCCTTCAGACCCCACCATGAGCCGCGTGAGGTCATAGCCTGCCGAGGATTTTTTCGCGCGGGAGCCTGTCGTAATGCGCCGCCCGTCTGCCAGCACCACATCGAGCGCCATCACATTGTCGCGCATGGTGCCATAGCGCACCGCGTTGGTGCCTGAGGCGCGGGTGGCT
>JBCDLN010000411.1:0-2316 GCA_038745295.1 Pseudomonadota bacterium | reverse complement strand
CGTGCCGACACCGCAAGACACACGTTAAGGCGCCCATCCTCCACAGGCTGGATACCGCAATAGCCACCTGGAAAAAGCGCAATGTCGATGCTGGTGGTGGCACCCGCGCCGTGGCCGTAGCGCTTGAGACCCACCATGCCGTCATGGAGGCCGGTGCCGCGCCGTCGCTCCTTGAGATCGCTCTTTCCCGTGGCGAGCAACAGGCTGTCTGCGCTGTAAGCGGTATGGGCGGTGTCGGCCCGCCAGCCACCATCGTCCCGCGAGATGGTGCGCACCGCCGCGCCGCGCAGAACGGTAGCGCCAGCACGGGCCGCTTTGGCAAGGAGCGCTTCATCAAGGGCCGCGCGCGTCACGGATGCCGCTTGAAACGGGAGCGCCACGCTCACAGCCCGGCCCCGCGCGGCCATGCGAAACGTATCAAGGGGCACAGCGCCCAGCTCCACCGCATCGCAGCCAAGTTCAGAAAGACTGGCCAGGGCGGACGCGCTTAAAAACTCGCCGCACACCTTGGGTTTCGCGCTAGGCTCCTTTTCGAGAAGGACCACCGAGCGCCCCGCCCTTGCCAACACAATGGCCGCAGCAGCCCCCGCAAGGCCGCCTCCCACCACCAAAGCCTCAACCCGGCTCATGCACCTTCTCAACGCAAAGCCGGAACGGCGCCCCCATAAAGATGCGCGCCCCATCCACCCCCGCTGCGGCAAGGCGCGCCTGCCAGTCCGCTCGGCGGAACGCGCGGGCAAAGGAGACCGGCCCATCGTGGCGCACGTAAGGGTGACGCTGGGTCAGCACCGTCAACGCGTAAAACCCCGTGGCAGCGAAGCGACTGCGGTAAAGGTCATTGATGAACCAGCCAATACGCGTCGTCTGATCCATCCAGCGCACAAACGCCTCCACCTCATCATCTTCAAGGTGATGGGTGAAAAGGCTGGAAATGATGAGGTCCGGTCTGTCAGCGCCTGTGGCGAGCGCGCGGGCATCGGCGGTGACGTAGCGCACGCTCACGGGCGCGTTCTCGTCCAGCGCCTCACCCTTGCCGGCCTCTTGGGCAATGAGGGCGGCGTGGGGATTAAGATCAGCACCCGTCAGCGCAGCGCGCATGCCACGCTTGGTGAGCCGCTTCATGATAACCCGCAGCGCATCGCCATAGCCTGAGCCAACATCAAGCACGTTAAGCGGCGCGGTGCTCCCATGTCCCGCCGCAACCTTTTCCACGAAACGCACCGTTGGCCGGTAGCCGAATGAAGCAACGTTGACCCCCGCCAAATGCTTCAAGCACGCGCGGTAGACCTCTAAGTCCGGCTCACCATCCATCTTTTCGGGGAGGGTTGAGGGCGGTGCACGGTGGCGGAACGAGGGCAGCCTGACCATTCACCCTGCCGCCACAAAACGCATCCCCTCGGCGGTCAGCCCTGGGCCAAAAGCCATGGCGAGCCCCCGCGCCCCTGCCGCGGGTGAGGCCTTCAGCATCTCGCCCAGCACAAAAAGCACGCTCGGCGAGGACATGTTGCCGTAGTTGCGCAAAACGGTGCGCGAGGCTTCTAAAGCGTCACCAGGGAGTGACAGCGCACGCTCCACAGCATCAAGGACGGAGCGCCCCCCAGGGTGGACGGCCCAAAGATCCACATTGTCGAGCCCGGTCGGATCGAGCGTTGCCACAGCCTCAGGAAGGGCCGCCGACAGCGCCGAGGGGACTTCGCCCGAAAGGCGCATGTCAAAGCCTTGCTCGCCGATGTGCCAGGTGATGAGATCGTCCGCGGCGGGCATAACGGCAGTGCGAAAGCCTGTGAGCGCCAACCCCGTGGGCCGGGAGGTGACCATGGCCGCAGCGCAGCCATCGCCGAACAGCATAAAGGACAGCACAACCTCAAGATCGTCCGTCTCTTGAAGGTGGAGCGAACACAGCTCAATGGAGACCACAAGAACATGCGCGTCTGGGTCGGCACGAACAATCGAGCGCGCCAGGCGAAGCGCATTGATGGCCGCATAGCACCCCATAAAACCAATCATCGTCCGCTCGATGGTGAGCGGCAAACCCAGCTTGGAGATCAGCTGAAGATCGACACCTGGGGCGGCAAATCCTGTACAGGAGGTGACAATGAGGTGGGTGGTGCGCGCCACGTCATCGGGGTCGAGATCTGCCACCGCGCGCGCTGCCAACGGGGTTGCCTCGCGGTTATAGATCTGCATGCGCTGGGCGGTTGATGGGAAAGCGCCGACCTTGAAAAACCCCTCAGCATCAAGGGCAATCGGATCGTTGGGCTCAGCACTTGGC
This sequence comes from Pseudomonadota bacterium, assembly GCA_038745295.1. GTDB lineage: Bacteria > Pseudomonadota > Alphaproteobacteria > Rhizobiales > Amorphaceae > Acuticoccus. Next base: position 44 of record JBCDLN010000411.1, on the reverse strand, counting down.
GAGAAGACTGCATAGCGCCGCTCGATCCCAGAGCGCTTGCTCAT
>JBCDLN010000410.1:0-2348 GCA_038745295.1 Pseudomonadota bacterium | reverse complement strand
GTCCCACCAAAGGAACATGTGAAAGGTTCTTTGGGGGCACCTCTGAGTCTTGGCGGAGCTTTGAGTGAACAGCCTTCAAAGCTCTTACACCTAGCAATATCGTTCAACCGTGTGACCGCGTGACCGCCGGAGCCGCTACACCCTTATTTGCGCAACACCGCACTCAACCGTGATAGACGCTGCTCCACGAGGTCGCCGGGTGGGTTGCGTTCTTTGAAGCGCTGCATCCGATGGCCGGCGTTGCTCCATCGCGTTGGGGCAAAGTCTTCCCATCAATCTTCCACGACGATCCCCCTGGACGCCCGATGACTGACCCTCACCTTCTTGCGCGCCTCGACACGCTCATCACTCTTTTGGAGCGGTGGGCCCCTCCCGCGCCCGCTGCCCCCGATTTTGACGCGGCGGACGCGTTTTTGTGGCGTCCCCAAGACACCACTCTCACCCCCGTCCCGCAGGTGAGCCGCGTGGATCTTGCGCTGCTGAAAGGGATTGATGCCAACCGCGACACGCTGCTCGAAAACACGGAGCGCTTCCAGAAGGGGCTGCCGGCCAACAACGCGCTGCTTTGGGGCGCGCGGGGTATGGGAAAATCCTCTCTGGTGAAGGCTGTCCACGCGGCGGTGGACGGGTTGAAGCTCGTTGAAATCCACCGCGAGGATATTGCAAGTCTTCCAACGCTGATGGGCCTTTTGAGGCCATCGGCCCACCGGTTCATCATCTTGTGCGATGACCTCTCATTCGATGCCGGTGAGACGTCGTACAAATCCCTGAAAGCCGTGCTGGAGGGGGGCGTTGAGGGGCGCCCGCACAACGTCCTTTTTTATGCCACCTCCAACCGGCGCCATATTCTGGCGCGCGATATGGTGGAGAACGAGCGCGGGACCGCCATCAACCCGGGCGATGCGGTGGAGGAAAAGGTCTCGCTATCAGATAGGTTTGGACTGTGGCTTGGCTTCCACCGCTGCTCACAGGATGACTATCTTGCCATGGTGTCGGGCTACCTGGACGCCATTGGGCTGGAGATGGCGCAAGAGGATGTGCGCCGGGCCGCCCTTGAGTGGGCGACCACACGAGGCTCACGCTCGGGCCGTGTTGCGTGGCAGTTCGTCCAAGATCTTGCCGGCCGGCACGGTGTGGCGGTGACGCTTTAGCCTTTGTCCTGCGACAAGTGGCCGAGAAGCGCGTTGCGCACCTCTTCGGGAAAGGCGCGCTTCTCGATGCCATTTTGAGACGCGGCCACCGCAACGCGCAGTTCAAAGCCCTCTGCCACCAGCCGATCTTCGCACTTAATGGTGTAGTTGAGCTTCAGGCTCGAGGTTCCAAGGTGCACCAGCTGGGATGACAGTGTGATTTCTTCATCAGCGTAGGCGGGCGCATGGAAGGTGCAGCCAGAATCCCTCAGCGGTGTGCCAAGGAGCCCAAACTTCGTCTTAAGCTTCCCGTGATCGCACGAGAGCGCAAACAGGAACTGGTGATAGTGCCCATCCATGAAGCGGTAGAAGTTGGGGTAGAACACGATGCCCGCAGGGTCGCAGTCACCCCACTCCACCAGCCGCTCCGTTTCAAACGAGATCAAAGGATGGACCTCCAGGTTGTGGATAGGTGCGCGGAGCAAGGCCGCTTTGGAACCAGTTGACGAATGTCACCATGGAAAACACTGGCCGGCCCGTCGCAACCCTGATGGCAGCGGCATAGGGCGTCATGTTGGTGCACTCCAGCACAATGGCGCCAACGTCGGGGTGGGAGGCGCAAAGGGACTGGGCGGCGGCAATATTGTCGGCTTGTGCGGCGGCGACGTCGAGGGTGGGCGCATCGCCCAAGATTGCCTCGGTGAACTCAGTACCATCTTCTGTGCTGGCGATGGGCGTGTCCGGCGGCACGTGGGCCGCTTCAAGGTGCTGCGCAGTCAACGTTGACGCTGAAATGGTCAGTATCCCGGCGCGCTTGCCCGGCGGCAGGAGGCTGTTCACCATCCCCACCTGCATCAGCGATGAAGCCGCAACGGGCACATCAAGCGCCTCGGCAAGCTCAGCCTGAAAGAGCGATAAGAAGCCGCAGTTGGTGGTGATCCCGTCCACCCCGTGGCGAATAAGGTCTCGGCCGGCGGCGATGAAGGGTGCCAGCAATCCGCCCGCCCCATCGCGCACGACCTTGTGCGGAGACGCGCCGTCCACCAACCGGTACTGCACGGGAAAGGGGAAGGTCGTCGCATTTCCCATGTCGCCGGGGATGCGCGGAAACTGCGCATCCAGCATTAAAATGCCGACCGTTGCGCCGTAGATCGCCTGTCCGCCACTGACGCGCATCACTCCATCCGTCTCATAGCCGTCCGCACCATGGATCTTCTG
>JBCDLN010000409.1:0-2348 GCA_038745295.1 Pseudomonadota bacterium | reverse complement strand
GTCGGGCGATCTTGCCGGTTTCGAGTTTGAGCGGACGGCCGCCCCATTCAAGGGTTTCGGTCTGATAGTCGAACATGCGTTTTGCCTTCAACGTGCGTGTTTCGTGTGGCGCACGGGCGGGCAAGACGACGAGCCGCTACTGGCATCGCGCGGTGCGATGCGAAAAGCGGCTGGCAATCCTGCCCCACCTTCCAGCGCCGGTGGTTTTGTGGGACGAGGCGGAGCCGCCTCTGTCCTGCGGCGGGCGGCGCGAGACCGCTCCTGACTGCCCTGTTATCATAGGGCCGGGCTCAGTGCACGGCCACATTTTGACGTGTTTGCCTGCGGGTTTTGGCCGGGGCGGTGTGAGCGCGCCGGGTATGGCCCTGGTGCCGGCCGGGGGCCACTGGTTGTCTGGCGCGCGCTACAACCTGCGTTTGGTCACGGCGGGGTTGTAGGGGTGGCCGTTGGTTGGTGACGCAGTCCTTCCGACGTCATGGGGGTGAACAAAAACACTTTCATGGAGGAAAGACGATGGAACAGATTACCCTCAATTTTACCGAGATTAAGTACATTCCTGCCGCCCCGCGGCAACCCGAGCCGTCTGGCGACGTGGCGGTGCTTGAAGGGTCATTTGAGTTTCGAGCCCCTGAAACGGACTATGCCGTCGTGGGCGAGGATGTGGGCGGCGCGACTGCCGCCCAAGCGTCCACCCCCAAGCTGATGGAGGCGGTGTGCAATGGCAGGGTTTTCCCGTCCGCGCCCGATGATGGCATCACGCCTATGGACGTTGTTTCGTCCGACGTTGAGCCGCTGCTTTTCTAGCGCAGGTGGCGGATTGGGCGATGGGAGCGTTGCACCCTCACTGCTGCCGGGCCCTACCTTCGTTGTGGGCCCCTCCCGTCGGTTTCCAACGGGCGGGGCATGACGTTCCCGAGCGGCGGTTTTTCATGGGGGCGCGCATTGTTTTTCGCGCCGCATGCGGCGCGAAATGCTCTAGCGGCGCAGGCCGAGGCGCTGGATGAGGCTTTGGTAGCGGGCGACGTCTTTGCTCTTCACATAGTCGAGCAGGTGACGGCGCTGGGAGACCAGGCGCAGAAGACCGCGGCGGGAGTGGTTGTCCTTGGCGTGGGTCTTGAAGTGCTCTGTGAGGTTGACGATGCGCTCGGTGAGGATCGCTACCTGCACTTCGGGCGAGCCTGTGTCTGTGTCTTTGGTTTGATACTCTTTGATCAACGCCTGGCGGCGTTCTGGTGTGATCGACATCGTGTTCTCCTCAGCTTGGCGGTGCCAGGCCGGGATGTCGTCCAGCCGTGCCGCTACTTGCAGTCGATATAGTTACGGTAGACCCAGCCGTAAATCTGGGTCGCGCCCGGAGGACGGACGAGCACCCAAGGGTTGCCGCGCCCGTCGCGCGTGTACTCGATGATTTCCACCAGCACGCCGTCCTGTAGGGTTCCGATAATCGGCCCGCGGGGGGATTCTCGGACGTTGAGGGGCGTGTCGGTGGGGTCAGCCACAAAGCACACGGCTTGCGCTTTTGCCGGCGCAGCCGTCGGGGCAAAAGCTGTTAGCAGGATGAGGGCTGATGTGGCAAGGGCTTTGAGGGGGTGCGCCTGTTTCTGAGCTTTCTCAGCGGCACGTGATGTGGCGTACATCGGCCCAGCCATAGTCGGTGTAGAGGACGCCCGGCTCGCGCACTAAGGCGAAGGGGCAACCGAGCTGGTCAACCGTCATGGTGATGATCTCCACCTTTGTGCCTGCCGGGAGCGTCATCCTGACGATTTGTTCTTCGAGGCCGCGGATGGGGGTGAAGGGTCCTGCCCGTTCGTTGATGGTGCATTCTGGGTCTGCCGCGGCAGCCGCCGTTGCCATCAACGCGCCCAAGAGCGCCAGAATGATCCGCATGATGCCCACCATCGGTTGCGCACCGGGTGGTCTGGGCCCAGTGCTTGTGCGCGAAGGGCGGCCGCGGGGGCGCGCCTTCTTGTCGTTGCGCAGAGTACCGCGGCGCTGGGTGGGCGCAAAGGCCGGTGCGATCATTCAAGCTGGGGTGGGGTGAGATGGGCCGGGCCGTGTGGATGTCACGTCACACGCAGTGGAAGGTCGCCGTTTCGACCCAGCCATAATAGTGGCTGTGGCGGGGGGGTTTGATGCGCACCCAAAGGTCGGTGAACTGGGTGTAGGGCTCGTCCATCACCTCAACGATCATCCCCGCGGGGAGGAAGCCGCTGCTCTCCCCTTGGGGCTCTTGAAAGACTTCCACAAACCCGCGGTCGGCTGTGATGGTGCACAGGCCATCATCGACAATGACCGGTGGGGGCAAGATGGTGCGCGGTAAGTCGGCAGCGCCTGTGGGCGTGGTGAAG
>JBCDLN010000408.1:0-2359 GCA_038745295.1 Pseudomonadota bacterium | reverse complement strand
TAGGGATGGTGCGGACCATAGCCTGCTGGATAATAGTGATGGTGATGGACCGGCGGGGGGCCGAATGCACCGCCCCGGAAACCGCGACCGCCATAGTGGGCGCCGTAGAAGCCGCCGCCGTGGAAGCCACCACCATGGAAACCACCACCACGGAAGCCACCCCCATGAAATCCGCCGCCGCCAAAGTGACCGCGGTCAATGAAAAGGGCAATGTTATCGGCGCTGCGGGGCAGTTCGCCTGACAGCACCGTCACGTCGTAGCTGAGCGAATCGCCGTTGAGGGCAGCGGAGCGCAGCTCAACAATGGCGGGCGCCGTGGTGGTATTGCTCAAAACAGAGACCGCCGCGTTGGGAGGATCGCCCACAAAGGTCCCCCCATTGCCCTGCCATAGTGCAACGAACTGCTGGTTGGTGAGTTGGCCGGTCATCCTGTACGGCCGATCGGAGAAAAACACGGTCGCCGGGGCAATGCCACTCAGCGTCATCGTGGTTCCATCATAGGTCATCGAGCTGGCTTGCTGGACGAAATCGTATGATGGCGCCGGCAACGGCCCACCCTGGATCACGTCCGACTGTGCAACAGCCGGCCCCGCTGCAAGGCTTACCAAAGCAAGCAGCGCCCCGGCCCATCGTGCGGTGGTCATCAACAGATCTCCCTTCAAAGGATTGTGTGCTGGCACGCTCTCAACCCATGCCGCCTTCAGCGTGTACCAGGACTGAATGCCGCGCCCAACCTGGGCGTGTGAGGCGTTGCTTGCAAGTGGCAACGCCTCAGGGCCGTACAAGGCGATTGTTGCGCTAAAATCTCACCGCGGAAGGCGCTTTGTCCTGTGGGCTCATGGCAAGTGCCGCGTGACGGTCGTTGAGCGTGGGCACCACATGATCCACCCCGTCCACCACATCAAAATTCACATCCCAGCCCGGCCGGATGAAGCCAGCGACCGTCATATGCTCGATCAGCTCAGTGAGCGGATCCCAAAAATTGGCAATGTTGGCCACCACAATGGGCTTATCGTGCCGGCCGAGCTGGGCCCAAGTCATGATTTCCACCAGCTCTTCCAAGGTGCCGATCCCACCAGGCAGCGCGACAAACGCATCGGACCGATCAAACATGATGCGTTTGCGCTCATGCATATCCTCGGTGATGACGAGCTCGCTCACCTCCCGCAGCATCACCTCCCGGTCATGCAAGAACTGCGGGATCACCCCGATGACATGGCCGCCGCCGTTCAAGGTGGCCCGCGCCACGCGCCCCATTAGCCCGATGGAGCCGCCACCATAAACAAGGGTAAGCCCGGCAGCCGCCAACGCTGCGCCCAGCGCGTCGGCAGCTGCTGCAAACCGTTCATCGCGCCCTTCCCCCGACCCGCAATAAACACACACGCTCGTCATCTTTGTCATAGCGCGAAGGCTATCATGGGCGTGTGTGGAACGCACGGCCTTGGTTGTGCGCCGCTGTCCTAACGCTTTGAACGCGCCGTCAGCCCCGCAACAGTGGCGCTCGTCAGTGGTGGCGCGGCAAACCCACCGTGCGGACGATCGCTGCGGCAGGCGAGCGCGTTCACCGGCGTTGCTGGCGGCAGACGAGAGCATCTCGCGCCAGACGCGGCGCGAGGACATTGCCCACACTTGTGAAATGCCGGCGGCTTTTCCGATACAAACGAGCCTATTTGATGGAGAAGCGCCCTAGTTGGTCGTGGTGGTTGTCGTTTCGCTGCCCTCAGGGGGTGGCGGCGCATCGGGCGTATCAAACTGACCGGTAAAGAACGCCCCGGCGACAACAATCACAACCAGCACAGCAACGGTGATCATCACATTGGATCGGCTCATGGTGTCCTCCACTGCGGCAGTGAGAGCGTGCCGCTTCGCCGTTGTGCCCTATGATGCGTCAACGGGGCGCGGATATGGCATAAAAATGCACAAATTTGTTGATGTTATGGGCGCCGAATGAATGGGCATGCCGATTATTGCAGCGTGATGGCAAGGTCTGCCACAGCGGTTTGCGCAGCCGGCCCGGCCTCACCCAACGCGTCGGCCCCTTCGGCGACCATCGCGTCATCGCGTGCGTTTGGCGTATCTGCAGGGACCAAGAACCCACCGTCCTGCGCAATCAGCCCATCATCAAACAAAGTCGCGCCGGTGGCGGCAGGCAATGCGTCCGCTTCACCAGCTTGCGCTGGCTGACCATCATCACCGGTGGGCGCAGCCTTGCTTGAAAGCCCAACACCTACAGCGGTCGCCGGCCCAGTGGACGCATTCGTCGTTGGAGTGTCTGGCCCGCTGCCGATCTTCACTGAGGTGAGTGCGCCCTCCCATGGCGCCATGATGGATTGCACGTGCGCAAAGGGCATTGCCTGAT
>JBCDLN010000407.1:0-2368 GCA_038745295.1 Pseudomonadota bacterium | reverse complement strand
GCGGGCTTTTGCTTGCGGTTTGGCGCTTGCCGGCGGGGGAGAACCGGCCGCGTTGGCGATCTCTTCGGCGCGGGCGCGCAGGTCTGCGCCAAAGCGCGCTTCGCCCATCGCGGTGAGAAGGTCGGCCCGTTCCGCCGCGGTGGGTGCGACCCCGATCACATGAAGCCCGTGAGGGATTAGCGCATATTCACACTCAAGCACGGCTTGGGTGAGCGCTTCGATGGCAGCCGGCGCATCCCCCCAGGCGGGCTCCGCATCCGCAAGATCAAGCACGGCCGCTTCGGCCTGGATGGTCGCTGCCAGATCCTTTGTGCGTTTTTCTGCCGGCTGCGCGCGCCAATGGTCGAGCGATGCTTTGAGGCTTGCAAGGCCTTTATAGAGCCCCGCCTCTGTCACCGACGGGGTGAGGTGCCCCACCAGCGTTGCCGCACCCCGGCGCTTGGCCAGCATCCCTTCAGAGGGATTGTTGGCGGCATAAAGGTTGATGTTGGGGATGGTGCCGATCAGCCGGTCAGGCCAGCATTCGCCGGAAAGACCCACCTGTTTGCCCGGCATAAACTCGAGCGCGCCATGGGTGCCAAAGTGGAGGACGGCGTCATAGCGCTCGTTGAGATGGCGGTAGAAGGCGCTGAAGGCGTGGGTGGGCGCAAAGTTCCCCTCAAAGAGGAGGCGCATGGGGTCGCCCTCATAGCCAAAGGCCGGTTGAACGCCGACAAAGACGTTGCCCAGCGGCACACCCAAAATGTGGATGGAGCGCCCGTCTGTCTGGTGGCGACCGGGTGCTGGCCCCCACGCCGCTTCAATCTCCTCAAGATGAGGCTCGCCCGCCACATGATCATCAGCGGAAATGGAGAGCGCCACATTGGCATCAGCGCCATAGCGTGCGCGGTTGCCTTCCAACAAAGACGCGCGCAGCGCGTCGACGGAGGCGGGAACTTCAACACTGTAACCTGCCTCTTTGAGGCGAATCAGCGTATTGAAAAGCGATTCGAAGACGGCCAAGAACGCCGCTGTCCCCGTCGCCCCGGCGTTGGGTGGGAAGTTGAAGAGGACAATGGCGAGACGCCGCTCTGCGCGGGGTGTCTTGGCAAGCTCGATCTGCCGCGTCACCCGCTCAGCAAGCCGTGCCCCGCGGTCGGTCGCCACCGTCATCTCGTCAGCGTCACCGCTGCGTCCGGCAAAGACCGTTGGATTCGTGGCGCCATCAAGCTCTGGGATCGCCACCATCATGGTGGCTTCGACGGGCAACAGACCATGTCCGCCACTTTGCCAGTCCGAAAGCGACTGGAACTCCAGCGGCTGGCAGACATGGTAGGGAACGCCTAGCGCCGAAAGGGTCTCAGCGGCAGCGCCGCAATCATTGTAGGCCGGCCCACCCACAAGGCTGAACCCGGTGAGTGAAACAATGGCATCCACAGTGGGCTGGCCGGTGTCATCAGTAAAGAACGCGTCGAGCGCCGGCCGATTATCGAGCCCCGCCGCAAAGGCGGGAACGACGGTGAGGCCTTGGCGCTCGAAGGCGTCGATCACCCCGTCATAGTGGGCGCGATCACCGGACAGGACGTAGGCGCGCATCAATAGCAGGCCCACCGTGCCGCGGCGCCCGCCATCTGCAGCGTCCGCTTGGGAGGCCGTGCGGACGGCACCAAGATCATCACTGATGAGGGTGGGAAGGCGTGGGTGGTAAAGGCCCACATCGGGGTATTCGACTGGGGCAGACGGGGTCGCGAGCCCTTTGAGCGATTCGCGTGGGCCGGTGGCAGCCCGGTCGATCAGGTGGGCGATGAGGCCTGCAACGTTGTCTTCAGAGCCCGCGAGCCAATACTGCATGGCAATGAAGTAGGCCCGCACGTCCTGCGCGGTTCCTGGAATGTAGCGCAAGATCTTGGGGAGCCTGCGCAGCATCTTAAGCTGTTTCGCGCCCGATGAGCGGTTGGGTGTGTTCGACCCCCGCAACCGCTTTAAGAGCCGGATCGCGCCGGACTGGGGCCCGCCCATTTGAAACTTACCAATGCGGGTGAGCTTGATCACTTCCCCGGCGGCCATGAACGCCACCATCGCATCGCACTTTTCGCGCCGTTCCTTGAGAGCGGGGAGGATGGCATTGATGTGCTCATCCAAGAAGAGCATCGTTGCGATGACGATGTCGGCCTTTTGAATGTCGGCTTTGGCGGCCTCAAGGGCATCTGGATTGTCGTGCCACACGCCAGCGGCATGAAGCGAAACGGTGAGGCCAGGAAGCTGAGGTTTCAGCCGTGCTTCTGCCCGTGCCACCGTGCGCGCCAGATGGTTGTCCAGCGTCACGATCGCAACGCGCACGGGCGTTGCGTTAGCGTCCGAAGTGGGCTTTCGCATCGTACAACGTCTC
>JBCDLN010000406.1:0-2425 GCA_038745295.1 Pseudomonadota bacterium | reverse complement strand
TCGATGGTGGTGCCGGCGTAGGGCTTGGCGGCCTCTTCCAATGTCCACGCTTTGGCGGTCAGTGGGGCAATGGAAAGTGCAGCTGTCAGCGCCAGCGCACTTGTCAGACTTTTGAAGCGCATGGTCTCTCCCTCACGATCGTTTTTGTCGCCGCATCGGCTCTTGGCGCCGTTGCGTGGCGTGGGCTAACCCATAAAAAACATGGCGGGTTCGTCAAATTGAAATTTTAGGCACCGGGCAGCGATGGCCGTCGGGCGGCGTTGCCAGCCCGTTGCCTTTCTCGCTAGGGTCCGCGCCAATGACGGGGAGTGAGGAGCGTTCATGGCGACTGTTCGCCTTGACCATGTGGACAAGCACTACGGCGCCGTTCAAGCGCTGTTTGACGTGTCGCTCGACATCAAGGACGGCGAGTTCGTGGTCTTTGTGGGACCCTCTGGCTGCGGCAAGTCCACCTTGTTGCGGGCGATTGCTGGGCTTGAGGGGATCTCAACCGGCACCATCGCCATCGGCGGCGAGGATGTGACCGCCACAGCACCATCGGAGCGGGGCGTTGCGATGGTGTTTCAGTCCTACGCGCTTTATCCGCACATGTCGGTCCGTGACAACATGGAATTCGGCATGAAAATCAATGGCGTGGATGCAAAGACGCGGCATTCTCGGGTGACGGAAGCAGCGCGCATCCTTCAGTTGGAAGAATACTTGTCGCGCAAACCCTCCCAGCTTTCCGGTGGGCAGCGGCAGCGGGTGGCCATTGGGCGCGCCATTGTGAAAGAGCCGCGGGTGTTTTTGTTCGATGAGCCGCTTTCCAACCTTGATGCCAAGCTCAGGATCCAAATGCGGGTGGAGCTTGAAGCGCTCCACGGCAAGCTGGGCGCTACGATGATCTACGTCACCCACGATCAAGTGGAGGCCATGACGATGGCTGATACCATTGTTGTGCTGAACGCGGGCAAGGTGGAGCAGATGGGCCCGCCCATGGAGCTTTATCACCGGCCGAAAACTGAATTTGTGGCTGACTTTATTGGCGCGCCGTCGATGAACTTTCTGCCGGTTGAAGCAGGCGATGGGGCAGTGCGATATGGCGGGGCGCTGATCAAGTCGGAGCCAGCACCGGCCTCAGCTGTCAAGATGGGTATTCGGCCAGAGCATATAGGTCTCACAACACCTGGCGCGGGGGTCTTCGACGCGAAGGTGGATGTGAAGGAGGCCCTCGGTGGAGAAAGCTATCTCTACACCACCGCCCCCGGAGGGGAACGTCTGGTGGTGAAGACCGATGGCGATGATGCCACCCGGCATGGCGACATCATTGGGCTCACGTTGCCGTCCGACCGGCTTCATCTTTTTGATCAGAACGGCGCCAATGTGGGCCTAGGCACGCTATCGTGAGTGAAGCTCAACTGATTGCAGACGCCGTTGCGCGCTCTGGAGCGATTGCCGACGTGGTTGTGGGCAATGGCGTCCTGGCTAAGGCCGGCGAAATGATGGGCCGGCACTTCCAAGGTGGTCCGGCCCACGTCATTTGTGATGAGAATACACGTGCCGCGGGTGAAGCGCTGTTTGGAGCGCTTACGGCGGCAGGTGTGGCGGTGAGCACCACCGTCCTGCCTGCCGCGCCCCGGCCTAAGCCGACGGTTGAGCTCGCCAATGCGCTGGCTGCCGACATTGGCGAGAGGGTCCCTGTGGCGCTGGGCTCTGGCGTGATCAACGACGTGGTGAAATACGCCGCGTTTTCCCTCGGCCGCCCTTACTTTTGTGTCGCCACCGCCGCCTCTATGGACGGCTACACCTCCGCAGGCTCTCCCCTTTCTGAGGGCGGCTTTAAGAAGACCATCCCGACCCGGGCACCGCTTGTGATTTTGGCCGACCTTGATGTGGTCGCGAAGGCGCCAGCGGCCATGTCCGGCTGGGGCTACGGGGATCTTGCCGGCAAAGTTCCAGCCGGCGGCGATTGGATTGTGGCGGACGCGTTGGGGGTAGAAGCCATCGACGATGTGGCTTGGCCGCTTGTTCAAAACAATCTTGCCGGATGGCTCTCGGACCCCGATGGGGTCAAGGCCGGCGACCCTGATGCTATATCCGCGCTCTTTGCCGGCCTCACCCTATCCGGCCTTGCCATGGAGTTTCACGGGTCGTCCCGTCCCGCGTCGGGAGCAGACCACCAGATTGCCCATCTTTGGGAGATGGAAAGCCTCACCCACGAAGGCGAAAGGGTCTCGCACGGGGCGTGCGTTTCTGTGGCGACCATGGCGGTAATGCGCCTTTATGACTGGCTGATTGGGCAAGATCTTGCGGGGATTGATGCCGGCGCCATCTTGGTCTCAGCCCGCACGCTCGATGAGAAGACCGCCGAGATGGGCGCGCGTCTTCCCAAGGAGTTGGCAAAAAAGGCCGCTGCGGAAACGGCTGCCAAGCACGCTTCGCCTGA
>JBCDLN010000405.1:0-2433 GCA_038745295.1 Pseudomonadota bacterium | reverse complement strand
TGAGGTGTGGCGGGCTTCGTGGGCGAGGAGCCAGCGCTTGCGTTCAAGCCCGCCGCCAAAGCCGGTGAGGGTGCCGTTGGCCCCGATCACCCGGTGACAGGGCACCACAATCGCAATGGGGTTGGCCCCGTTGGCAAGGCCAACGGCCCGGCTTGCGGCCTTGTTGCCGGCGCGGGCTGCCAGCGCCGCATAGCTCAGCGTTTCCCCTGGGGGGATGGTTTTCAAAAGCGCCCAGACTTGGCGCTGGAAGGCTGTCCCATTGGTGGCAGTGCTGAGGGCAGATACTGCATCGAGAGTGCCGGCAAAGTAGGCCTCCAGCGCGTCCTTGTGCTTGGCCAGCGCTGGGGCCTCCGTGAGCGAGACAGGGCCGTACTGCCGGGCCAGCAGCCGCTCCATGCGCGGGCCGTAGCCCTCGAAGTCGAGGGCTCTCAGTTCGCCCGTATCCCCCACCACAAGGGTCAATGTGCCGATGGGTGAGGGGATTGCCGAAAGACGAAATTGCATTTCAGGAGCTTGGCGGAACGTTCCTCCATCGCCAAGTGATGGGCCTGCGGTGCTTTCTCGTTTTCCCTGACTTTTTGTCGGGGCGGCAAAGGAGGGGCCGGGATCGTGAGGTTTTCACGTTAAGGGACCGATGATGCTGAATTTCTTTGCGCGCCCCAAACTCGATCCGGTGGCGCAAGACTGGATCTTTGAAAACTTTACTTGGCTGATGCGCGAGTTTGGCGGTGGAGGCGAGTTCAACAAGTCCACGCTGGTGCTGCCCAAGCCCGGCTTCTTTCCCATCGATGGGGAGACAGGCGATGCCAGGGCGCAAAAGGTGTTTCAAGCCATCAAAGACTATGCCGGGATGGGCGACTGGCCCGTGACGCTGGTGGCGGACGATGACCCAAAGGCGATCCGTGGTGAGCCTTCCTTGGTGTCCATCCAGCATGGAACCCATGCCCTCGGCCGCTTTGTGGCCGACCAAGACGGGGCGATGATCACCTATACGCCAATGCTCTTGGCCGAGCCCATGCAGCTCATCGGCACGCTTGCCCACGAACTGTCCCACTACCTTTTGTGCACCGGTAAGACCGACCCACCATCCGACGAAGACGAGAACGAGTATCTCACAGATCTCTGCACGGTGTTTTTAGGCTTCGGCGTCTTTTTAGCGAACACCCGCTTCAACACGGAAGTCGTGGCTATGGGGCCCATGAGTGGGGTGGGCTGGCGTCAGTCCGGTTACTTGCCTGAACCCGAACTCGTCTTTGCCACAGCGCTTTTTCTCAAGGTGCAGGGGATTGATCCCGCTGAGGCGCAAAACTTTCTGAAGCCCCATCTTGCCAAAGCGCTGAAGCATGCCTTCAAAGATCTTGAAGGTGCACCCGAGATTGCAACGTTGCGCGAGCTTGCTGACCGCAACGCCATGCCTGCCGACTAATCAGGTTCTTCAGCGTCATCGCAAAGTGGGCGCGCCGGTGCCACTGGCGCGGCTTGCGCTTTCACGGCTATGCTCAGCCCCTCAACAAAAACAACGAGGGGGATCACGATGGCGCTCAAGGAAGAGACGCGCGCGGCGTTGACGGGCGTGTCCTGTGCCACGCTCACAACGGCGCTGTTTAAACGGGGCCTGCGCAACCAGTTCGTCCAAAACGTGCTGCCCCTTGATCCCAAAAAGCCCAACATGGTCGGTGAAGCCTTCACCTTGCGCTATATCCCTGCGCGCGAAGATCTGAACCCAATCACCGTATTCCAAGATCGCAGCCACCCCCAGAGGAAGGCCGTGGAAGAGTGCCCGCCGGGCGCGGTGATGATGATCGATTCGCGCAAAGACGCGAGCGCTGCCTCCGCCGGCTCGATTTTGGTCTCCCGCTTGATGGTGCGCGGGGCGGCCGGCATTGTGACCGACGGCGGTTTTCGCGACAGCCCCGAAATTGCGGACCTTGCGATCCCTGCCTATCACCACCGCCCGTCGGCCCCCACCAACCTCACCAAGCATCAGGCGATCGACATCAACGTGCCCATCGGGTGTGGCGATGTGGCCGTCTTTCCGGGCGATGTGGTGGTGGGCGACGGGGAAGGCGTCATCATCATCCCCGCCCACCTTGCTGATGAGGTGGCGGCAGAAGCTGTCGAGATGACAGCGTTTGAAGACTTTGTGGCCGAGAAGGTTCTGGAAGGCCGGTCCATTCTTGGCCTTTACCCGCCGACGGATGAGACAAGCCTTACGGACTTTGCCGCCTGGCGCGCCGCGCGGGGGCGCTAAGGGTGGCGCACGGGATCAGGCGCGGCCTCTCCAACTATGGCGATGCTGACTTTGCCCGTTACCTCCGGGCCTCGTTTGCGCGGTCCATGGGCCTTTCAAGCCGGATGCTCGATAAGCCTATTGTGGGGATCGCAGCCACAGGGTCCGACTTTAATAATTGCCACCGGACCATGCCGGAACTG
>JBCDLN010000404.1:0-2438 GCA_038745295.1 Pseudomonadota bacterium | reverse complement strand
GCCTCACTGCTCCCGCCTAGGGTCAATTGTCCCGCGGTGGCCCTGATGCATCAACCCACGGCTTCGCCTCTTCGGGGTTGACCCATCAGGCCCACCGCGGGATCCTGACGGTGTCGGCTCCGGAGGAACGTCGCTGTTTGGTGTCCCACCAAAGGAACATATGAAGGGTCCTTAGGTGGCACCTCTGAGTTCTGACGGAGGTTAGAGTGAACAACCTTCATAGCGTCTACAGCTAGAGCAAGTCGCATCAAGATGGCGGTGGACAGTCCTCCTGATGCGCATTGCTCGTCGACCATGACAGCGAGCCGTCTCATGCGACCTGACGGATGCCAGTCAGGTCGCGACGGTTTTGGAGCACGTCCCGCCTCATAGGATCGAAAGCCGGTTGGCGGCGTGATCAAGCGGACGTGTTCGGCTAGCAATGGGTTTGGGTACCGGGGCAAGGCCAGGCATAACGAGCCGCAAGCTCCGCGCTTTTCGCATAGCTGGTATGCCGGCAGTCACGGACTTCTGCGCATCGATGGCCAAAAGCCCGGCAAAGCGCGGAAAGGCCCGCCGACCAAATCTCTCCCAGCCTCTGGTGGAACGTAAGATCAGCCGCCGCTGGGTGGGAGGCACGCATAAAAAGCGGCGCATCTCGCGCGGCTCTAAAAGCGCAGCCTCCAAGAGCTGGCAAAGCTGAAAGCGCGAGAAAGGGCGACCGATGCCAAAGGGCGTGTTGTCCGCCCGCGCCCAAGCCCCTGAGCGGTACGGCACCACCACAAGAAGCCGGCCGGTGGGCACCAGCACGCGCCACACTTCGCGCAGAAGGGCGTGGGTGTCGCTGGTGGCCTCCAAAATGTGAATGAGGAGGATTTTGTCGACGCTATTGTCGGACAAGGGAAGGCTCGATTCATAAGAAAGCGCGGTGATGTTGGGGCCTTCGCGTGGCCAGTGGAACACCCCTTCGGCGGCAGGCATCAGCGCCACCACCCGTTCCGCGACCCCCAGGAATGGCCGCAGGTAGGGGGTTGTGTGCCCAAGGCCCACCACGTGCTCGCCATCGGCCCGCGGCCAGAGTGCCCGGATTTCTGCGGAAATGATCTCCCGCGTGACCCGGCCCAATGGCGTGAGGTAAAAGTCGCGCAGCTCGGAGACGTCGAGTTGCATGTGAGGGCCCCATCCCGTTCGGGAGCCTTCTAAAACGCTGAGGGCGCACAGGGAAGCAAAACTGGCCCGCTGACCACGCGCTCCTGCGCGCGAGCGGCGCTGGCAGCCGCATCGCCGCATGAAAGGTGACGCACCGTTCCGCCCCATGCTACCACCCCGGCAAATTTGGAGATCCCTATGGCCGACGTTCGTTTGGTGCCGTGTTTGTCGGACAATTACGCCGTGCTCTTGCATGCTGAAGGCGAGACAATCCTTGTGGACGCGCCTGAGGCTGCCCCCATCAAGGCCGCCCTTGCTCAAACGGGCTGGCACATCACGCGCGTCTTGATCACCCACCACCACTCTGACCACGCTCAAGCGTTGAGTGAGGTCCGGGGCGATGCCAAAGCCTACGGACCAAAGGCTGAGGCGGGCAAAATCACAGGCCTTGATGAAACGATTGCTGACGGTGCCACCGTCGCGTTCGGCACTTTGCGCATGATGGCAACGGCGACACCTGGGCACACCGCGGGCCACATCTCCTACCACTTCCCCGATCACCACGTGGCGTTCACCGGCGACACGCTTTTTGCCATGGGGTGCGGGCGGCTCTTTGAAGGGGACCCGGCCACCATGTGGGCCTCTCTCAAAAGACTGAGAACGCTCTATCCTGACGAGACGGACATCTACTGTGGGCATGAGTACACACACACCAACGCCCGCTATGCCCACCAGACACTTCCCGCCGACAAGGCAATCGAAGCGCGGCTTGCCTCGGTGGAGGCCGCGCGCGCCCAAGGCATTCCCACTGTTCCCACCACCATGGCCCTTGAAAAGGCCACCAACCCCTTCATGCGCGCTGACGACCCAACCGTCGCGGCAGCGCTCGGGCTTGAGGGGGCCGACCCCGTGACCGTGTTTGCCAAGTTGCGCGCAGGGCGGGATAAATTTTGATGCAGGTTGATGAGATTGTTGCCGCGCTCGGCATGTCACCCCATCCCGAAGGCGGCTACTACGTGGAGACGTTCAGAGATAATCCAGACGGTGGGCGCGGCCACTCTACCGCCATCTATTATCTTTTGGGCGCGGGTGACTGCTCGCGCTGGCATCGGGTGGATGCTGTGGAGATCTGGCACTACTACGCTGGGGGGCCGCTGGCGCTCACCATCTCGCCCAACGGCCATGACGCGGTGGCCCATCGGCTCGGCCCCAACATTTTGGCCGGTGAGCGCCCGCAGGTGGTGGTGCCACGCGGTGAGTGGCAAACGGCCGAATCGCTCGGGTCATGGACGCTGGTGGGTTGCACCGTT
>JBCDLN010000403.1:0-2468 GCA_038745295.1 Pseudomonadota bacterium | reverse complement strand
CTCGGCCGGCACGCCGCGCAAATCGGCGTTGTGGCCCCGCATCCAGGCTGTTGTGGTGGCAGGATCACCCCCCGTAATGGCATCGAGCGAGCGGAAGATGCGGATCAAATAGCGCGACAGCTCATCAGCCTTGCCGCTGACTGGGGCCGAGCCGCCCTTGAACTTGGAGACTTGCGCTTCGCTCACCCCAATCGCACGCGCAACCTCCTTTTGGCTGAGCCCAAGCGCGCGGCCGGCGTTCACGACCGCTTTGGCGATGAGCCGGCCAGGATCGTGGCTTGTGTCTGGTCTGGTGAGTTGAGCAACCATTGGCGCGACCTTTCCTCAGAAAGAAAAATAGAATTTCTCTCTCAAGAAATCAAGCATCTCTAGCGCTGAGCGGCGCGGAACCCCAGTGTGCCGGTGCCCACAAAGATGAAGATGACGGCCACGATGAGGCTCCCCACCGCCGTCAGCGTGATGGCAAGGGCCGCGCCGAGGCCGGCGTTGGAGATCTGGAAGAAGGCGTCGTAAATGGCGCTTGCAAAGAAGTCCTGTGTGCCGCCGCCTAAGATTTCCGGCATGGCAAAGTCGGTGAGGGTGAGGGTGAAGACCACCACCGACGCGCCGATGAGCCCAGGTCGTGCCATCGGGATAAGCACGTAAAAGAATGTGGCAGGCCAACCGGCGCCCAGCCCTTCTGAGGCGCGCTCCACATCGTCCGGGATCGCCGTCAGCGCTGGCACCAACAGGAGGACGGCGAAGGGAAGCATGTACTGGACGAGGCCGAAAAGCACTGTCCCATAGGTAAAGAGAAGGTCCTGTGCGGGAAGTCCGATGCCCACAAGGACGGAGTTCAAAAATCCCTCGCGGCCCAAGATGATGAGCCAGCCATAGGCGCGCACCACCTGGCCGATGAAGAACGGCAAGAACAGCGCCACCAAGAGCCCCTTGCGCACCAAACCGGAGCGTGTGCGGACCAACAGGTAGGCGTAGGGGAAGGCGAGGATCATGGTGAACGCCGTCACCAGCGTGGCGCCGGCAAGGGTCCGCCACAGCACCAGCCAGGTGACGGGCCTTCCAAAAATCGTCTCGTAGTTGGCGAGGGTGTACTCGGGCTTCAGCCGGTAGGTGGCAATGTCGAGCTCGTGGAGCGAGAGCTCCAGCATCCAGCCCAAACCAATGAGGAGCACCCCCACCAACAACAGGGCGGGGGTGAGGAGGAGCCAGCCCGTCAGGCCGAGCGCTAAGGGGCCACCGGCCCGAGAAGACGCGGTGGCCACCAGGACTAGCCTTGGAAGATCTCGGAAAACTTAGAGAACCAGATGGGCTGGTTTTCCACCAAGATGGGGGTCGGCACCGAAACGAGCGCGGCAAAGTCCTCAGGGGTTGTGGGGTAGGAGGGATCCCCCACAAGATCGGCTGGTGGCGCAATCCCAGGATAGACCGGCGGCAGACCCAGCATACCGCACCATTTTTCTTGAACGTCCTTGGTGAGGGCGCTGTCGATGAACTGCTTTGCCCAATACTCTTCGTTGGCGGGCAGGCCTTTGGGGATCCACAGCCCGTCCGTGTCCACCTTGCAGCCCTCTTTGGGGACGGTCCACTGAACGTCGATCCCCTTTTGGCGGGCGGCGCGGGCGTTCACCGAGATGGTGCAGGCCACATCGATCTCACCGTTTTGGAACCAGGTGGTGAAGTCAGGGTCCTCGCCCAGAAGGGGCTCGTTGGCTTTGAGCTTGCGGTAAAACTCGTAGCCGGGCTCCATGTTGTCCGGGATGTCGTCGAACGTGCCGCCACCGGCGATCACGGCAATGGGGTTGAAGCCGATGCCGTCATCATAAAGGGCGGTCCTGCCTTTGAACTTCGGATCGATAAGCACCGTCCAGGAGGGCGGGGCGCCGTCGGGGAAGGCTTCAGGCCGGTAGGCGCAGACGTAGACGTAGGCGTAGGTGTTGACGAGGGGATAGCCCTCAAGCCCCACGGGCTTGGCGAGCGGCAACAGCCCTTCGAGATTGGAAAGGTCTGAAAGGTCCACAGTCGCCCCGCGCAGCGCGGAGATGGTGGCGTTGGTGGACGTGTCCCAGTTGACGTGGATGGGCGGCACCCGGCCTTGGTCGACGGCGGCCCAGATTTTCGGCTTGATTTCGTTGTCTTCGGTAAAGTCCAGCCGAACGGGGATGCCGGTGGCCGCGGTGAAGGGGTCAGCCACGGCCGCTTTAAGGGATTCGCCCCAAGCGCCGCCCCAGGCCCGCACGATGATCTCGCTCGGCTTATCCTGCCCTCGCAAGATCGCCGGGGTGGCCAAAAGGCCTGCGCCCGCTGCCGTTCCTGCAAGGACGGTGCGACGGGTGAGTGTCGTCATGTCGTCTGCTCCGATGGTGTTATGGTTGGAAACGCAAAGAGGTGGTCAGGGTCGAGCCGCACACTGACGCTCTCGCCAGCCGACCGTCCCGCCTCTGAGGCTGGGAGGAATGCGCTCAACGTGG
>JBCDLN010000402.1:0-2475 GCA_038745295.1 Pseudomonadota bacterium | reverse complement strand
GCGATGACTCAAGTCTTCACCGGTCGTAAGCAAGTCAGAAAATTCTTTGGCTCCATCCGTGAAGTGACGGACATGCCGAACCTGATCGAGGTGCAAAAAGCCTCCTACGATCAGTTTTTGATGGTGGATAAACCCGAAGGCGGCCGTGGTGATGAAGGAATGGAGGGCGTGTTCCGCTCTGTGTTTCCCATCTCCGACTTTGCGGGCACCGCCATGCTCGAATTCGTCGACTACGAGTTCGAAGCCCCCAAATTCGACGTTGAGGAATGCCGGCAGCGCGATATCACTTACGCAGCGCCCCTCAAGGTGAAGCTCCGCCTTGTGGTGTTCGATGTCGACGAAGACACCGGCGCCAAAAGCCCCAAAGAGTTCAAAGAGCAAGACGTCTACATGGGCGACATGCCCCTGATGACGGAAAACGGCACCTTCATCATCAACGGCACCGAGCGGGTGATTGTCTCCCAGATGCACCGCTCGCCGGGCGTCTTCTTCGATCACGACAAAGGTAAGACCCACTCCTCGGGCAAGCTCTTGTTTGCCGGCCGCATCATCCCCTATCGTGGCTCCTGGCTCGACATTGAGTTTGACGCCAAAGACATCGTTCACGCCCGCATTGACCGCCGCCGCAAAATCCCGGTCACCGGGCTGATGATGGCGCTCGGCTATTCGCCTGAAGAAATCCTCCACACCTTCTACGACCGCATCACCTACACCCGTGATGGGGACGGCTGGCGCACCGAGTTTGACGGCAATCGCCTCAAAGGCCTCAAGGCAAGCTTTGACCTTGTGGATGCTGACACAGGCGAACTCGTCCTCGAAGAAGGCCGCAAGATCACCGCCCGCACCGTTCGCCAGCTGAGCGAGCGCGGCGTGAAGGCGCTCAAAGTCACCGATGATGAGCTTTACGGGCGCTATCTGGGCGAAGACCTCGTCAATTTCGAAACCGGCGAGATCTACGCAGAAGCCGGCGACGAAATCGATGAGAAGATGCTGACCCGTCTCTTGGAGATTGGCATCGAAGAGCTTTCCATCCTCGACATCGACCACGTGACGAAGGGCGCCTATGTGCGCAACACCCTCGCCGTCGACAAAAACGAGACGCGCGAGCAGGCCCTTTTTGACATCTACCGCGTGATGCGCCCCGGCGAGCCGCCCACCATCGAAACCGCAGAGGCGATGTTTGAATCCCTCTTCTTCGATCCTGAGCGCTATGACCTTTCCGCCGTCGGCCGCGTGAAGATGAATATGCGTCTTGACCTTGATGCGCCGGACACCCAGCGCACCTTGCGCAAAGACGACATGATGGCGGTCATCAAGACCCTCATCGATCTGCGCGACGGCAAGGGCGACATCGACGACATCGATAACCTTGGCAACCGCCGGGTGCGCTCTGTTGGCGAGCTGATGGAAAACCAGTACCGCCTTGGCCTCTTGCGGATGGAGCGCGCCATTAAGGAGCGCATGTCCTCCGTCGAGATTGAGACGGTGATGCCGCAAGATCTCATCAACGCCAAGCCGGCTGCGGCTGCGGTGCGCGAGTTCTTTGGCTCTTCTCAGCTTTCCCAGTTCATGGACCAAACGAACCCGCTGTCGGAAGTCACCCACAAGCGCCGGCTTTCGGCCCTGGGTCCAGGGGGGCTCACCCGCGAGCGTGCCGGCTTTGAGGTGCGCGACGTTCACCCCACCCACTATGGCCGCATCTGCCCCATCGAAACGCCGGAAGGGCCGAACATTGGCCTCATCAACTCCCTCGCCACCTTTGCGCGGGTGAACAAGTACGGCTTCATCGAAGCGCCCTACCGCAAGGTGGTGGACGGCAAGGTGTCAGACGACGTCGTCTATCTGTCGGCGATGGAAGAGGCCAAGCATTCAGTCGCCCAAGCCAACGCCAACCTTTTGGAAGACGGCCGGTTTGCCGAAGAACTCACCATCGCCCGCCACCAGGGCGATGTGTCGATGGTGCCGTCTGAGCGTGTCGACCTCATGGATGTTTCGCCCAAGCAGCTTGTGTCTGTGGCGGCCGCGCTCATCCCGTTCCTGGAAAACGATGACGCCAACCGCGCGTTGATGGGCTCCAACATGCAGCGTCAAGCCGTGCCGTTGGTGCGCGCTGAGGCCCCCTTTGTGGGGACGGGCATGGAAGCCACTGTCGCGCGGGACTCCGGCGCTGCCATTGCCGCCCGCCGCACCGGCATTGTCGACCAGGTGGATGCAGCCCGGATCGTGATCCGCGCCACCGAAGAGCTCGACCCCACCAAGTCTGGCGTCGACATCTACCAGCTGATGAAGTTCCAGCGCTCCAACCAAAACACCACCGTCAACCAGCGGCCGCTGGTGCGGGTGGGCGAGGTTGTCCAAAAAGGCGAAGTGATTGCCGACGGGCCGTCCACCGAGCTTGGCGATCTGGCGCTGGGCCGCAACGTCCTCGTCGCGTTCATGCCGTGGAACGGCTACAACTTTGAAGATTCGATCCTT
>JBCDLN010000401.1:0-2506 GCA_038745295.1 Pseudomonadota bacterium | reverse complement strand
GCCTCTTGCCATTGAGGTCGCGCTGACGGTGCCCTTTCCGCCTTCAGCGGCGGCGTCACCATGAAGTTGCAGCTCGACAGTGAGAGCGCCGGCCGCTATGAGCGCGCGGCGCATGGGGCCGGCAGTGGCCGAGCCCGCAACTACTCAGGTGGAGATCTGGTGTTTCAGCGAGCTTTGATCACACTCTCGTGCGTGACCCGCGGGCCCATGCTCTGGCTTTTGCTGATAGGTGCCGCGCTCGTCAGCCTCACCATGACCGCCCACGCCCACGATGTGACCCCCGGAGATGCCGGATACATCCAAGAGGTATGGGGCGTTAAGCTTATCCCGTTCGCCTACTTGGGCGCCAAGCACATGGTCACCGGATACGATCACATCCTTTTTCTTCTTGGCGTGGTCTTCTTTCTCTACCGTACGAAGGATGTGGCCATCTACGTTAGCATCTTTGCTGTGGGTCACTCGGTGACGATGCTCGCTGGGGTATTCTTCGGCTGGAACGTCAACCCCCACATTATCGATGCCGTTATCGGCTTCTCGGTGGTCTACAAAGCCCTTGATAATTTAGGGGCATATCAGCGTTGGTTTGGCGTCCAGCCCAACACCAAAGCGGCAACATTCATCTTCGGGCTCTGTCACGGTTTGGGGCTCGCCACTAAGATCCAGGACTATGACATTGCCGAAGAGGGCCTTTTGCCCAATCTTCTGGCGTTCAATGTGGGGGTGGAGTTCGGCCAACTCCTGGCCCTTGCGGTGATCCTCATTGTGATGGGCTATTGGCGGCGCACTGCGGGGTTCTTCTCACAGGCCTACACCATCAATGTGATTGTCATGACGCTTGGTTTCATCTTGATGGGCTATCAAATCGCCGGCTTCATCGTGAGCGCATAAGCCTTTAGGAGAGATCAATGTTCAATGCTGAAAAACCCGCGCCCGATGAGCTACCAACCTCAGCACAACTCATTCGCTCCACTATTATTTCGCTTGTGGCCGCCGTTGCCATCCTCTTCACGATTGTCTTGCCTGCTGAATACGGGATCGACCCTACCCGGATTGGAAGCGTCCTCGGGCTCACCGAGATGGGGCAACTCAAGCAGGACCTTGCTGACGAGGCTGAACAAGATCATCACTCACAGGTGCAGCGCCAACGCCCCAGCGTGTTGGCTGTTCTGACCGGCGCCTTGATTGGATCAGCCAAGGCGCAAGAGGTTTGGCGCGATGAGATCTCATTCACGCTGACACCGGGGGAGGGAACCGAGTGGAAGCTTGTCATGGCGGAGGGGGGAACGGCCCACTACGCATGGGAAGCTGAGGGTGGCCGGGTCAACTATGACCTTCATGGCCATGCGGGCGGCCAAAGGGTCGACTACGAAAAAGGGCGCGGAAAGGCCGAGGGCACAGGCAGCTTCACCGCGCCTTTTGCCGGAGACCACGGCTGGTTCTGGCGCAACCGCGACCGGCAAGATATCACCGTCCACCTCAAAATCCGCGGCGATTATGATGCGTTGAAGCGCACTCAATGAGCCTCAGCGCTGCGCGGGAAAACCTGGCGCTACGTCATGTCGTCTGGGCCATAACCGAAGGGCGCTGTGGCGTCCCCATCTGTCTCCATCCAAATGCTTTTGCTCTGGGTGTACTCGCGCATCACATCAATGCCTGAGGAGCGGCCAAACCCTGACCCGCGCATCCCGCCAAACGGGCTCATTACCGAGAGCGCGCGGTAGCCGTTGACCCACACCGTCCCCGCGCGGATGGATTTTGCCACACGGTGCGCGCGGAAGACATCACGGGTCCAAACTGCTCCGGCAAGATCGAATGCTCCGTCGTTCGCAAGATGAAGCGCCTCCTCCTCCGTATCAAAGGGGGTGATGGATAGCACCGGGCCAAAGATTTCTTCCCGCGCGATGGTCATCTGCGCATCGACATCGCTGAAGACTGTGGGGCGTACAAAAAAACCACCCTTGTGGGCGGGGTCTTCACTCACTCCACCTGTCACGCACTGGGCGCCCTCGCGCCGGCCCGCGTCGATTAAACCTGTCACGCGTTCGAACTGGCGACGGTTGTTGATGGGGCCCACTTCAGTGGCCGCATCGGTGGGGACGCCGAGTTGGAGGCGCCCTGCACCCTTTGCAATCATCTGCGTGATTTCAGCGGCCACAGAACGTTCCACCAGAAGCCGAGAACCGGCGGTGCAGCTTTGCCCGGCCGCTGCGAAGATTGCGCCTTGGGCGGCTTTGGCGGCTTTACCAAGGTCAGCGTCGGCAAACACAATGTTTGCTGACTTGCCGCCAAGTTCTAAAAGCGACGGCCGGCCCGCCAACGCTGCTGCGGCGGCCACCTTGCGGCCTGTCTCAACAGACCCGATGAAGACAACCTTTCCCGCCCGCGCATCGCCAATGAGCCGCTGCCCAGCGCTCGCGCCATAGCCTGCAACAACGTTGACAGCGCCCTGCGGCACCCCAGCCTCATGAAGGAGCCGTGCCAAGGCAAGCGAGGACGAGGGGGTGAG
>JBCDLN010000400.1:0-2519 GCA_038745295.1 Pseudomonadota bacterium | reverse complement strand
GCGAGGCGGGGCTCTATGACCTGCTGCTCCACAGCCAGGACCGGGCCTATGCTGCAGATGAATGGGTCGCGGAGCTTTCCGGTGCAGGGCTCGAACTGACGCGCTGGGTGGCGCCTGCCTTGTATGATCTCTCCATGGTGCAGTCGGTGCCCGAGGGCATGGATGCCGTCACCGCCATGGCGGTGGCCGAGAAGCTGCGCGGCACCATCACGAAACATGTGGGCTATGCGCAAAGGCTTGGGGAGGTCGCGGCGCCTATTACTCAGCCCGCCTTGACGCTCGTGCCCCATCTAGAAGCGCCGCGCGCGGAGATTGCCAAAGCCGTTGCGGCGCGCAAAGCGCTCAAGCTCACGGTGCAAGGCGTCACCTTCCGGCTGAAACTGCCCGAGGCCGCGGCGGGCGTTCTGCGCCGCGTGGATGGCCGGGCGTCCTTGGCCGAGATTGCGGGCGGCGTGAAGCTCGACGCGATCACATTCCAAAGCCTTTGGAAGCGCATTCACGAGGCGCTCATGGCCACGGGCTCTTTGCGGTATTCCTCGCTGAAATCGCGCTGATGTGCGGGCGCTTTGCGATCACGCTGCCCGACGATGCCATGGCGCAGCTGTTCGAGGCGCTTCCCGCCAACGACCTGCCCGAGACCCCGCGCTACAACGTCTGTCCCACGGATACTGTGCACGTGGTCACGGCGGAGGCCGGGCGGAGGCTCCGCGCCATGCGATGGGGGTTCCTGCCGCATTGGTATAAATCCGTGAACGGGGGGCCGCTTCTGATCAACGCCCGGGCCGAGACCATCAGCGAAAAGCCCGCTTTCCGAGCCGCCTGTCGGGAGCGGCGATGCCTCATCCCGGCAACCGGCTTTTACGAATGGACAAAAACGCCAGAAGGGGAGCGGCTGCCCTGGTACATCTTTCGTGCCGATGGGGCGCCCTTGGTTTTCGCTGGGGTCTGGCAGCAGTGGGAGCGTGCGGATGAGGCCTTCACGACCTGCGCCATCGTGACTTGCGCGGCCAATGCGCCGATGTCGGCGATCCACCATCGGATGCCCGTGATTTTGGAGCCCGCTAGATGGGGCAAGTGGTTGGGCGAGGAAGGGAAGGGCGCAGCAACGCTCATGGTGCCTACGGCGGAGGATACTCTAGACTTCTACCGGGTGGGTAAGGCTGTGAATTCCAATCGCGCGGCGGGTTCCGGCCTGATTGAACCCATTGTGGACGACGCCTCCGAATAAAAAGGCCGCTGGGGTGAGACGGCCTTCAAGTTGGGGAGGATATCATTATTGTCGTCAGATATCCTGAAAATGCGGCGAAACTGAGGCGATTGTTTTCGATCCGCTGACAGTAAGGGGCTCAGCCGTCACCGTCGGGCGTTTCCACCGCGCCGCCAGCCTCCACCCAGGTTGTGAACCCGTCTTTGAGATGGGCGGCCTCAAAACCCATGTCTTGCAGCGTTGCCGTGGCGAGCGCCGACCGCCAGCCCGAGGCGCAATGAAAGACGAACTCCTTGTCTTCAGCGAAGATCGGCTTGTGATAGGGGCTGTCAGGGTCCACCCAAAACTCGAGCATTCCGCGTGGCGCGTGAACGCTGCCGGGGATCCAACCGGTGCGCTGGCGCTCGCGCACGTCGCGAATATCAACGATGACGAGGCGCGCGTCGCCTTGGCGCGCAATCAGCGTTTTGGCGTCGATCTCGGCAATGCGGCCGCGCGCGCGGGCCACCATCTCGGCAGCGGTGATGGAGAGCTTTGGCATCTGGACCTCCTTCTGGCGCATCGCGCCTCTTTGCGGTTAGGTGGCGCGAAACGAAGGGGAGAACAACCATGAGCGAGCGACTGGCACTCATCACCGGCGGCGCGCGGGGCATCGGGTATGCCTGCGCGGAGGCACTTACGGAAGACGGCTGCAAGGTGATCATCGCCGATATCGATGAGGACGGTGCTAAGGCCGCCGCAGACCAGTTGGGCGGCGTGGGATATGGCGTCGATACGGGCGATGCGGCACAGATCACCGCGCTCTTTGACGCCATCGAGGCCGATCAAGGCCCGCTCTCGGTCCTGGTGAATAATGCGGGTCTCGCAAAAGCAGGGGATTTTCTGGAGCTTTCGGCAGAAGACTGGCAGCGCGTGATCGACGTCAACTTGACCGGTGTGTTCCTGACGCTGCAACGGGCGGCCAAGGGCATGGTTGCGGCAGGCATCAAAGGCGCGATCATCAATATGTCGTCGATCAACGCGCAGGTGGCGATCCCCACCATTGCCTCGTATTGCGCGTCAAAAGGTGGTGTGATGCAGCTGACGAAGTCCGCTGCTTTGGCGCTGGCGCCGCACGGCGTTCGGGTCAATGCGGTGGGGCCGGGGTCCATCGACACGGCCATGCTTGCAGGCGTGAACGCGAACCCCGACGCGATGAAAATGGTGATGTCGCGCACCCCGATGAAGCGCGTGGGTGCCCCGCGGGAGATCGGCGATGTCGTGGCGTTCCTGGCCTCAGAGAAGGCAAGCTACATCACCGGCGAAACGATCT
>JBCDLN010000399.1:0-2533 GCA_038745295.1 Pseudomonadota bacterium | reverse complement strand
TTCGCCTCTGGTGAAGTGGACATGGCATTCAACTTACCGGTGGAAACGCTGTCCATGTTTAAGGGCCGCGACGATCAATCTGTTGTCTCTTTCCCCGTCGCCTATCAATACATGATGTGGATGAACACGCGCTCTCCAGCACTCAGCGACACCCGGGTGCGGCAGGCCATTGACCTTGCTGTCAACCGCGCTGATCTGGTGGTTGCAGCCCGTGCTGGCCAGCCTGCGACAGGGGCCTTTGCGTCAAGCTATCCTTTCGCCGCAGAAGGCCCGCGCCCCCACGATCCAGCAGCCGCTGCAAAGCTCCTCGACGAGGCGGGCTGGCTTATGGGGGACAATGGCGTGCGCGCCCAAGAGGGCGAACCGCTGGAGCTGGTGCTTTGGGCCTATCCGCAGCGGCCGGACCTTGTGACATTTCAACCTGTTATACGCGCTGCGCTTGCTGACCTCGGGATCACCGTCACAACACAGGTGACTGAAGCGCCGAGCGATGCCGCCGCAAGCGGTGAATTTGACCTCTTCTTGTGGGCGCAGCACACCGCCCCCGCCGGCGACCCGGGCCTGTTCTTATCGCTCTTCTTGGAGACCGATGCCCCTCGCAACTACACAGGCTGGTCAAACGAAACATATGACGAAACCATCGCTGCTTTACGCGCTGCGGTGGACGCGGATGAGCGCATCACTCTCGCCAGACAAGCGCAAGACGTCATCGCGCAGCATGCCCCGGTTGCCTTCCTTGTGACCCCGGAGTGGCATGTGGGCATTTCATCCCGTCTTGCCGGTTATGAGCCCTGGGGATCGGATTACTATGTCATTCGACCCGATTTCGGGATCTCCCAGTAACCGACCCTGCCGTGCCTTTGTCGGCTGTGACGCGGTTTTGGGCCATGACCTTGGGGTCATGGCTCGCCGCCGTCGCTGTGAGCTTCTTTTTGATCCGCCTCGTTCCGGGCGACCCGGTGGACGTCTTCATCAGCCACGTCAACATCCGTGCAAGTGATGAATTGATTGCGGCCTACCGCAGACAATGGGGCCTCGACGAAGACTTACTCACCCAGTTCACCCACTGGCTCCAGGGTTTCGTCACGCTCGATTGGGGAACGTCTTTCGCGACAGGCGCACCAGTTTCTGACGAGCTTGCGCAACGGTTGGCCTGGTCCGCTGCCATTGGCTTTGGGGGGATGGCAGGGGCCGTCACCTTGGGCGTTACGCTCGGGTTCTTTGCCGCGCTCAAGCCAAGAGGTTTTGCCGATCACACCTCCCGGGTGATGGCGGTAGCGGGGCAATCGCTGCCAGCGTTTGCCGTGGGTGTTGTCCTCCTGTGGCTATTCGCGGCAGAGCTCCGCTGGATACAGCCATTTTCTGGTGGGCCGCTGGAACGCCTACTTTTGCCGATGGCGTTGGTGGCGTTCTTCTCGGTCGGCAGCATCGCGCGCCTCACGCGCGCCGGCTTTGATGAGACGGTTCAAGCCCCCTACCTCCTCACCGCCCTTAGCAAAGGCCTTTCTTACCGCAGTGCCGTGTGGCGGCATGGTCGCCGTCGCGCAGCCATCGTCATCCTGGCGGGTATTGCTCCAGACCTTGCATGGATTGTCGGCGGAACTGCCGTTGCAGAAATCGTCTTTGGTGTCCCAGGCCTTTCAGAACGGGTCGTGGAAGCGGTGGCAGCCCGCGACTATCCCGTGCTGCAAGCCTATGTGGCGCTGGTGGCCATTTGGATCATCCTGGGCCTCCAACTGTGCGCCCTGATAAGGTGCACGCTTGATCCGCGCAGCCGCATTGATCCGTCCTCCCCATGACACGCCGGTCACTACCGGTTGGTATCGGTTCCGGTCTTCTTCTCCTATGTGCTTTGGTCGTGGGGACGATCTGGCAGCCTCTTGACCCTCACGCGGTTGATCTCACTCATATTCTTGAGGGACCGTCGCCAGCCCACTGGCTTGGCACCGATCATTTGGGGCGAGACGTTGCATCACGCCTCCTCGCCGGCGCCCAACCGTCGTTAGTGGCGATCCTTATCGTGCTGATGTCGAGCCTGTGCATCGGCGCGCTGGCTGGGTGTGCCATCTGCTTTGCGCCGGGTCTTGTCTCTCAGACCATCAGATGGCTCGCTGAAACCGCGTTGGCGCTCCCCACATTGATCACCGCGCTCCTTCTCTCCGCTCTTTTCGGCGCCGGACTTGTCGCCATTTCGGTGGCATTGATTGCGAGCACGTGGGCGCCTTACGCACTCAGTGTTGCCGCGCTTCTGGAACGGCTACGCGCTGAGCCATACTGGATGGCAAGCCATGCCCTCGGCGCGACCACTCTGAGCGCGACCCGCCGCCATCTGTTACCCAACGCCTGGCCGACCATTGGCGCACTCGCCGGCGCTGATGCAGGCCGTGCGGTGATCTTGGTGGCATCTTTAGGGTTCCTCGGTCTGTCCGCCGATACCGGCAGGCCCGAGTGGGGTGCGATGATCCACGAATACAGGATGTTTTTGTTTTCAGAACCGCAGCTTGTTCTTGCGCCAGTTCTCACCACAGCGCTC
>JBCDLN010000398.1:0-2555 GCA_038745295.1 Pseudomonadota bacterium | reverse complement strand
GCGATTGGCGGTCTTGCCCTCCCCCTCGCTGTGGCGATCGGCGTCCCCCTTGGTGCAGCCGCTGCCCTTTACCGCGGCAATCCCCTCGCGCAGTCGGGCATGGGGCTCGCGTTTTTGGGCTACGCGGTGCCGCACTTCGTCATCGGCATCGGGCTCATTTTGCTCTTCGGCTATTACTTGCGCGTGCTGCCGTCCACAGGGCTCCTGACACCGCAGCACTATATCTTACCCGTCATCACCCTCGCCATTCCGATGATCGCGACCATCGCCCGTTTCATGCGCGCTGCGATGCTCGACGCAATCACCGCGCCCCACGTGATGACCGCCGCCAGCAAAGGTCTTCAAGATGGCGCAATTGCCCGCGCCCACATTTTGCGCAACGCGATGATCCCGCTCATCACGGTTCTCGGCCTTGAAATCGCAGCCGTTCTCAACGGTTCGATTTTTGTGGAGGCGGTCTTCTCGCTGCCCGGGGTGGGGCGTGTTCTGGTGGGCGCGGTGGCCGATCGGGACTTTCCTGTCCTCCAGTTTGGTGTTCTCGCCTATGCGGCCATTGTGGTGGTGGTGAGCCTCATCATCGATCTTCTTTATGTGGCGGCCGACCCGCGCGTCCGGCTCGAGGGCTGAAGGTGGCGCTCGCCCTCCCCAGACCACGGACCCGCGCCAACGCCGGCCTCTGGATCGCTGGCACCCTCTTATGCACCATGGTCCTAGCCGGCATTTTGGCACCCTGGATTGCGCCGCACGACCCCAATGCGATCAACATGCTCTCGCGCTCCGCCCCCCCTGTTTGGGCCGAAAAGGGGTCCTGGGCCCACCCTCTGGGCACAGACAATCTGGGCCGTGACCTTGCATCCCGCGCGCTCTACGGCATTCGCACCAGCTTTGCGATTGCAACGCTCGGCCTTGTGTTCAGCGCGGTGCTCGGCATCGCGCTCGGGCTCGTGTCGGGTCTTGCGGGCGGCGTTGTGGACCGTCTCATCATGGGGCTCGTCGATGTCTTCATCACACTGCCAAACCTCCTCCTCCTTCTGTGTGGCATTGCGCTTCTTGGAACCGAGATTTGGGTGTTGATCGTGATGATCGGCCTGGTGCGCTGGGAGGCCTACGCGCGGCTTGTGCGCGGACAGGTCCTCACCTTGCGCGAAGAACCATTCGTCGAAGCCTCGCGCACCCTTGGCGGGAGCCGGCTCAGGATCGCACTCGTCCACATCTTACCGAACCTTGCCTCGCCGCTGGTGGTCATGCTCACGTTAAGCTTTCCCCTTGTTCTTCTCATGGAGGCGGGGCTTTCGTTCCTGGGCGTTGGTGTCCAACCACCCACCGCCTCGCTGGGCCGCATGATCGGCGATGGGCGCGACTATCTCGTCAACTCCTGGTGGATGTCCGGCATCCCCTCACTGGTGCTAGTTGCCATCACGCTCCTCTTTCAGCTGATCGGCGATGGGGTGCGCGACCGGATCGATGTGCGGGCCAATGGCTGACCCGCTCATCACCGTGGAGGGGCTGAAGGTCAGCTTTCGCCTCGCCGACCGCACAATTGCCGCTGTGCGCGGAGTGGACCTTACGATCGCGCCTGGCGAGATCTTAGGGATTGTCGGGGAAAGCGGCTCGGGAAAGTCCGCCTTCGCGAAGACCTTTGTCCGCCTCCATGCCCCGCCCTTTACGGGCCCCCGCACCCTCATTGAGGGGTCAATCCGCCTAGCGCTCGATGGTGGGGCGCTGGAACTTGTCGGCGCGTCACCCAAAGTGATGCGAAACGTGCGGGCGCGCCATATCGCGATGGTGCCGCAGGATGCGCTTTCAGGGCTCAACCCGTTGATGCCGGTGGGCCGGCAAGTGGCCGAAGCCCTCCGTGCGGCAAGCGGGCCAGCCGACCGCGCCCGCGTTCTCGCCCTCCTTGAGGAGGTGCAGTTGCGCGATGCCTCACGCCGGATCCGCGCCTTTCCGCACCAGCTTTCCGGCGGCGAGCGGCAAAGGGTGATCATCGCGATGGCGCTCGCCCGCGCCCCAAGGCTTCTCATTGCCGATGAACCCACCACCGCCCTTGATGTGACTGTGCAAGCGCAAATCCTCACGCTGATTGAGCGGTTGCGGGACGAACACGGCACGGCGGTTATTTTCATCACCCACGATCTGGATGTGGTGGCATCGCTCGCAGACAGGACCGCCGTCTTCTATGCCGGCGAACTCATGGAAGTTGCGCCAACCCGCACCCTCTTCCAGCACCCCCGCCACCCCTACACCCGCGCCCTGTTGACAAGCCGGCCAGGGGTCGATGGCCCAAGACTTTGTGGAACTGCGCCCGACCTTGATGCCGCGCTGGATGGGTGCGCGTTCGCCCCCCGCTGCGCGGTCGCAGAACCCCGATGCAGCACCTCCCCCCCGCCGGTCAGCACAGACGGCGGGTTTGCACGCTGCTGGCGCGCCGCCGCATGATCAACGCAAACAACATCACGGTGCGCTACGGCGGGGGCCCGTTTCGCCGCACACCTCAGGTGACGGCGCTCGACAGTGTCAGCCTCAGCGTTGAGGCCGGTGCATGCCACGGGCTG
>JBCDLN010000397.1:0-2592 GCA_038745295.1 Pseudomonadota bacterium | reverse complement strand
TGCCTTTTACGAGCGGCAAGAAACGCGTAACGCCAAACTCATCGAAGAAGGCCGGCAAGACCGGGTGAAGTGGCGCACCTATACTGGCCCCGCCACCTTCATCGACCAGATCTTTACATCGCTCAAAACCGTCACGCTGGGTTTTGTCTTTGCAACCATTGTCGCCGTCCCGCTAGGGATTGCCGCCGGGCTCTCGAGGGCCGTCAACGGCGCCATCAACCCCTTGATCCAAATATTCAAACCCGTCTCGCCGCTCGCCTGGCTCCCCATCGTCACCATGGTGGTCTCGGCCACCTACGTGAACGCGTCGGACGCATTGCCCAAGTCAATGCTCATATCCGCCATTGTGGTAACGCTGTGCTCCCTCTGGCCCACCCTCATCAACACAGCGCTCGGCGTCTCCTCCGTTGACAAAGACCTCACCAATGTGGGTCTCGTCCTACGCCTCCCCACCTGGAAGATGGTGACGAAGATCGTCCTGCCCTCCTCCTTGCCGCTCATCTTTACGGGCCTTCGTCTTTCCCTCGGCGTTGGTTGGATGGTGTTGATTGCGGCTGAAATGCTTTCGCAGAACCCAGGCCTTGGAAAGTTCGTGTGGGACGAGTTCCAGAACGGCTCATCACAGTCGCTCGCCAAGATCATTGTGGCGGTGCTCACCATCGGCGTGATCGGCTTCTTGCTCGACCGGCTGATGTACGCCCTCCAAGCCGCCTTCACCTTCTCCACCAAGCGCTAAGGAGGCTGATATGCCCATCGTCCAGCTTCAAAGCGTTGCCAAACACTACGGCGAAGGCGCTGACCGGACCGATGTTCTGTCCGACATCAACCTCTCGGTAGAAGAAGGCGAGTTTGTTGCCATTGTCGGCTTCTCAGGCTCGGGCAAGACCACTCTCATTTCGGCCATCGCCGGCCTCATCTCACCCGACGAGGGCGAGATCTTGCTCCGCGGGGAAGCGGTCAAAGGCCCTGCCCCGGACCGCGGTGTGGTCTTCCAGTCCTATTCGTTGATGCCTTGGCTCTCGGTGGAAAAGAATGTGGCGCTCGCGGTCGACCAGGTCTTCCCGGGCGAAAGCGGGGCGGACCGGCGCAAGCGCATTGATGCTGCCGTGGAGATGGTGGGCCTTTCCCATGCGCGCGATCGCAAGCCGGCCGAACTTTCGGGCGGGATGCGCCAACGCGTGGCCGTGGCCCGCGCCCTCGCCATGAGCCCCGAAATCCTCCTCCTCGATGAGCCCCTGTCGGCGCTCGACGCGCTGACCCGCGCCAAACTCCAAGATGAAATCACCGCCATCTGGGAAAAGGACAAGAAGACCGTCATCCTCATCACCAATGATGTGGATGAAGCAATCTTGCTCGCCGATCGCATCATCCCCCTCACCCCGGCGCCGTCAGCAACGCTTGGGCCCGAGTTCAAGGTGAACCTTCCGCGCCCGCGCGACCGCTCGGCCATGAATGGCGATGCAGACTTCATCAAACTGCGGCGTGACATCACCGCTTACCTGATGGAGGTGGGCCTTACCCGTAATACCGGCAGCACCGATAAGACCCTGCCCAACGTCACCCCCATCACCCAGCTCCCCGCCGCCTACAAAAAGGCCGCCGCCTCCAAGATCACGCAGCGCTATCTTGAGTTTTCTGACGTCACCAAAGTTTATCCCACGCCCAAGGGCCCCCTTACCGTGGTGGATGGGTTCAACCTCAAGATGGATAAAGGTGAGTTCATCACACTCATCGGCCATTCGGGCTGCGGCAAGTCCACAGTGTTGTCGATGACGGCGGGGCTCAACCCCATCACCGCAGGCGGCGTGATCTTGGACAACCGCGAGGTGAGCGGCGCTGGCCCTGAGCGCGCGGTCGTCTTCCAAGCCCCTTCGTTGATGCCGTGGATGAGCGCGTTCGAAAACGTCGCCCTTGGCGTGCGCGAGGTCTACCCCAAAGCATCGCGCGCCGAACGCCGCGAAATCGTTGAGTATTACCTTGCCCGTGTGGGTCTGGCGGATGCGGCACACAAAAAAGCCGCCGACCTCTCCAACGGGATGAAGCAAAGGGTGGGCATCGCGCGGGCGTTTGCCCTATCGCCCAAGCTCCTCCTTCTCGATGAGCCGTTTGGGATGCTAGACTCCCTCACACGGTGGGAGCTTCAGGAGGTCCTAATGGACGTCTGGCGGCGCACGAAAGTCACAGCCATTTGCGTGACCCACGATGTGGACGAAGCCATTTTGCTCGCCGACAAAGTGGTGATGATGACCAACGGGCCCAACGCCAAAATCGGCCACGTGATGCCCGTGGATCTTCCGCGCCCGCGCTCACGCAAAGCACTCCTGGAGCACCCCAACTACTACCGCTACCGCCAAACGCTGCTCGACTTCTTGGAAGCCTATGAAGGTGGCGCAACCCCCGATCCTGACCGTCTGACCCAATTGCGGGCCACGGCGGCCTCGATCGCCACGAACGCGGACGAGGCTGGCAAAGACGCGCCAGCCGAAGCGGCCTAGCCAAGGCCATGGGCCGCCGGCAGCACCTTCCCTGCCGGCGCGCGTTACCGTGACACACGTCTTTTTCTGCCGGCACCCAAGCGGGTGCCCAGCCGAT
>JBCDLN010000396.1:0-2607 GCA_038745295.1 Pseudomonadota bacterium | reverse complement strand
TGGCCTTTCTCCAGCCTTCCGCGTCAGCTACGCTACATCGGACGAGGCCCTGACCGACGCCTGCGCGCGCATCACCGGGTTTTGCAAAGGGATGTCCTGATGACCGACCGCATCACAGCCAATTTGCCGAGCCGGGATTTTAACGAGACCGAGACGTTCTACACGGCGCTTGGATTTGAGCGGCTCTACCGCGGCGAGGGTTGGATGATCCTGGGTCTTGACGGCATGGAGCTCGATTTTTTCCCCCATCCCGACATCAACCCTGACGAAAGCTGGTTTTCGGCCTCCATGCGGCTCAAAGACATCGACGCGGCCTACGAAAAATGGCGCACGCTGTCGATGTTTGAAACCGGCTCAAACCGCCCCCGCCTGGACCCACCCGTGCAAATGGAAGGCGCACCGCGAATGTTTTTCCTCCACGATCCAAGCGGGTCGCTCTGGCGGGTCATGGAGAGCGGAGAGTGAGGTGAGTGACGATCTGCCAGACTATTATTTCAGAGTGCGCGACAATGGCGCCTTTGTATTCCTTGTCGATACGGCAAACCGACAAGCCCGCATCGAGATGGAGCAGATCGCGGTTGTGAACATCAAAAATGGCCAGATCAAACCCCATGGCGATCGCGCCCTGTCCGAGACCGATCTAGAGCGCATCCGCGATTGGATGGCCGACCGGGTGGAGACACTCGCCCGGCGCGACATCGAAGACATCTACCGCGCCGTTGACTACCTCAACACGACCACCCACTGGGCGCAGTCCAAAGCCGATGAGGACCAGTTGGAAAAGGTTACCGACGCGCTGCTTTTAGCGATGCACGATCTGCGCGGCGTCCTAGTGCGCAAAAAAGCCGAACGCTTGCTCAAAGAACGCGCCCAAAGCTAACGCCCCAGCTCACCTCCCGGCGAGCCGCGCCCGAAAGGGAGCGGAGAGCGCCCCCTCAAACCCCCAATTCTCGAAACACCCCCGGCAGCGCCTCCGGCAAATCCTCCGCAATGAGCCCCGGCCCAAAAGCCCGTGCGCATTCCACATGCAGCCACGCCCCCGTCTCCGCCGCCTGCATCGCCGAAAACCCCCGCGCCAAAAGCCCGGTGATAAACCCCGCCAACACGTCCCCCGACCCCGCCGTGGCGAGCCAAGGTGCGGCCCGTTCATACTGCGCCGAATTAATCGAACACCGCCCATCCGGCGCCGCAATCACCGTATCGGGCCCTTTGAAAAGCACCACACACCCCGCCCGCTTCGCCGCCTCCCGCGTCGCATCCACCTTGGAATAGGCCGGCCCTTTGGTGGGCGTGGCATCCAACTGCTCCGCAATGTCCGGAAAAAGCCGCGCAAACTCCCCCGCATGGGGCGTCAACACACACACCTCATGCAACAACTCAAAGAGCGCATCAGGCTCGTCTTCAAACGCGGTCAACGCATCCGCATCCAACACCGTAGGGCGGGGTTCCACCCCGCCAAGCACCACCTCGACCAGCCCGCGCGCCCGCTCCAGTCCCAAGCCCGGCCCCAAACACACCGCATTCATCCGCATGTCCGCCAGAACCGAGGCCACCTCCTCTTCGGTTCCCGCCCGCTTCAGCATGATGGCCGTCACCTGTGACGCCACCTCCATCTGCGCAGAACCGGGCACCCCGAGTGTCACCAAACCCGCCCCGATCCTCAGCGCCCCCCGCGCCGCCAGCCGCGCAGCGCCAGTGTGACCCGCACCCCCAGAAAGGATCAGGACGTGGCCGTTTTCGTATTTCTGCGAAGCACCACTCTTCTTCAGGGCCAGAACGTGTGGTTTCGCAAGGCATTGAACCCCTTCTCCCGGCCAAATGGTCTTACTCCCGACAGGCACTGGGTCATGCCGGGCGTAGCTCTCAAGACCGATACTTTTCAAAAAGAGTTTTCCACACAGTTCAGGACCGCGATCGAGAAAATGAGCAAGCTTTGGCGCGTGAAAGGTAACCGTAAGGTGCGCGAGTACCTTATCTTCGGGATCAGCTGTCTCTGGCTGAAGGTACCTGCCGGAATCGCTGCACAAGCCACTTGGGAAATCCACAGAGACAACCCGGGGAAAGTCTGGGGCATGGCCTGATTCACGATCCCTAACACCCCAAGCCAAGTCGCTTTGCAAATGATAAAGCCCAGAGATCGGGCGCCTGAGCCCTGTTCCGAAAAGGGCGTCGACGACCAAATCAAAGCAGTGCATGAGTTCTCTTGACTCGCCGACATAGGACTCCGTATCGAGTGGCTTGATCTCTCCGAGTTCCCCCCACCGCTCATAACTCACCCGCGCATCCGGCGGCAGCTTTTCGGGGTCGCCATAGAGGAACACCTCCACCTCCCAACCCCACTCTTTCAAAAGCCGCGCCACCACAAACCCGTCGCCGCCATTGTTCCCCGGCCCGCACAAAACCACCGCCCGGTGCGACGTCGCAACCAACTCCGGCCACTCCTCAAACACCGCCTCCACCACGCCCCGACCCGCGCGCTCCATCAGCTCCAGACCGGTCACCTCACCGGCCTCAATCGCCGCCATTTCAATGGCCCGCATCTGCGCCGCCGTGAGAAGCTCTGTCACGTCTTTACCCTCATTGATTCACTTTCGCCCACTAGGCAGG
>JBCDLN010000395.1:0-2639 GCA_038745295.1 Pseudomonadota bacterium | reverse complement strand
GTTGTTTCGGTGCGCTCATACTCAAACATTTCCGGCATGATCGCGGCCGACATGGACACCGGAATGTCGGGCGCAATCTCCGCGGCAATGGCCGCAATTCTGCGCTCGTGGGCATCGTTGGTGTAGGCATTGAAAAGCGCGATGGTGAGGGCTTCGATGCCCTTATCGAACAGCGCCTTGAGGTCGCGCCGCATGGCCGCTTCGTCGAGTGAGACGAGGACGTTGCCTTGCGCGTCGAGCCGCTCGTCCGCCTCAATGGTGAGTTCGAGCGGTGCAAGCGGTGGCCGCTTATTCCAAATCACCCAGCCGCCGAGACCGCCAGGCACAAAGGAGCGCGCCACTTGCAGCGTGTCGCGGTAGCCCTTTGTGGTCACAAGGCCCACCAACGCGCCTGAACCCGTCAACACCGCGTTGGTGGCGACGGTCGTCCCGTGCATGACCTCTGTAATATCTGCCGGGTTGATCCCAGCAGTGGCACAGATCTTTTCGATCCCGTTCAAGACACCGACTGAACTGTCCTTCGGCGTTGAGGGGACTTTTGCTGTCACCGTGCGACCATTCGCCTCGTCAATCAGCAAAAGGTCGGTGAAAGTACCCCCAACGTCAACGCCAAGGCGCAAACCTTGGCTGCGCGCGCGTGGCGCCGCCCGGCCTGCCGGACGCGACATCGCCCGGGGTTTGCGCACATCATCGAGCCGCGCCTCAAGGGCAGCAAGTCGCTCCTCATAACGCCGGATCAGATCCTCAGTGTCGCTCATGCGTCCTCGCTTTCGTGCGGTATGCGTTAAGGGCGACTGCCACCCGGGTTAGCAACTGTTGGGCCACGGCCGAATAAACGGCGCCAGAAGCCCGATTCAGCGTGGGAATTGCGGGCCGAGGCGGCGACTTCTAAGCTTCGCTCAGAAAGCGCGAGCACTTCTTCAAGTGCGGCCTCCCGCTCGCCAAGTTGTTCCAAAGCGGTGCGATGATCCGCTTCAAGGCTCTCAAGCCGCGTCAGCGCACGCTCAAGCATCGCGTCAAGCGCCGCCGTCGCCTCGCGTTGGCGCTCCGCCTCCGACACCGCCTCGTCCAAGAGCGACAGCGCTTGGTCGAGCATGTCTTCTGGTGAGCCTTGTTGACGTTTGTGGTCGGCCAAGCGGGCGCTGAGAGCACCGTCCTCTTCGGCTGCTTTAAAAAGCCTGTCGACGAGAGCGATGAGGCGAGCATTTTGGCTGCGCGCATCGGTGAGTTCTTGTGCAAGCCCCCCGCTCATCCTGTGCACCCACCCGGAGTGCTTGGTGAACCGGTAAAGAGTAAACTTCGCACTACTGGGTCGACCATGACCGCCCCCGCCGTTGGGATGCCAAGCGTTAAATTTTCCTAAACACTATAGCGCTTGCCCGGCACCTCAAGTGTCTGTTGTCGTCATGGTTTACGGCGATGCGGACAAACGGGGTTCCCGCCCGCGCCAGCTCAACCTTTGATGGCAGAACACGGCGTTCGACCATTTGTGCAAAATGCGCAGCTTGATCAAGGAATTGCATTGGCTCTCTGCCGGCCTATGCTGGCGGTGCGCGGCAGAACACTGCCCGCCACCACAAGGAGGTCTTCGCCCGATGCGCCACGCCCTAATTCTTGCGCTCTTCACGACAAGCGCCATCGGCACAGCCGTTGCCGACACCACCGACCAAAAGTGGCGAGACACCGTTGTGGTGGCCAAGCAAGGCGCCCACTGCATCGACGACCCCAACTGCTTCAACCGCTACCACCCCGCCATTCCGCCTGCTGCCACCGCCAATGAGGGCGACCTCATCGTGGTGGAAACGCGCGATGCGCTGGATAGCGATTTGCGGCTCGATTCCACTGTCGATGATCTTGCTGCCGTCGACCTCAACCTCGTCCACCCCATGACGGGGCCGATCTTTATTGAAGGCGCAGAGCGAGGTGATGTCTTGGCGGTAACGCTTGAAGATATCGAGCCCGATCAATACGGCTACACCGTTATCGTGCCAGGGTTTGGCTTCCTTCGCGATGAATTCAGCGAGCCTTATTTGGTGAACTGGCGGCTGTCGCGCACGAATGCTCAGAGCGACCAGATGCCGGGCGTGAAGGTTCCTTATGAAGCTTTCATGGGCTCGGTGGGTGTTCTTCCGGGCGAAGAAGAAGTGGAAGCCTGGCTCGCACGGGAAACCCAACTTGCCGAAGTGGGAGGGATTGCACTGCCGCCCCAACCGGTTGGTGCCCTACCCGCTGACATTTGCGGCCCTGACGGAAGCCACAAGGACAAGTGCCTGCGCACCGTCCCGCCGCGCGAAAATGGCGGCAACATGGATGTGCAGCAGATGCAGGTGGGCACAACGCTTCTCCTGCCGTGCTTCGTGGATGGATGCGGGCTCTTTGTCGGCGACGTGCACTACGCGCAAGGGGATGGCGAAGTCTCCGGCACAGCCATTGAAATGGGCGCGGTGGTGAAGCTCACCACGGAGGTGCGCAAAGGCGGCGGCAGCGCCATCACCAGCCCCGAGGTGGAAGGTGGCGCCTAGATCAAAGCCATCGAGCCGTCAAAGTTTTATCAGACGGTCGGCTTGCCGCTCAAACCCGCTGGCGAAGTCCCGCCGAGCCACACCTACCTCGATTCCGCAGTGATCGCCGACCTCACC
>JBCDLN010000394.1:0-2704 GCA_038745295.1 Pseudomonadota bacterium | reverse complement strand
GACGCTTGCCTTTGTGTTTGGGTCTTACTGGCGCCCACTTGTCATCATGCTGATCATCCCGTTTGGGGCCGTTGGCGCCATCCTGGGGCACGTCTTTATGGGGCTGAACCTCACCATCGTGAGCTTTGTGGGCCTTCTGGGCCTTGCAGGCATTTTGGTGAACGATTCCATCATATTGATGCGCCGCTTCGATGAGCGCCTTGCCGGCGGCGAAGAGGCAAGCGCGGCCGCCATCGGCGCCAGTGCAGACCGCCTGCGCGCCGTGCTCCTCACCTCCTTCACCACCATTGGCGGCCTCATCCCGCTCCTTTTTGAAACCTCGGTGTCGGCCCAGTTCCTGCTGCCGATGGCGGTTACCATCGTGTTTGGCCTAGCGCTCGCCACCGTGCTTGTCTTGGTGTTGGTGCCCACCCTAATTGGCGTCTCACTTGATATCGGCAGGGTGGTCAGCATGCTCATTGGGCGCAAATCAGCCCGAACCGCCTGACCCCTTCAATTGCGTGCTACAGCACGTATATGAGGGCGAACACAGTCACCTTCATGAAGGAACGCGCCATGGCGGATCAAATCCCCGGCCTTCACCACGTCACGGCCATTTCGGGGCCAGCCCAAAGGAATGTGGACTTTTACACCAGTGTCTTGGAGCAACGGCTGGTCAAGCGCACGGTCAACTTTGACGATCCGGGCACCTACCACCTCTACTATGGCGACCAACATGGCGCGCCCGGCACCATCATGACGTTCTTTCCCTTTGCCGATGCCGGTCGCGGTCGCGCTGGTCGAGGGATGGCGAGTGCGTTTGCCTATCAAATCCCCGCCGGCAGCCTTGGTCAGTGGATGGAAAAGCTCGCCGATGCCGGCATCGACTTTGAGGGGCCCGCTGAACGCTTCGGCACGCCCATGCTGACGGTCCACGATCCTGACGGGCTCATTGTGGAACTCATTGAGGCGCCACAGGTCGATGCGCCCCAGGGCTTTCACTCTGTTACGCTGAGCGTGCGTGATGCTCAGCCCACGCTGCGCCTCCTCACCGACATCTTTGGCTATGAGGCGGTCGGCACAGCACACGACGGTGGGCCAGAGCGCACGCGCCTCACCTCACCCTCGGGGGCGCTCGCCGCGCACGTTGATGTGGTGGAGGCTGGCGGAGCCGCGCCCAGCAGGCCAGGCGCCGGCACCATTCACCATGTGGCGTTCCGGGCAGAAAGCGACGATATCCAGGCCACTTGGCGCGAGCGGCTCATTTCGGCAGGGTTTGACGTCACGCCAATCATTGATCGGCAGTACTTCAATGCCATCTACTTCCGCGAGCCGGGGGGGATATTGTTTGAAATCGCCACCGACCCTCCAGGTTTTGCCACCGATGAACCGTTGGCAGAGCTTGGCCAACACCTGAAGCTTCCCCCGCGTTATGAGGCCCATCGCGACACGATCGAACGCACACTGCCTCCCCTCAAGGTCCCTGCATGATCCCAAAGCGACCCGGAAATAAGCCACTCCTTTGCGCTGGTGCAGCCGCTGGGGAGGCGCGCTGCGCTCTCATCATGCTCCATGGCCGCCGCGGTGCTCAGGAGCGGTTGCTGAGCGTGGCGCAACGGGTCGCACCGCCTGATGTGGCCATCTACGTTCCCTCTCCGCCAGAGGTGGCGTGGTGGCCGCAGCCAGC
Organism: Pseudomonadota bacterium; assembly: GCA_038745295.1. Lineage (GTDB taxonomy): Bacteria > Pseudomonadota > Alphaproteobacteria > Rhizobiales > Amorphaceae > Acuticoccus. The sequence continues at coordinate 1,038 of JBCDLN010000394.1, read as the reverse complement.
GCGGATCCATGTACCGGCCGAGGATCCGCACCTTGCCGCATCGCTCGCCTATCTGGACACAATCGTCCAAAGCGCGGTGGACGCCGGCATTCCCACAACGCGCATCGTTATTGCAGGCCTCAGTCAGGGTGCGTGCCTAGCGCTGGAATATGCCGCCCTTGGCCGCCAGCAATACCGGGCAGTCTTTGCGCTTTCAGGTGCACTTTTGGGGACCATGGCCCGCAAGGCACCCGTGGTGGCAACCGCCGGAAAGCCCCTCACGCGGCGGCAAGCTGCCAAACTGCGGCAGCAGCCCGCTGTCATCAAGCCCGCCAAGACCCGCTATAATGCCGGCCTATTCGGCCAGACAATCCGGATCAGCGTACATAGCCAAGACCCTCATATCCCAGTGCCGTCGGTGGAAGAAAGCAGCGCTTTGCTGGCAGCGCTTGGCGCAGATGTCACGGTGGAGATCGAACCTGGCCGCGGCCACGGGCTGATCCAAACAGACATCGCGCGCCTTCGCGATGCGCTCATGGAACGGCCGGCCGACACGGCGAAACCCGCGCCGGAGGGCGAGCCAGCACGCGCCACAGCCTCGCTCCCGTCCACGCGGGCCACAAACAGCACAAACTGGCGTCTGCGCGCCGGCAAGCGGGAGGACAGGCCAGCCCAAAGGCGCGACCGCCCCAAAAAGCGCGACAAGCGTGTCGGCAAAAAGCGCGCAGAAAGGCTCAACGGGTGATCCTGGGCGACACCGGGGCGCGGTGTGGCTGACCCGGACGGGATCACCCAAAAGGCCCTTGCGGCGGAGAGCCAAGGGGACCTCGAACGCGCCCTCATCCTCTGGCAAAATCTCGCTGCGGAGAGGCCGAACATGGCGTCGGCCCATATCGGCGTCATTCGCTGCTTGCTGGGCCTCAACAAACCTCATGACGCGCTTGAAAAGGCGAGAGCCCTGTGCGCCCAGCGTCCCGACCTTGCGCCGAGCCACCGCTGGCGTGCCCGCGCTGCCAACGCTCTCAAAGACCATCGTGAGGCCGCAAAAAGCTGGTCGCG
>JBCDLN010000393.1:0-2704 GCA_038745295.1 Pseudomonadota bacterium | reverse complement strand
TATGACGTTTCTCTGGCGCCCCGCCTTGGCAAGAAGGGCCGCCCAGAGCACCTTTTCCAGCTTCTCATCGCCCCCAACGCGCGGGAGGAGGTGGCTGAGGCCTCCTTTTCGCAAACGTCCACAATCGGGCTGCGCTGGCGTGTTGAACGTCGCCTCATCCTCCAGCGCACTGCCGATGAGGTGAGCGTTGAGGGTTTATCCGTGCGGCGAAAAACCGTTGAGAGGCCCGGCGTGGGGCGCACGACCAAGGCAGAAAGCGACGACCTTTCACAGCTCAGCACTTTGGCACACCGGCGCGCCACACGCGTGAAAGCGGAGGGGGAAGGATGAACGTGCCAAGGCCGCTCATTGAGGCGCTGAGCCGCCATCAGCGCTTGGCCATTGCCGTCAGCGGCGGCATCGATTCCATGCTTCTGGCCCACATGGCTCACGATGTCTTGGACGAGGTGGCCATCCTTCATGCGCTCTCGCCCGCCGTACCGCGCGAAGCAACAGCGCGGGTGCGCCGCCACGCTGAGTGTTTTGGCTGGGCGCTCCACCTCATCGATGCGCAGGAGCTGCGGGACCCTGATTACACCAAGAACCCGGCCAACCGCTGCTACTTTTGCAAGTCCAATCTTTATGGCCGGATCGCGGCGGCCACCGATGCCACCATTGCCTCAGGCACCAATTGCGATGACCTGAACGACGTTCGCCCCGGACTTCACGCAGCCGCTGAGCGCCAAGTGGTGCATCCCTTTGTGGAGGCGGGGATCGACAAGGCCGCCATCTATACGCTCGCCGCAGAGCGCGGGCTGGCGGATATCGCCGCGCTTCCAGCCCAACCGTGTTTGGCAAGTCGGATCGAGACCGGGATCGCCGTCTCTGCTGACATTCTCCATTTCATCGACGCGATGGAGCGCGCGCTGCGGCCCCATCTCCCGCCACAGGCCGACTTGCGCTGCCGTGTCACCAAAGGGGGCGTCGCGATTGAAATTGCCCCCTTCCTTGACGATCCCTCGGCCCTTTATGGAGTGGCCGCAGCCCTTTGCGCCGCACACGCCAAACCCTTTTTAGGTGTGCGGCCCTACAGGCGCGGCTCAGCCTTTTTGCGCGCCTCTGCTCCGGCGCTGGCGTCGCCGCTGCCATGAGAGCGATCATCGATTGGGACCGCACCGCCCGCACCGGCACCGCTGAAGCGATTTTGTGCGACGGCAAGCGCGTCGCCGACATTGAGGCGATCTTGGACGCCGCGGCAGAACGGTCCCTCTTCCTCACCCGCCTCACCAGCGACGCCTTCGCCAGCCTCAGCGCCCGCCACCAGGCAAGCCTCGACTACGACCCGTTGTCGAAGACCGCGATTTATGGCCCGCTGCCTCTCCTCACACGCCCAGCAACTGTCGCCATTGTGGCAGCAGGCCTTGCCGATGCGGCTGTCGCACAAGAGGCTGCGCGTGCGCTTCGCTTTCAAGGGGAAGAGACAACGCTGGTTGGTGATGTGGGTGTGGCGGGCCTTTGGCGGTTGATGGACCGGCTTGATGACATCATGGCGCACAAAGTGGTGATTGTTGTTGCTGGGATGGAAGGGGCCCTCTTCAGTGTGCTGGCTGGCTTGATCGACGCGCCGATCATCGCTGTCCCCACGTCGAACGGCTACGGTGTGGCGACAGGGGGGCGCGCAGCCCTTTCCACAGCGCTCGCCACGTGCGCGCCGGGTGTGGTGACCGTGAACATCGACAATGGTTTCGGCGCCGCAGCAGCGGCTCAAAGGATCTTGCGACTGATCGACCGAAGCGCTTGAAGGATCTCGTTCAGCTTGGCATGAGGCGGTCATGACAACGATCAGCATCATCGGCGGCGGACTTGCCGGGTCGGAGGCCGCCTATCAGCTCGCCCAGCAAGGCCACACCGTGGTCCTTCATGAGATGCGCCCGCTCACCACCACAGCAGCGCATAAGACCCAGCAGCTTGCCGAACTCGTGTGCTCCAACTCCTTCCGCTCCGATGACGCCACAGCAAGCGCCATCGGCCTTCTCCATCAAGAGCTGCGGGACTGCGGATCGCTGATCATGCACGCGGCCGATCGCCACCAGGTCCCCGCCGGGGGCGCTTTAGCGGTGGACCGCGAGGGGTTTGCCGCTGAGATCACCGCCGCCATTGAGGCTGAGCCCAACATCACCCTCGTGCGCAAAGAAGTGACATCGCTGCCTGAGGGACCCGCCATCATTGCCACAGGCCCCCTCACCAGCGATGGTCTTGCCACCGCAATCACCGCCCACACCGGCGCAGAAGCCCTTGCCTTTTTCGATGCCATCGCCCCCATCATCTACCGGGAGAGCGTCGACATGGATGTTGCGTGGTTCCAGTCCCGCTACGACAAGCCGGGTCCTGGCGGCACAGGCGCGGACTATCTCAACTGCCCCATGGACCAAGACCAGTACGAGGCGTTCATCGACGCGCTGCTCGCGGCTGATCGTGTCCCCTTTAAAGGCTTCGAGGACACCCCCTATTTTGACGGATGCCTGCCCATCGAGGTGATGGCGGAGCGAGGCCGAGAGACGTTGCGCCACGGGCCGATGAAGCCTGTGGGCCTCACCAACGCCCATCGGCCAAACGAGAAGCCTTATGCGGTTGTCCAGCTGCGCCAAGACAACGCGTTGGGCACGCTCTTCAATATGGTCGGCTTCCAAACCAAGCTGCGCTATGGCGCGCAGGCCAACGTCTT
>JBCDLN010000392.1:0-2722 GCA_038745295.1 Pseudomonadota bacterium | reverse complement strand
CGCTTTGGCGCAGTGCAAAAAGACCTCCTCCACGCGGACTCTGATGGCAAGCGTTGGGACGCGGTCGCGCACGGCCATGGTCTCCAAAAGCTCTGGCGCGGTGGTGAGGGTGGCTTTGCCATTGATCCTCAGCGTGTCGTCAAACCCCGGCACCATGAAGATTAGGCCGACCGCGGGATAAGCGATGATGTTGGACAAGCTGTCGAGACGATTGTTGCCGGGCCTGTCGGGGATCGCAATGGTCTGATCGTCGATGACTTTCACAAAGCCTGGGGGGTCCCCGCGGGGGGAAACATCGGAGCGTCCCTCACCGTCAGAGGTGCCTAGGACTAAAAAGGGCGAGCGGGCGATGAACTCTTTATCGTGATGATTCAGGACGTTATGCGCTTTTTGTAGCGAGATGGGCATGGTTTCGCTGAAACGCGTGCGCAGTTCTGCCTCGGTGGTGATTGTGTTTGCATCATGATTTTGCAACATGACGTCCCTGCCGCTTTATGTGGGAGACAACCTCTCCTATCTATTTTTGCGCTGCGGGTGTAGCTCAATGGTAGAGCAGCAGCCTTCCAAGCTGATGACGAGGGTTCGATTCCCTTCACCCGCTCCAGCCCGCCAGGCGTCTATGGGCCGCTGGTTGGTTGCAGCGTTGGAACTGAGCGGCTAAGAGGGCGGCGCATTAGGGGTGTAGCTCAGCTGGTAGAGCGGCGGTCTCCAAAACCGTAGGCCGGGGGTTCGAGTCCCTCCGCCCCTGCCAACGGTCAGAGACGTTGGTCCGTATGCCCCGACAACCATGACCCAAGGGCACGGCCGGGGGACGTGATCTACACGGTCCAAGGTTTGGAAGCTGGCAGAGCCGTGTTGCCGTTTTTGGGGCGTGGCAACAACGAACCTGGTTGCTGCCGTGGCGCTTACCCTTCTGGAGGTCGTTGAGATTTGGTGAGGTTTGGCCTCCTCGCGCTCCTAGGCCTATTTTGGAGTGTGCGCCTTACCGCGATGAAGTCAGCCGGGCTAGCAGGTGTTCACCCTGATGTGGTCATCTCTATCGCGGCGATTGGGATCGCGGGCTTTTTCTCACTTGCAGCCTTGTGGCGCCGGCGGCTGCCTCCAACCTCCCCCGCAGCGCTCCGATTTTATGCGATGAGTGCGGCGGCAGGCTTCATCGCGCCCTTCTTCCTTGAAAGCGTGATCGCGCCCAACCTGCCGGTTTTTATTTTCATCGTCATCATTGCGACGATGCCGCTGATCACCTTGGCGCTTTCGGTGGTGTCGCAGGTGGAGGCCCTTGATGGGCGAAATGTTGCGGCCGCCGTTCTTGGCTTCGTGGCCGCAGCAATCTTGCTCTTCGACACCGCCATGGGTCCAGATGGCAATGAAGCGGAGCTGTTTTGGGCACTGGCGGCATTTGGTGTGCCGCTTCTTTATGCCTGCAACACCGTCTATGTGGCGGCGCGATGGCCTGCCGGGCCCGACGCGCTTGACGTTGCCTTCGCACAAGCAGCCGTCGTGTCGGTCGCCGCCGCCGCGGGGTGGTTGGTGCTCGGTGATACTGCGCGGCTTGGCACCGCTGCGTTCGATGTGTGGGCGCTCGGGCTCATTATCCTCAGCGAAGGCTTTGCGCTGCTGATTTACCTGCATCTGGTCCGATCCCTCGGTGCAAGCTTCGTGGCGCTGGCCAACTATCTTTCGATTTTCTTTGCCGCTCTTCTAGGGCGCTGGCTGTTCGGTGATCCGCTGACGGTTTTGGCACTGTTGGCGGCGGGGGTGCTGCTGGCAGCCCTTGCGCTTCGCCACCGGGTGACGCGTTCTTGATAGTGTAGCACAGCTCGCGCAGCCATCCATGCCAACTCGCAATGGCAAAACGGCCGCTGGACTGAGACACGGGTCGGCAAACTCCAGAGATCGGTTCGTGTCCATTGCCGCACACTGTTTTTTGCCACTTGCATGCTATGCATTCAATTGCTAACTAAACGCGCTGAGCTGGGCGCAACGGGGGTCGTGCGCCTGTCGATCAACCAGAGACGATGAGCAGAGCACCTTGTGACAGTATGGTCGCAGGGTTTGTTGTGTCAGAAGAGCGAGGCCGCGTGGCGACCAATCCGTTCCAGTTTCTCCAGCAAGTGCGCAGCGAAACCGAGAAGGTCGTTTGGCCGACCCGCCGCGAGACGCTCATCACAACGGTTATGGTGTTCATCATGTGCACCGTGGCGGCAATCTTTTTCTTTTTGGTGGACCGCATCTTGGGATGGGGTGTGGGTCTCGTTCTCGGCTGAGCGCCGCGTTAATGGGCTGCCGCTGACGAACTGGTAAGGCATGTGGTGATGAACAAGCGCTGGTACATTGTCCACGCGTACACAAACTTTGAGAACAAGGTTCGCGATGCGATCCTGGCTGAGGTCGAAATGCGCGGCCTGGGCGAGATGTTCGATGAGGTTCTCGTCCCCAAAGAGAAGGTGACTGAGGTCCGCCGTGGTCGCAGGGTCGACACGGAGCGCAACTGTTACCCCGGCTACGTTCTGGTGAAATGCGCGCTGACGGACGAGGTGTTTCACCTCATCAAAAACACCCCGAAAGTGACCGGTTTCTTAGGCGCCACCCAGCGCCCGCAACCGATCCCTGACCGTGAGGCTGAACGCATCCTCACCCAGGTCACTGAGGGTGTGGAGCGCCCGCGCCCCACGGTGTCTTTCGAAGTGGGCGAGCAGGTGCGTGTGTCGGACGGGCCGTT
>JBCDLN010000391.1:0-2734 GCA_038745295.1 Pseudomonadota bacterium | reverse complement strand
GGGCCTTTTGCGCGGTCAAGGAAGCGATCCGGCAAAGCGCGCTGCAATATCCACGTCGATGGTGGCGGCGCGCTCCAGCTCACCGTTTTTGCGATAGTGTAGAGCCTGATCCTTGAGGGCGCGCAGCTCTAGCGACCGCGCGCCCTGACGCGCTGCAACCTTCACCGCCTCGCTGAGGCTCGCGCCCACAACATCAGCGTTGGCCCCCGCAGCGCTCTGGGCTGCCGCCAGCGTGCGGTGAAGTTCTGCGCGCCACCAGTGCTCTTCTGTACGGTGCGTGAGGGCAATGGCCTCCTCCAGTCCTGCCACCGCCATGTTGGGATCACCCGCCGCAAGGCGCGCCTTGCCAAGCCGCTCCAAATGGTAGGGGAGCGTCCACAAGCTGGCGGTTTTGAGACACCAAGCGGCGTTTTCCTCCATCAGGGCGAGGCCTTGGGCCACCTTACCCGTGGAGACGAGTTGCCAGCCTTTCACCATCTGGCAGTGGGGGAGCCAGGCGCAATAGCTCTGCTGCTTGGCCAAATCGAGCGCTCGATCAACGCTGGGGCCCGCCGCAGCGGGCGCGTCGTCCATGTGATGGCGGATGGCCGTAAAGAGCCCCACCGTGAGAGCCGCCTCGCTCGCGGCCATGGCCTCTGCTTTACGCGCTGCCGTGGCAAGACCTGCCGCAGAGGCCTCAAGGTTGCCGCACAGCCACTCGGCAATGGGGAGCACAGCGCGCGCTGTGATGTGCGGATCTTGCCCCAGCCGAGGGAGCTGGTTTGCGCCAGCACCCGTTTCATAGATGTGGATGGTGGCAAGGAGGTTGTCCCGCGCGGCAATGAGCTCACCGCCCGTGAACGCGGTAATCGCCATCGCGTAGTGGCCGAGCACCCCGCCCGCTGTTGGCGACAAATCCTGCGATACGGTTGAAAGCTCTGCCGCGAGCACCCGCCGCTGCGGCCCGTCCCCCGTCCACGATGAAAAGCGCCACAGACCAAACAGCGTGCGCACCTGATGAATTCGGTCGCCATGGCGCCGGGAGAGTTCAGCCGCCCGGGCAAAGTGTTCGCCAACCGCGCCCTGATACCCCTCTTCCTTAGTGAGCGCGGTGGCAAGGCCGAGCCGGGCAGCCATCTCATAGGTCTCGCGCTCTTTGAGGCTTTGGACGGCAAGGAGCCCCTGCAGCGCTTCTTCAAAGTGCGCCCGTGCTTCGGGGGCAGCGTCTGCCATGGCGGCCCGGTCGCCTGCGCTGAGCCACAAGGGGATGGCCTCACCGCTGAGCCCTGCCTCCTCCAAGTGGAAGGCGAGCGTTTCGGGTTCGCTTTGCCTGATGTGCGGCACCACCTCTTCCAGGGCGTCAGCGATTTGGCGGTGGAGTGCACGTTTGCGCGGCTTGATGATGCTCGCCCGCACAACATCCATTAACAGCGCATGGCGGATTTCAAAGGCTGTTCCGTCCCCACTCAGCACGCGCAGCATGACCTGGCGATCCACTAAGGTCTCCAAATCGCGCTCCACCGTGTCTGCGGTGCGGCTCAAAACCCGCTGAAGGATGGCGCTGGTCACGGGCCGGGCGATGAGCGAGCAGACCTCCGCCACCTCCCGCTCTTCGTCCATAGCATCAAGGCGCGCGAGGAATGAGAACTGAAGGCTTGGCGGCACCACCCCGGCACCGACCCCCAAATCCCTCACCGCTTTGCCCAGCTCTTCGATGTGAAGGGGGTTTCCGCCGGCGCGCTCCACCACAATGGCCCGAGCGTCCGCATCAACGCCCTCTCCCAGGGTGCGGGCGGCAAGGGCATCAGCGTCGGCCTTTTTGAGGCGCGACAGGCGCATGGTGGTGGCAGCAGCCGACTGGGCGTAGGCCGCTTGGGGATGGCCTCGATGGGTAACCAGCAGCATCAGCGGGAGCTTTGATGCTTCGCCGGCCACGAGGGAGAGAATGTCTTCGCTGGAGGGGTCAATCCAGTGGGCGTCCTCGCACACGATGAGGTGGGGCGCTTTCCGCGACTGGCGTGTGATGCGCTCCACGATGAGGCGGCGCAGCACATGGCGCTGCTGGGTGGGGGAGAGTAGGTCGGCCGCGTGCGGGTCAAGGTCGGTGATATGGCCTGTGATATTGAAGGCGTCGCTGAGGGCCGTGCGCTCAAAAGGGCTTTGAGCCGCAAACGCATCGCTCAGTTTTTGGAGCGCGCCGGACGGCTCGTCACTGGGATGGACGCCAGCCGCCCGCTCCACCTGCCGCAGGATCGGATAAAAGGGCGAGCGCTCGTGGTGGGCTGAGCATTGAAGGGTCATGACAGAGCCGCCCGATCGAGCGACCGACCCGATCAGCGCGCGAACCAACCGCGATTTGCCGATGCCGGCATCGCCCGTGAGGACGACCACCTGACCCTCGCCGGACTGTGCTGTCTCCCAACGGTCAATGAGGAGGGAGAGTTCAGCATCACGGCCAAGCATGCCAGCGTCCGGCATGCTGTGCGCCGGGATTGGCGAGGGGGGCGTGTGACCGGTTGGCGTTTGAGCGGCGGGCGGGTAAGCGGTTGGGGGAGGCAGCACCATAAACGCATCAATGTCTTCGATGACGCCGTTCTTGGTGCGTAAGCCGAGCGGCTCGAAGCCAGCGCCACAGCGCACCAGCGCGCGGGTGGCCCCATCGCACGAAACATCGCCCGGGGGCGCGTGAGCAAGGAGTGATTTGGCACGGCTTGGTGTGGGCCCAGCAAGCGTCGCCGGTGCGCCCTCCCGCGGC
>JBCDLN010000390.1:0-2744 GCA_038745295.1 Pseudomonadota bacterium | reverse complement strand
ACCTTGGCGGACGGGACACCCGTCACCTTCGAGGTGGTCGACATTATCGAGGTGGAGGAGGGCACGGGCCTCTTTAAGGCGCTCACCATTTTGTACGACACCGCCCCTTTGCGGGAGGCCCATGCCGCGCAGAAAGGCTCACCCAGCGGCGCTGACGGGGGCTCTCGTTAGGAGCTGGTAGACCTCGGCGGGTGTGTCGGCCTTGCGCAGATCTTCTGCCATTTGAGGGGTGCGCAGGATCCGTGCGATCTTGGCCAGCGCCTTCAAGTGGTCCGCCCCAGCGTCCTCGGGGGCCAGAAGGGCAAACACGAGGTCAACAGGCTCATCGTCGAGCGCATCAAAGTTGATGGGCTCCGCAAGGCGCACAAAAATCCCGGTGATTGCGCTCAGTTCCACCAACTTGCCGTGGGGGATCGCGACACCGTTCCCCACCCCGGTGGAGCCGAGCCGCTCGCGCTTCAACAACGTGTCGAAGATGGCGCGCTCAGGCAGCTTGGTGATTTTGGCCGCCAGCGCACTCACATCCTGGATGAGATGCTTTTTGGAGTGGGAATCAACGCCCAGAAGCACCGCATCTGGGGTGATGAACTGTGCGGTTCCCACGGCGCGCGCCTAGCCCGATGATCCTGGCGCTAGGGAGGGATCGATCCATCCCACATTGCCATCGCTGCGTCGGAACACAACGTTGAGGGTGCTGTTGGCCGCATTCATGAACATCAGTGCCGGCGCGTCGATCAGGTCGAGCTGGAGGACGGCCATGCCCACGGTCATGGTTTTGATCTTGGTGGGTGTCTCAGCAATGACGAGGGGGGCGTAGTTGGCTTCAAGCTCCTCCTCCTCGTCCGGGTTGGCGAGCAAAAACTCCGTCGCAGCAGCAGGCTCAGCCGACGCTGGCGGGCTGTGGTGGTGGGCTTTGCGGCGCCGTTTATAGCGGCGGAGGCGCTTGTCGATCCGCTCGGAGGCTTGCTCGAAGGCGTGGGTGGCATCGCCCGACGTGGCGGAGGCCCGCAAGACGATCCCCGTGTCGAGGTGGAGCGTACAGTCCGCTTCGAAGCCCGCACCGCTTTTGACCAGCGTCACATGGCCTGAGTGATTGCCGTCAAAATATTTTTGGACCGACTCGGTGATCCGGTCCTCGATGCGCTCTCTCAGAGCGTTTCCGACATCCATGTTCTTGCCGGTGATGGTGACAGACATGGCCGCCTCGCATGTTCCAATCGCACAGAGCTTAATGCGGCGCGTCCAAAGGGTGAAGTCCTTCACCGCCCGCGCGCCATCCCACTGCCATAGCGATCTCGCCTGAGGCCGGTTTTTCCTGCCCTAGAGGAGCCCGCAGTGACCGTGCGGATCAAACGCGTTGCACTTCTTTTGTGGTGCTCGGCGTCTGGCGCGGCGTTCTATGGCCGGCATTGCCATGATGTCAACGGCGCACAACCGCTGCGGTGGATTGCCCATGCCGCGCAATCCTGCGGCGCTCGACGGAGGAGGGAATGTTCATGGCTTCGCGGTACTTTGCGACGGTGCGTCTGGCGATCACGATGCCCGATTGCTTGAGGGTCCGCACAATTTCATCGTCTGAGCGGACGCTGGCGGGGGTTTCGGTTTCCACAATATCGCGGATTTTCGCCCGCACCGATTCAGCCGATACCGACCCTTCAACAGCATCAATGGCCACCGCGAAGAACGCCCTAAACGGAAACACCCCGCGCGGAGAGGACAGCGCCTTGTTGGAGACCACCCGGCTGACGGTGGATTCGTGCATGCCAATATCTTCGGCAATTTCGCGCAGGGTCAGCGGGCTCACATGGCGGGCAGTGCCTTCAAAAAAGGCACGCTGACGCGTGACGATGGCGCTCGCCACCTTGACGATGGTTTTGGCGCGCTGGTCGAGGCTGCGGGTGAGCCAGTGGGCCGACCGAAGGCACTGGTTTGCAAAGCTTGTGGCCTGCTGGGTGCCGCACGCGGTGATTTCCGCATGATAGTCCGAGTCCACAAGCACCCGCGGAAGCCGCGCCGTGTCGAGCAGCACCAAAAAGCCGCCATCGGGGCGGGCGCGCACAATCACGTCAGGCTCAATTGCTTGGAGCGGACTGGTGTCAAAGGCGCGGCCGGGGCGCGGGTCGAGGGTGCGGATGAGCGCAATCACCTCCAGAACCGCAGCCTCGCTGGCGTTGCACGCGTCGACCAGTCGGCGCACATCCCGCTTTGCCACCAGGTGGAGGTTGGCAAGCACGGCCTCTGCGACGGGGGTCAGCGCGTTCTTTTCCCGAAGCTGGAGGGTGAGGCATTCCACCAAATTGCGCGCAAAAAGCCCGGCAGGGCCGATGGTTTGGAGCGCTGCAAGCGTCTGCGCAACGTCCACCTTGTCAACGCCCAGCATTGCCACCGCATCGGCCTCAGCGTCTTCACTCAGCCGGCCGTCATCATCGGTGGAGCGGATCAAAAACTCTGCGATTTGGCGGCGTTCACCCTCAAGGCCCAGTGACACCATTTCTCGCAGGCAGTGATCGGCAAGGGTCTGCCGTTCGGCCACCGCCGCAAAAGGGTCGCGTCCCATGGGATCGGCCATCGCGCTATCGCGTTTAGCGCCAACACGGCCCTCACCGCGGGGGGCAAGGGTCAGAAGCGGGTTCTGGTCCACCTCTTCGCGGACCGCCGCCTCCAATTCCAAGTTCGACATCTGCAGCAGCTTGATGGCTTGCATGAGCTGCGGCGTCATCGCGAGTGTCTGACGCTGAGATTGT
>JBCDLN010000389.1:0-2771 GCA_038745295.1 Pseudomonadota bacterium | reverse complement strand
GAGGGCTGCGCGGTTGTTGGCAAGATTATGGAAGAAGAGCTTTTGCGCCAGCTCCATCATATAGCGGGTGCGCTGGTTGAAGAAGTTTGAGATTTGCCGCGCAAGCAGCGCCACAAAGCCGATGAACGCACCTAAGAGGGCAATGGGGTTGGTGGCGGCGAGGATTTTGCCGGTTGTGGTGAAGGCACCGAAGAGTGTGCCGCCCCCTGCCGTGGCGAAGAATTTTATCTTGTCAAACGGGCGGAACTGGACCGTGCGCAGCGGGAAGAGGATCTGAAGGTCATGCTCGGGCATGTCCTTGAAGACTTTGACGTAGATGTGGTCGGTGGAGATCCCGGGCGGCAAAGCCTTGCGCTGATTGCGCACAAACCGGGCGGCCCGCTCTTGGCTGATCCCCCGCTTTTGCGCGATTTCGGCGGTGACCGCCTCCGCTGACTTCAGCTTGAGGAGCACGAAGAGGCGGCGGAAGGTGCGTACCCTATAGTGCGCCTTGAGGAGATAGAGCGTTTCGGGGCGGCGCACGGCGTATTCGCGGACATAAACGTCGCGATAGTAGAGCTGCAGCTCGTCATACTCGGCAAGGTCAACGGCAATTCTGAGGGCGTAGGGGGTTTCCTCGTTGAGAATGGCGTTGAGTTGTTCGGTGCTTAAAACGCTGTAGTTGGCGCGGTCCAGGAGGTTGCGGGTGAGCGCGTAGAGCCGGTCTGAAAGGTCGGCCTTTTCTTCGGCGGAAAACTGAAGGACGCGCACCGTATCGCGGTCCGGGCTGAAGGGCAGGTAGGTGGAGCGCATCTCTTCGCCGAGCTTGCGGTAAAAGTGGCCGCGGTGGGCTTGGAGGCGCAGCGCAAGAGACACGAAATCGGCGCGGTTCGACTTGCCGGCTGGGTCGTTGCACAGCTCGGCGATGACAGCGCGGCGGGTGAGGGGGATGAAGCGGCTGGTTTTCCGCTCTTCAGGCGGATTGGCGACTGCGTCCACGAAAGCCTCGCTCGCGTTGAGGGTTCGGGGGGACTTTAGCAGGACCTCATAGGGGATGTCCTGTTTTCGTGCTGGCGTGGGTGAGCGGCAAGGGTGAGTGGCTGGGGTTAGCGGCGCAGAACGTTGATGGCGCCGTCGAGACCTTCAAGGTTGAGTTCGAACATGCGCCCGCCCATCAGCTCCCGCAGCATCAAGGTGGACTGGGTGTACTGCCAAAGGTCGGCGCGGACGGGGTTGATCCAGGCTGCTTTTGGGAAGTGCGCGAGGAGGCGGCGCATCCAGACTTCGCCGGCTTCTGCGTTCCAGTGCTCCACCGAGCCGCCAGGCATGATGATCTCATAGGGGCTCATGGCGGCATCGCCCACCATGACGAGGCGGGTGTCTGAAGGATAGGTGGCGATGAGATCGCGGGTGGGCATTTGCTCCACACGCCTGCGGGTGTTGTTCTTCCACACGCCCTCATAGACGCAGTTGTGAAAGTAATAGTGGGTGAGTGAGCGGAATTCGGACCGGGCGGCTGAGAAGAGTTCTTCGCAGACGGTGATGTGGTCGTCCATGGAGCCGCCAATGTCGAGGAGGAGGAGGACTTTGACCGCGTTTTGGCGCTCTTTCTGGGTTTTGACGTGGAGGGTGCCTTCCCGCGCGGTGGCGGTGATGGTTTCGGGTAGGTCGAGCTCTTCTGTGGCGCCGGTGCGGGCAAAGCGGCGTAGCTTGCGCAGGGCGATCCTGATGGCGCGGGTGCCGAGGGCGGCGTTGCCGTCAAGATCGCGGAACTCGCGGCGGTCCCACACTTTGACGGCGCGGCGATGGCGTGAGCCGTCTTGGCCGATGCGCACGCCTTCGGGGTTATAGCCGTACGCGCCGAAGGGGCTGGTGCCGGCCGTGCCGATCCATTTGGAGCCGCCTTGGTGGCGGCCCCGCTGCTCCTTGAGGCGCTGTTTGAGGGTTTCCATCAGCTTGTCGAACCCGCCGAGGGCTTCGATTTTGGCTTTGTCTTCCTCGGTGAGGAGGGCTTCGGCCAGTTTGCGCAGCCACTCTTCGGGGAGTTCGCGCGTTTGGAGTGTTTCATCGGCCGCTTCAAGGTCGAGGCCTTTGAAGACATGGGCGAAGACGCGGTCAAAGGCGTCGATCTTGGTTTCGTCTTTGACGAGGATGGTCCGGGCGAGGTGGTAGAAGGTTTCAATGTCGGTGCAGGCGAGGTTTTGCTCCATCGCTTCCAGCAGCGTGAGGTATTCGCGTAAGGAGACGGGGACGCCTTCGCGGCGCAGGCCCTCAAAGAGGGGGGTGAACATGGCGCTACCCCTCTTTCTTGTCGCTGGGGGCGATCCTGGCGATTTCGCCCAGGATGTCGTTCACCCGCGGGCGGCGGGTGGCCTGGAACGGGAGGGGGCGCAGGACATCGAGGGTGGCAAGGCCAAGGCGCGCCGTCATGAGGCCGTTGACGATGCCTTCACCCAGTTTGGCGGAGAGTTTTGCTGCAAGGCTCCCGCCCACCACTTCGCCGACCAAGGAATCGCCCGCGGCCATGCCGCCGGTGACCGCCAGTTGCGCCACCGCGTGGCGCAGGACGCGCAAGAAGCCGAGCGTGCCCGGCCGCCCGCCATAGATGACCGCAATGCGGCGCACCAGTGAGAGTGCGGCAAACATCACGTAGGCAAGGTCCACCAGGGCGCGGGGGGACAAGGCAGTGACTGCTGCGACGCGCCGGGCCGTTGAGACGACCGCGCGGATCGCTTCACGGTCAAGGTTGGTCAGGACTTCGCGCTCGCCCAGGCCGATGAGGTCGCGCCCAT
>JBCDLN010000388.1:0-2793 GCA_038745295.1 Pseudomonadota bacterium | reverse complement strand
GCAGCGTGTCGGTGTTCGCCAGATCGCCAACGCCAACATAGGTCACGTTTTGGCCCACCATGGACGCCCACTTCTCGTTGTGAGGGCGGTAGTGGGCCACGTGATAGGGTTGCTGCGCGCTCGGCCGGCGTTTTTGAAACCGAGTGATGCACTCTGTAAGCGTTGCCTTATGGGCTGTGAGGCGCCATTTCTCGCCCCGCTCGTCTGGCAGGTTACCGAATACCAAGCGCAAAAGGTCATCAAGGTCGTGCGAGTGCGCCGCAAGATCGGCGGCGCCCGTATCCTGTGCTACGACAACGCGGTGGTCCGCGGGGGTGCGCGCAGTTTCGATCAGCGATGCGCTGGCTTCGTCAATGCCGTCCATCAGGGCGTAGAACGGATAGTCGTAAAGCGCGCCTTGCAAGAAACCTTGCGCGCCGGTGAGCTGGCGCCGCGGCGGCTCCATCTGCTTCACCAAAAGCGCGTCGGCGCCAACGATGGCGGCGCGATCGGCTTTTGCGGACACGGGGCGCACATCGCCAGGGGCGCGCGCCAACAGTAACGCATCACCGTCCACCACGAGCACACTCTGCCCCAAAGATGCCTCCAAGGGGCTTTCTGTCACGACGGTGTATTGGTCTGGCTGTGAAGCATTTGGGCGTTCATGAGATCAATCACAGCCTGCTGTCCTTCCAGCTTATCTTCCAGCTGATCAACGAGGGACTTGAGCCGCTCGATCTCCTGCTCCAGTTCCGAAATCTCGTTGCGTTGGGCGGCGTTTTCGTAGCGCAACACCTCATAAAGACCATGGATATTCTCTGTGGTCGGCAGCACCTCAAAGATTTGTCGTCGCATGGGCTTTCCTAAGGGTTGAGGGGCTGTCCGACCGGCAGTGTCGTGGTTAGCTGAGGAGCGCTTCAAAGCGGCGTTCGACCGCGTCCACCTCATCGAGCAGCGCTGGGTCGTAGATGATTTCGTTCGGGCCTGCCTGGGTGAGGCTAACACCGTCGTAAACATCGAAGGGAAGCACGTCGGCAAGTTTATAACCCCAATCGCGGCGCACTTCGGCAACGATGTCGCGGTTTTCCAAGAGATCGCTGAGGGCAATCACTTTCAACCGACCATCAAACTTTTCGATGAAGCGCAGGGCTTGCGTTGAATAGTTGAGATACATCTTGATGGCGATATCGTCAGGCCGGAAGAAGTTGAAGTTCAGGTTCACCGCGCGGTTCTTGACGTAGTTGTCGGCGGCGCGTTTTCGAAGGGAGTGAACGCACTCTACGCACGGCCGGTAGACGTAAAGGAGCGACATGTCTGGGAATGTCGCATGCCACTCCGGCAAAAAGAGGCACACCCGCGGGTCCTTAAAGCCCCACGCTGCATAGCCGGCTTTGCGTGAGCCGTAGTTCACCATAAAGCGCCAGTCTTTGGGCGTCAGAAGCGGTGGGAAATCGCTCGCCGTCTGCCAGTTTTGGCCGATCTGGCGCAGCAAGCCGTCATGGAAGGCGATGATTTCCCGGTCTTCGAAGTGACCGTAGGGGTTGGAGGGGCGGGCGCCCAATAACTCATCGCCGACGTGCAGGCCGGCATCAGCAAATAGGTTGGCAGTCATCGACGTGCCGCTGCGGTGGAAGCCCCCAATCACGAGCGGGGCGCTGTAACGCGGCTTTCCCTCACCCTTCACCGGCGGGCGCCGCCAAGGCCGGCGGCTTGGGGCTTTGGGATCGGCGGCCACCGCAAGGGTTCGCGGCGAGGCACCGATGCTGCCTTCATGGTAGCCCACCGTTACAAAATGGTGGTGCAACTCTTCTTGGGTGCCGTCTTTGAGGCCGGGTGATGTGGCGCGGTAGTAGGCGGCATCAAAGAGCACAGGCTCCACCTCGGCCCGGTTCCTCGGGTCAAGCACATAGGCTTCCAGCGGGGTCACGCCCCCCTCGATCAAGAGTTTGCCTTTCGCTTTGCGCACTGCCTCCAAGGTGTCGTTGGGGGCACGGCCTTCGCGGGCGCCGTTGAGGACGTAGTGGCGCAGCGGCTCTGGCGACTGGCGGCCCACATCGTTGTGCTTTGCCAAATACCATGCCGGATCGAAGACAGGGTTGGGCCGCGTGCCCGCGAGCCATCCTTTGGTGAGGTAGTGCCCTAGAGGCTCAATCCCTGCCTTTGCCACCGCGCGATTGTGGCAAAGGTACCATGTGGTTTTGAACAATAGGTGGGGGTCGTACCCGATCCGCCAGCCCTTCTGGATATAATGAAGGAGTGGGTTCTGGTCCGATCCTGATCCGATCCCGTACCGCTCTTGATAGCGCTGAATGTCAAAGAGCGGGTGAGGGCGCCTGCCTTCCTTCCAGCCAAAGTCCAGATAGTGGGCGAGGGGATCAACACCGGCCTCGCGCACATCGGTGTTCATTTGGACGTACCAATCCGCATCAAAGAGCGGGTGGGGTTGGCGTGCTTCCTGAAACCCATCAGCGAGATAGTGGCCAAGCGGGTCGACACCTGCTCCGGCGATATCGGGATTGGTGGCCAGGTAAAAGTCTGCGTCAAACAGAGGCGCAACGCGCGCCCGGGCCGACTTTTGTGCATGGCGTCCGGCACGGCCACGCGATGAGACAAGGTGCGATAACAAGCGCTTCATGCGCCGCGCTCTGCATTGATGGGGCGCAAGGTTGGAGCGATCCCTGTCACGCCGCTCTCAAAATCTGGCCAGCAATGCGCTTTTCATCGTCCTTTGGCGTGAAGTCGTTGAGCACTCTGCGCTTAAGCAGAGCTGCCCGGGTTTCGTCAAAATGGGTTGGCTGGTTTCCTCGACCGTAG
>JBCDLN010000387.1:0-2840 GCA_038745295.1 Pseudomonadota bacterium | reverse complement strand
GCTTCTTCTGGTGACGCCCCAAGCGGCCAACAAAACCATCGGCCAAGGCGGCTTCCAAGAAGTGGAGCAGATGAAGCTCTTTGAAGACATGGTGTGTTACCAAGAAGAGGTGCGCGACCCCGCGCGCGTTTGCGAGGTGCTGAACCGTGTGATCTTGCAGGCAAAGCGTCTGTCCGCTCCCGCGCAGATCAACGTCCCGCGCGATTTTTGGACCCAAGTGATCGACGTGCCGCTTCCGCCGGTCGTGGAATTTGAGCGCCCCTCAGGCGGCGACGCCGCGCTTGCTGAAGCTGCTGCTCTCCTGTCGGATGCAAAGTTTCCGGTCATTCTCAACGGGGCTGGCGTTGTGCTGGGTGGCGCCATCGGCGCCTCTGCCGCGCTTGCCGAACGGCTCGATGCACCGGTCTGCTGCGGCTACCAGCACAACGATGCGTTCCCCGGCAGCCACCCGCTGTTCGCTGGCCCCCTCGGCTACAACGGCTCGCGCGCCGGGATGGAACTCATCGCCAAGGCTGATGTGGTGCTCGCGCTTGGCACCCGCCTCAACCCGTTCTCCACGCTCCCCGGCTACGGCATCGATTATTGGCCCAAAAACGCCAAGATCATCCAAGTCGACATCAATCCTGATCGCATCGGCCTCACCAAGCCGGTCAGCGTGGGCATTGTGGCCGATGCCAAAAAAGCCGCCGAAGGCATCCTGGAGCGCCTGGCCGATCATGCTGGGAACGCAGGCCGCGATGAGCGCCGCGCCACCATCGCGCAAACGAAGTCAGCCTGGGCACAAGCCCTTACGTCTCTTGACCACGAGGACGACGACCCCGGCACCTCATGGAATGAGCGCGCCCGCGCTGCCAAGCCTGACTGGATGAGCCCGCGCATGGCGTGGCGCGCCATCACCAAGGTGCTCCCCTACGAGGCGATCATCTCGTCCGACATCGGCAACAACTGCGCCATCGGCAACGCCTATCCCACCTTTGAAGTTGGGCGGAAATACTTGGCGCCGGGTCTCTTCGGTCCGTGCGGGTACGGCCTACCTTCCATTGTTGGCGCTAAGATCGCCTGCCCCGATACCCCTGTGGTCGGCTTTGCCGGCGACGGCGCGTTTGGCATTGCGGTCACCGAGCTTACCGCCATTGGCCGTAAAGAGTGGCCGCCCATCACGATGGTGGTCTTCCGCAACTATCAGTGGGGCGCTGAGAAGCGGAACTCCACGCTGTGGTATGACGACAACTTCATTGGCACAGAACTCGACGACGGTGTCAGCTATGCCGGCATTGCTGAGGCCTGTGGGCTCCAAGGTGTTGTTGCCCGCACCATGGATGAGCTCTCATCAGCCCTTGAAAAAGCGCTCGATGACCAAAAGGCCGGCAAGACCACCCTCATCGAAGCCATGCTGAACCAAGAGCTGGGCGAGCCCTTCCGTCGTGACGCCATGAAGACCCCTGTCGAAGTGGCAGGCATTGACCCGGCCGACATGCGGCCTCAGGTGATGGCCTGATCCGATGCTGTCGGGGGGTGTGCTGGTCATCAATGCCGGCTCGTCCTCTATCAAGTCCGCCCTTGTCGGAAGAGACGGGGCGGAGCGTTTAAGGCTGGCCGCCAGCGAGATTGGCGGCAACTCTTCCCTCAATGTGGAACCAGCCAACACAGCGCGCACGGTCAGCCCCGTTGCGCTGGCCCACCACGCTGACGCCATGGATGCAATCCTATCCGCCATCGTGGCCGAAGGGTTCGCCATCGATCGGCTAGACGGGGTGGGCCACAGGATTGTCCACGGCGGGCCGACGTTGCACGAGACGTCGCCCATCACAGCGCAGAACCGCGCTCTAATCGAAGCGGCCATCCCGCTCGCGCCGCTTCATCTCCCGCCCGCGCTGGCTGCCATTGACGCACTATCGAGCCGTGCACCCGACCTTCGCCAGTTCGGCTGTTTCGACACAGCCTTCCACGCCACCATCCCCGATGTGGCGCGGCGCTACGCCTTGCCCCAGCGACCCGAGACAGAAGGCCTGCGCCGTTACGGTTTTCACGGCATCTCGTATCAAGGCCTTGTGGCGGCTTTACAGGACCTTGCTGGGCCGCTGCCGCCACGGCTCCTTGCCCTCCATCTAGGCAACGGTGCCAGTTTATGCGCCATCAAGAATGGCTGCTCCGTTGCCACCACAATGGGCTATTCGCCGCTGTCTGGGCTCACAATGGGCACCCGCGTGGGGACCATTGATGGTGACGCGGTCCTCACGCTTGCTGAACGCGTAGGCATTGCCCGCGCTGGCGAAATCCTGTCACGCGAAAGCGGCCTCAAAGGGCTCGCCGGTGCGTCCGACATGCGCGCCCTTGCCGATGACCTTAGCGCCGAGGCGGCCTTCGCACTGGACCATTTCGCCTACTGGGCCGTGCGCCACGCGGGCTCTATGGTGGCGGCTATGGGCGGGTGCGATGCCATCGCCTTCACCGCTGGCATTGGCGAGAACGATGCGGGTATGCGCGCGCGCATCTTGTCCGGTCTTGAGTGGCTCGGCCTCACCTGGGACGGGGCAGCCAATACCGAGGGCAGAAAAGCCCTTCACCGCGCTGGTTCAAAGGTGAGTGCCTTCATTGTACCGGCCCGAGAAGAAGCCACCATCGCGGCAGACGTTCTGGCCGCACTCACGGCTGCGTAAGCGTGTCTCAGGTGCCCAGCCATGACGCTGCACGAAATGTGCAAAACGTTACCCATCAACCTCACGCCAAGAGTAAGGAGACCCCGAGATGACTGATTGTCCCAGTACTGCTCCCGTCGTCATCATCGGGGGTGGCGCAGTGGGGGTATCCACCCTTTACCACCTTGGTCTGATGGGGGT
>JBCDLN010000386.1:0-2856 GCA_038745295.1 Pseudomonadota bacterium | reverse complement strand
CAACGAGGACTGCTGGCTTCAAAACCTCGTCGATGTTGATGGGACCGATGGCTACCAGGACCATACCTGCCAAGCCTGGACGTATGATGGCCACAAAGGCACCGATATCCGTATTGCCAACCGCGCCGAGATGGAGGCGGGCGTTGCCGTCGTCGCGCCCGCGCAGGGTGTTGTCCTGAGGGTACGCGATGGGGAACCCGACCGCGTGTTCGGTGAACTCCCGCCTGACTTTGAGGACCGCGATTGCGGCAATGGTATCGTCATCGACCATGGAAACGGATGGACGAGCCAGTTGTGCCACCTCAAAGAGGGGAGCGTCACCGCGCAGCCTGGAGACCGGCTTAGAGCGGGCGAGCCTGTCGGCCTTGTGGGCGCATCGGGCAACACCGAGTTCGTCCACGTGCATATGAGCGTGCTTCAGCGCGATGCGGTGATCGACCCCTTCACGGGCTTCACCATGGGCGACGTCGCCTGCGGAACTGAGGGGACGAGCCTTTGGGCGCCCGGCCTTTTTGCCAATGGCCCGCAGGATGCCAAAGCCATCAATGCCGGATTTGCAACCGGTGGCATCGCCATGGCGGACATCGAAAACGGCACCGTTCCGGTTCCATCAATCACCCGCAGTGCGCCGGCAATCGTCTTTTTTGGCAGAGCCAGCCATGTGTCGGCGGGGGACGTTGAGCGCATTACCCTCACTGGCCCGGACGTCGACATTGATAGCACCAGCGAGCCGGTGGATCGGCCCAAAGCTCAGATTATGCGCTTTGCCGGCCGCCGCGCCCCGCCAGAAGGTCTACCGCCTGGCACCTACTCCGGCACCTATGAAATTGTCCGCGATGGCACGGTGGTCACCCGCATCGAGGACACCATCACCATTGATTGAAACCATGCCCGTGTAGACCACCCTCCCGTGGTGGCCGACCGCAAACATTGCGCGCGAGCGCAAAGACCGCGCCCTTAAGCCTTGCGTTTCGGGGCAGCGCGACGTGGAATGACCGACATGACCCCAAACACCTCCTCCGCCTCACCCGTCGGCATTCGGCCCGATGCGCCGTTGCCGGACCATGTTGATGTTGTTGTCATCGGGGGCGGGGTCGTTGGGGTGACGACGGCGCTCTTCCTGGCACGCGGCGGATCGCGAGTGGCGCTTTTGGAAAAGGGGCGGATTGCGGCTGAACAATCCTCCCGCAACTGGGGCTGGATCCGCAAACAGGGCCGCGACCCGCGCGAACTTCCGCTGATGATTGAAAGCGCGCGGCTTTGGCAAACCATCGCCCCGACCCTTGATGAAGACATTGGCTTTGGGCCTCGCTCCACCACGTATCTTGCCCAAAATGAGGATGAGCTTGCACAGCGCGCCGCTTGGCTCGATGCGGCGCAGGACTTCCAGCTCGACACCAAACTTCTGAGCGCCGCCGAAACCGACGCGCTCTTGGGCCGGGATGACCGCAAGTTTGTGGGCGCGTTACACACGCCTTCCGACATGACCGCCGAGCCAAGCCTTGCCGTCCCCGCCATCGCAAGGCGCGCCGTGCAAGAGGGGGTGACGATTTTTGAAGGGTGCGCGGCGCGGGTGATTGAGCGCAAGGCCGGCCGCCTCAGCGCCATTGTCACCGAGCGCGGTCGCATCGGGTGTGAGGCGGCGGTTGTGGCGGGCGGCGCTTGGTCACGCACGTTTTTAGAGAATATGGGCGTTTTCATCCCGCAGCTTGCTGTGCGCTCGTCGGTCTTTCGCACCACGCCTGCGCCTGAAGTACATCCCGGCGGCGTTGGCGCCACAGGGGCCTCGCTGCGCCGCCGGCGCGATGGCGGCTACACCGTGGGGCGCACGAACGCAGCAGCGTTTGAGCTGATCCCGGCCGCGTTCCGTCACTTCGGCGCGTTCTTGCCCGTCCTCAAAGAACGCCACGGCATCATCAAGCTCAGCCTTGGCAAAAGCTTCTTTGGCCCCCTGGGACACGCGCGCTGGCAAGGGGATGAAAGAACCCCGTTTGAAAAAACCCGCATCCTCGACCCGGCGCCAGATCAGAGCCTTCTCAGCGATCTCCTCGCCACCGCCAAACGCCTCCATCCCGCTCTGGGCGAGATTGGCATCGCAGAAAGCTGGGCGGGCATGATCGATGTGACGCCCGATGAAATCCCCATCATTGATGAGGTGCCAGGGACCGAAGGGCTCTTCGTGTCCACCGGGCTCAGCGGGCATGGCTTTGGCATTGGGCCAGGGGTTGGCCAGCTCACCGCTGCGGTGGTGACCGGCAAACCCGGAATTGTCGACCCTGAACCGTTTAAACTCTCGCGTTTTGCGCGGTTCGCTTCATGAGCGCGCCGGATGTCCTTGTCATTGGCGCAGGGATCACAGGAGCTTTTGCCGCGCTTAACCTTGCCGAAGCGGGCGCGAAAGTGACTGTTGTTGACCGGTATGGGCCAGCTGCCATGGCCTCGGGTTGGACGCTCGCGGGGGTACGCCAATCGGGGCGTCACCCTGCCGAACTCCCCCTCGCGATGGCCGCCGTTGCCGCTTGGCCCACGCTGGAAGAGACGCTGGGCGCGCCCACCCGCTACCGCCAAGACGGTAACTTGAGGCTCGCCCGCACCCCCGATGAGGTGAAGGTCATTCGCGCGCTGGTGGCCGATCAAACATCGCGCGGCCTCAACCTCACTTTCCTGCCCGACAATATGGCGGTGCGGGAGGTGGCGCCGGCCCTTTCGCATGACATCCTGGCCGCCTCGTTTTGCCCCACAGATGGCCATGCTGACCCGCACGCCACGGTCTCGGCAGCATTGGGCGCAGCGATGCATCTGGGCGCCAAGCTGCGCCCCGGTGTGGGCGTGGAATCGCTCAAGGTGGCCGGCAAT
>JBCDLN010000385.1:0-2884 GCA_038745295.1 Pseudomonadota bacterium | reverse complement strand
GCCCCACCACAGCGGCGCCCGCAAAAACATGGTCATCCGCTCGCGCGAGAACGCATCAAGACCACCCACCGCAAGGCGCCATGTCAGCACGGTGACGACAAGGGCAAAGAGGGCTTTGGCCGCGCCATCAAGCACCCGCAAAACCGGTGCCGGCAGCCTTTGCGTAAAGGTGATGATGCGCACATGCCCATCGCAGAGCTGGCACCACGGCAGGAAGCTCGCCACCGCTGCAGCTGCGGCAAACTCCACAAGCTCGGTATCCCCCAGCACAGGGCTGCCCGCCTGATCAGCTACAATCGCACCCACTGAGAACAGTGCCCCTGCCGAAAGGACGAGCCCGCCTAAAATGGCCAGAAAACGCGCACCGGCTGTGAGGCCTGCGCGCGCTTGATCAAACGGGTCCACCAGCTACTGGCGGCCGTATTTCGCAGTGATGTCTTGGAGGGTCTTGAACAGCGCTTCGCCGTCGTACCCCTCCCCGTTCATCGTTTCGATCCACGCAGTGTAGGCGGGCGTGACGGCCTCTTTCCACTTCGCGCGCTCTTCGTCTGACAAGGAAACAACAGTGTTGCCGTTGCCGATGGCTTTTTGTCGCGCAGGATCGGTGGCCGTATCCCAGATCTCACCCATCCGCGTTGCGTATTCAATGCCCGAATTATCATCGATGACCTTTTGAAGGTCTTCAGGGAGCGCGTCATAGGAGGACTGGCTCATCAGTGTCATCAACATCGACTGATAGAGCGGCTCATCGGTGTGGTAGCTGGTGACTTCATAAAACCGCATCGGGTCGGTGATCGCCCAGTTGATGAGCATCCCGTCCACTTGGTTGCGCGACAGGGCCTCGTACACCTCGGGGAAGGCGATCCCCACAGGCGTTGCGCCGAGCCCCTTCACCGCCTCGCCGATGAAGCGCCCCGCGACGCGCAGGCGTTTGCCTTCAAAGTCATCCAGCGACTCGATGGGGTCATCGATGGTGTGGATGAGTGAGCCGTCCGTTGCGTGGACGGCGATGACTTTGATCCCTTCAAACTCCTTGCCGAGATGGCCTTCAATGAATTCCATGGCCGCTGGGCTCATGGAGGCGGATTTGCCGGTGTTCATGAAGGGGAGTTCCAGCCCCTGTGCCCCTGGAAAGCGCCCTGGGGTAAAGCCCGGCAGCGTCCAGATGATGTCGACAACGCCGTCTTCCAGCTGCTGGACAAGGTCGGATGCACGCCCGCCCAACTGCATGGCGGGGTAGACTTCCACCGCGATGCGGCCGCCGGACTGCTCTTCCACCGTCTCTGCCCAACGGTCGAGGTGGGCCGTATGGTCGAGCGATGTGGGCGATCCAAACGAGTGGATGCGCAGCGTGTGATCTTGTGCATGGGCTGGTAGGGCCACGCCCAGTGCCATCGTGAGGAGGACGGCACAGAAGGTGCGGTTCGTCATGGTGGGGCTCCCTCAAAGACGCGGTCTACACACCGCAACGGCCTTGTCCGAAGCAATTGCCATGCCGCGCGCCAGGTGGCGTGCGGTAGGGCGGGGTGGGGCAAGTGGCGCGGGAACCCATGGAGCGCCCCGTGTCAGCTTGGCGCCAGAGCGATACGGGATCATCGCGCCAAATGGCGGCAGTCGTCAGCCCAGAGCCGGCGGAGGGGTTTTCCAAAAGTATGACGATTGCGCCTTAAACGCATCCATCAGGGTGGTGGGTGTACCAGCGCCATAGTGTTCCCCTCGCGGGACGGTGACGGTGCTGCCGTCGGCGAGCGCAACATTGACGGCAACTGTGCGCTCATGCCGGGCAACGCCTGCAAGCGTGAGTTGGCCATCCCACTCGTCCGTTGTTCCGGCAAAGTCTGCGCGCAATACCGGCGGCTCGAAGAGGGGTGCATTGATGCGGCGAAACGAGTTGGTGAACTGGCTTTCGGCCGCAAGGGGCGCGGTGTCGGTAATGTCCCCACCAATGTTGAAGGTGGCGTCAATCAGGAAATCAGCTGGTGCAAGCGGTGTATGCGGACTGGTGTGCGGGCCGTCCCGCTGCACGCTGATGGCATTGTTGGCGTGGGTCCAATGCTGGGTCCGGCCACCTTTAAGGTAGGCTGTGCGGGTCAAAACGGCGTTGTAGGCAGTATAGAATTCACCAATTGGCGTTGGTGGATACTCGGACGGTGTGAACTTGAAAATCTTTCCGCCGCGGTTGGCATCAGTCAGGGCGCCGGGCCGCACGCGATTGAGGATGGTGTTGCCAAAGTAATAGCGGTGATGGCCCTCGACGTGATCCATGGAGAACGGGTTGTGGCAGTTGTAAAAGCTGTTGTTTACCACCCACAGATTATCGACACGCCATTCCGGCTCAATGGCGTTGTCGCGGATGAAGGCAAAGCGGCAACCGGTGATGAAAATATTGTGGTGCCGGTCGAGAGTATCTTCTTTATTCCAGAAATTGACGCCATTGAAGGTGTGAGCAACATTTGTGCGGCGGATCATGACATCGCCGCGAATGCAGAAACACTTGAAGAAGCTGCCATTATAGTGGCGTGCATCCTCTTGTTTCAGAGCCTGTTGTTTGACGCTATGCCAGCTCACTCGGCCGCGCCAAAGATTTTGGTCGGGATCTTGAATGGAGCGGCAATTGTCGATGAGGAGGTATTGCGTCTCATCGACTTCGCCATGTGTCCCTGCGGCAATGGCGTAGGACGCGCGCGAAAACACACAGCGTTCGATAGCAACGTGTTGTGAATTCTTAATCCTGATGGCGGTCGGCAAGCAGTTGGTGAAGGTCAGCTTTCGGACCACCACGTGCCTTGCATTCTCAATGGTGAAAAAGCTGAACGCATCAGGGTCCGGCCGGCCGCGGGGAAGATCTGAAACAGTGCGCAGCCCATCCATCAGCGCTTCGTTG
>JBCDLN010000384.1:0-2909 GCA_038745295.1 Pseudomonadota bacterium | reverse complement strand
GCGCGACGAGCTGACGATGGCGCTTACGTCCTCAGCGCTTGCCCGCAGACAGGCGCGGTAGGTGAGTTCGCCCTCGATAAGGCGCCTAGCCTCAAGAACTTCGTAAGGACCAGGCCGGTCGCTCTCCGCGGTGCTGGGCATGCGGATGGTATCAGGATGGCGAACGAACACCCCGGCGCGATCGCGAATTTCGATGCGGCCAGCGAACTCTAGCGCCAATAGCGCCTCCCGCAGCGAGGTTCGACTGACCCCAAGGGAGGCGGCAAGTTCGCGCTCTGCCGGGAGCCGGTCGCCAGGGCGGTAACGCGCTGCATCGATGTCTCGCGCCAGCTGCTCGGCAATCTGCTGATAGATCTTTTTGTCCATCCACCTATCCGTTGTCACACCGTCGGGAGATGAAACGCGGCCAGCGCTGAAAGGTCCGGGACCACACCAAGACCGGGCCCCATCGGGAGGATGAAGGCGCCGTTTTCCAGCGGTGGCAATGGTCCGACCATCTCGGTTCGCAGCGGGTTGGCGTTGTAGTCCATCTCCAAAAGTCCGTCTCCGCCGGCCGCGCAAAGAAGGTGCGCTGCCGCCACAAGCCCCACCGCTCCGCCGAGATGGTGCGGGCAAAACCGTTTGCCGGCCGTACGCATGTGCCGTGCCACAGCAAGGCCCGCGGCCAATCCGCCCCACTTGCCTGCGTCCGGCTGAGCGACGGACAGCCAGCCGGCGGCAACGGCCTCTTCAAAGCGCTCCAAACCGCGCCAGTTTTCACCTGCGGCAAGGGGCACACCAGCGGCCGCAACGGCGCACCAGTCCTCCCGCGATGCATCGGCGGGCAGAGGCTCTTCAAGCCATGCGGGCGCGTGGTCCACCATCTCGGCAGCCATTGCGCATGCTGCGGCGCGATCCCAGGCCTGATTTGCATCCACCATCAGCATCTCGCCCGGGTTGAGGAGGTCGGAGACGCGAGCGATGTTGTTCAAATCCCGATCGCGGCCGAAACCGACTTTGAGTTTGAACGCCCGATATCCGTCCGCTTGTGCCCGGCGCACAGTTTCAACGGGATCGGTGGGGTTGATGCCGCTTGCATAGGCTGGGACGCGATCGGCAGTGCTGCCCATCAGGCGGTGAATAGGAACACCGGCTTTTTGTCCAGAAAGGTCCCATACTGCCATTTCCAGACCCCCAATCACCTGGGCGATGGGACCAAACTCTCCTGTTTGGAGCGTGAGCGTCACAAGCTGCCTGTGCAGCGTCTCACCGATGGTCCAAGGGTCCACGGCGCCGGCTGCAACAAGAAGCGGGCCCACAATGTGCTGTGCAAGCCGCGCCCGATGAAGCGCGCCAAACGTTGGAAAGTTGCACCAGACTTCTCCCCACCCCTTTCGCCCCTCAGCGTCCCATATGCCCACAAGAAGAGCACTGCGCGCATCCATCACGCCGAATGCTGTGGGAAGAGGCGTCTTAAGGGGGACGGAAAGAACCACTGTCTCAAGCGCTCTCACATCAACGGTTGGCGCGTTCACCGTGTGACCTCCGCAAGCGCTGCAATCTTCTCGTCAGACAGATAGCCGTAGCGGTTGATCCAGACGCGTCCCTGCGAGGCTTCCCACGCCACACGCACTCGTCTCACCACGTCAGACAAAGGCCCGTAGGCGTGGGCAAAGGCGGTTATGGACGCGCCGTTGGCTTCAGAGCGTGCCGTGCGGATTTTGTGTGCCATGGCGGCATCTGAGGCTGGGTGGGGCTCGTGGGGCTCCGGATAACGAAGGTCGGTAAGGTCTGAGGGCGAAGGGTCGCCCGTGCCGGCAAGGTCCACCAGTGCGCGCGCCACCGCGGCGCGGTCGAGCTGCGGGGCCATGGCCGTGATCGCCTCACCCCAATCACGCAGGATCATCGGCCAGTGCATTGTGTAGAGCTTGACCCCGATTTCAGGGACAATTTGGCCAGCCATCCCAAAGTCAAAACCTGAAAGGCGGTTGAAGGGTGGGGGGAAGGCTTGAGGAAAGAGTGCAATGCCCTCAGGAAGCGCGCTCTGGTAGTGCTTAAGGAGGGCGCCCACCAGAGCCCGCCGCAGTGCCAGAAGGTCGAGCACTCCCTGGCGTTCGCTCAACAGTTCGCGGGCTTTATTTGCATTGAAGTGTGTGACAGAGGGCGTATCCATCGCAGCGATGGATTTTTTGAGGTCGAGGGTGTCGCGACGCATCCGATCAGTGTCAAGGCCGAGCTCTTGGGCGCGCTCCAGCGCATGGGTGGAAAAGTCAAAAAAGAGCGCTCCGAAGGCGTAGGGGGGGATCTCCGGCCAATCAATTCTTATGGCGTCAACTGTGGGGTACTGTGCGCTGAGGTCGCCGAGCAGCGCCTCGCCATAGGCCAGTATATCCTCACTGGCCAGGCTTGCGTTGGCATCGACCCGGCCGGGGACCGGCTCACCCTCTGGCCCAAGAGGCTGGTCGGCAGGTTGCGGCCCACCAAACTGTACGCGGTAGCCTGGGGGGATCGCGGCCTGGACTTGCAGATGTGTGGTCATGCCTCGTGCCTGAGCTGCGTCCAGGAACTGACCAACCACGGCACCTTCGCGATCCGTCAGCTTGTCTGCCGAAGGGGGCTTATACACAAGATGTTCGTATTTTTTCGCGTCTGGATGAAAGCTGGGCGCTGTGCGCACCCAAAGCGCCCTCCTTCCCCACAAGGGCCTATCGAGAAGGCGCACACCGCCCGCTTCAGCATCAGCGGGCGGCTCTCGTGATCCTACACCATCTGCCACCAGCTCCATCACATAGGGGCTTGTGGCAATACCGTTGACGCCGGCCGCCTCAAGTCGGTCGAGCACCGCCTCCACACCTTCCGCCTGCACCCACTCAGGCAGCACGGTAACGCCGAGCTGACGCTGTGTGCTCACGCTGTGCCGACGATGTTGC
>JBCDLN010000383.1:0-2927 GCA_038745295.1 Pseudomonadota bacterium | reverse complement strand
TCGATGTTAATGCACCAATTTCCTTCCCATTCAGCGTTTGAGAAGCGCATGCAGAGGGCTGAGTTCGATTACTTGGTCACATCAGAAGCGGCGTCCCGCACAATCGCTGAAAACTATGTCGGGCTTCCTTTGGGGTAACAGATGGACGCGCGCATTCTCAACGGCCAACTGGTCGCCTATCAGTATCGCCCCGACGGCGGCGGACCTTGTGTGGTCTTTGCCAATTCATTGGGGAGTGACCAAAGCCTTTGGGATGGGGTGATTGCCGCGCTGCCCCGAGGGTTCGATGCGTTAACCTATGATCTGCGGGGCCATGGGCTGAGCGGTCAGTCGGGGGAATTTCGGATCCATGACCTTGCCGATGATCTGATTGCTCTTCTGGACCATCTTGAGCTGAGTGATGTTGTGTTGTGCGGTCTATCCGTGGGTGGGATGGTGGCGCAGTCTTTGGCGGTGCGCCGACCTGATTTGCTGCGTGGTCTGATCCTGTCAAACACAGCCCCTCGCATTGGCACAAACGCGCGTTGGGATGATCGGATTGAAGCGGTCACGGAGGGCGGCGTTTCAAAGGTTGCTGATGCGATCCTCGCCAACTGGTTCGCGCCGTCGTATTGGCAAAACTATCCGGAGCGGTTTGCAATGCACCGTTCAATGCTGTCACGCACCCCCACGACCGGATACGCGGCGATGTGTGCGGCGATCCGAGACGCAGACCTCACCGCGGACGTGAGTGCGATAGGCGTGCCGACACTGTGTATAGCAGGCGCAGATGACCAATCTGTCACCCCCGCGCAGGTGCTCTCATTGTCTCAGCAGATCACTGGCGCACAGTGCGTCGTGATGGACAATGTAGGCCATTTGCCGGCGTTTGAGGCCCCTAAGGACGTGGCGCGGTTGATTGAAACGATGGCCACCTCTCCCGCAAGCCGATTTGATCAGGGGATGGCGGTGCGCCGCGCTGTGCTCGGCGATCGCCATGTGGACAGCGCCCTGAAAAGGATGACAGCCCTTGACCAACCGTTTCAGACCCTGACCACAGAAGCGGCTTGGGGGACTGTTTGGTCAAGTCCCGGTCTTACCCGGCGCGAGCGGTCCATGCTGACCCTGGCGCTGCTTGCCGCGACCGGCAATTTTGACGAAATCGCCATGCACGTGCGCGCCACCCAGCGGACTGGGGCAAGTGCTGGCGATATCCAAGAAACGTTTCAGCACGTGGCGATCTACGCGGGTGTTCCGCGCGCTAACCACGCTTTGCGCATCGCCCGCGAGACCTTAGCTGAGCTGGAGGAAGGCCATGAGTGAGCACCTAATCGCACGGCGTGATCTTGATTGGCATCCCCAGCCGCTGACGCCCGACTATCGCAGCACCACGTTAC
This sequence comes from Pseudomonadota bacterium, assembly GCA_038745295.1. Taxonomy (GTDB): domain Bacteria; phylum Pseudomonadota; class Alphaproteobacteria; order Rhizobiales; family Amorphaceae; genus Acuticoccus. Next base: position 1,551 of record JBCDLN010000383.1, on the reverse strand, counting down.
GCTCACCGCGCCACCGTCGCCTTCACTACACGCCGACGGACACTGAAATGAACGGGCCCACATTCGGCCAACACCTGATAGGGCCGCTGGATGCTAACCTCATCGTCAACTACGCGCAGCCGGGCCAAGAGGCGATCGGGCCCCGCATCATGATCCATGGGCGCCTTGTTGATGAAGATGGGCGCTCCATCCCCCGCAAGTTGATCGAGGTGTGGCAGGCGAACGCTGGTGGGCGATACCGCCATAAGAAGGATGGCTACTGCGCAGCGCTCGATCCAAATTTCGGCGGTTGCGGTCGGTGCCTAACCGATGACAACGGGTACTACGCGTTTCAAACCATTCAACCCGGCCCTTATCCTTGGCCCAATGGCGGCAACGACTGGCGGCCGGCACATATTCACTTTTCGGTCTTCGGCGATGGGTTTGCTCAGCGCCTCATTACTCAGATGTACTTTGAAGGCGACCCGCACATAAGACTATGCCCCATCGTCCACACCATAGGGTGCGCCAAGGCCATCGATAGCCTTGTGGCGCGGTTGGATATGGATGCCACCGTTCCCATGGATTTGCGGGCCTACCGGTTTGACATTGTGCTGCGGGGCCGCGGCCAAACAGTGTTTGAAAACAAGATGGAGGGCCTTTGAATGGCAACCTTGAAAGAGCTGCCCTCACAGACTGCAGGCCCTTACGTCCACATTGGCTGCGTGCCCACCTGTGCCGGGCTTGAGGGCATGTACAATGGCCATGATTTGGGTGGGGTGATGATCACCGGGGCTCCAGAGGGGGAGAGGATGTGCCTCGCGCTCGAAATCATGGATGGCGATGGTGAACTCGTCATGGACGCTATGGTTGAGATTTGGCAACCGGGCCCGGACGGAAGCTTTGGCCCAACAGCCGGCTTTACCCATTGGGGGCGCCAGGTCACAGACTGCATGAACGGCATTGCCCTGTTCGAAACACTGAAACCCGGCCGCTCGGCCAAACAGGCGCCGCACATTCTTATTTGGATTGCAGCGCGCGGGATCAACTTAGGCCTTGCCACGAGGCTTTACTTCCCTGACGAGCACAATGCCGATGATCCGGTTTTCCGTCTTGCTGGCAATCGTGCTGCCACAATGGTGGGCACCAAGATGGAGGGCGGTTACCACCATGCCATCCATCTTCAGGGCGAAGATGAAACCGTGTTTTTCGACGTTTGAAAGGCTCGTGTGAGCACCGCCCAGCTGGTTGGTGATGCGATCTGTGCGCCCAGCGCATGCCTCTTTTGCGCCGCTCCTCAGAGCTGTGCCACTCGATGAGGTTCTTAGCGGGTCATCCTCACGTAGGAGCGCTCCTCGGCGATCCTGGGATTGCGGCCATCTTTGCCCCTGAGCGCGACGTCGGGCGGATGCTCCATGTGGAGGCGGCTTGGACAAGGGTTATCGCACCGCCGTCAGAGGTGGGTCGCCTGAGTGACGCGATTGAGACGGCGATCATAGATCAGGCGGCTCTTGGCGCAGCGACGGCGCGCGATGGGGTGCCGGTTCCTGAACTTGTCAGACAATTGAAGGC
>JBCDLN010000382.1:0-2944 GCA_038745295.1 Pseudomonadota bacterium | reverse complement strand
GTCTGCCGGCAACGCGCCAAGGCCCATGAGCGTGCTCGTCACCGGAAAGCCGGTGAGATCGGCAAGTTCGCGCAGGAGGTGCGAGGCCGCAGGGCCCGAGTTGATGAGGCCGCCACCGGTATAAAGGATCGGGCGTGAGGCCGCCTTCATCAGCGCAACGGCTTGGCGAATGCCCGCCATCTCCGGCTGAACTTTGGGCTGATAGGTTTTGTGGCGCGCCACCCGCGGCGGATTGTAGGTGCCGATGGCGAGCTGAACGTCCTTCGGAATGTCCACCACAACAGGCCCAGGCCGGCCATGGGTCGCCACGTAAAATGCTTCGTGGAGAACGCGCGGTAGATCATCGACGGAGCGCACGAGCCAATTGTGCTTGGTGCAGGGGCGGGTGATGCCGACTGTGTCGCACTCTTGGAACGCGTCGTTGCCGATGAGGTGGGTGGGGACCTGGCCGGTGATGCACACCAGCGGGATCGAATCCATCATCGCGTCGGTGAGGGCAGTCACCGCGTTGGTGGCACCGGGGCCGGAGGTCACTAGCATCACGCCAGGCCGGCCGGAAGAGCGGGCATAGCCTTCCGCCATGTGCCCCGCGCCTTGTTCATGGCGCACAAGAACGTGGGTCACATAGTCTTGCTGGAAGATCTCGTCGTAAATCGGCAGCACCGCTCCGCCAGGGTAGCCGAAGATGGTGTCGACGCCGTGGTCTTTGAGCGCTTCGATCACCATCTGGGCACCGCTCATGCGGCCGATGTTGCGTTGGTCCAACTGTCCGACTTGGGGCCTAGTCATTGTCATCTCCCGATCCGCCCTTGGTCCCGCTCAGGTCCCTGGTGGTCGGGGGTGAGCGGGGCAATAAAAAAGGGCCCCAGGGGCCCTTGCCGCGCACCACCATTCCCGGACCTGGCTAGGCCCTGGTGGTGCGCTTCCCTACTACGATGAGTGCAATTGTGTTCACAGCCATCTCCGCTCGTCGGCAGCGTCCTATCACCGACGGGCCGAATGTGCAATGCGCTTTTTGAGGTCCTGGACTGTCACAAGGCGGCGCTGCGCAAGATTGTCAAACCGCCGGCGGCAGTCGTGGCCCGGGGCCACGCTTGAAACCGGTTGCGAAACCAGGTGTCTTGCCGTTTGGCGTACTGGCGACTTTCGGTGACGGCCTGTTGAATGGCGGCGGTCTTGTTGAGTGTTCCGCTGGCGTAGGCCGCCAAAGGCCGCACGCCGATCGCCTTCATCACCGGCAAGTTTGGGTCCAGCTTGCGGGCGGCAAGGGCGGCCGCTTCCTCCACGCCGCCTACGCCCACCATCGCCTCAAAGCGGGCCGCAATGGCCTCACGCAGCGTCTCCCTCTCTGGGGTGAGGACGAGCCGCTGGGCCTCGCTGGCCGCCAAAAGGGGCTCTCCTTTTGCTTGCTGCCAATGGGCGAGGGATTGGCCGGTCGCCTCAAGCACCTCCAAGGCGCGCATCACCCGTTGCGGGTCGCTGGGGTGGAGGCGGGCGGCCATCACCGGGTCGCGCGCGCTCAAGATGGCATGGAGGGCGGCGCTGCCCTCGCTGGTGTGAACGCTGCGCCAGTGGGTCCGCACCGCGTCAGGGACGGGTGGGACGGGGGAGAGCCCCTCAAGCAGCGCCGACAGATAAAGGCCTGTTCCGCCCACGATGATGGGCGTTGCGCCGCCGGCCTGCGCGCTCCGCAAAACGGGGGCGATGTCAGAAAGCCACCGCGCGACCGAATAGGACACGGCCCCATCCACATATCCATAAAGCGCATGGGGGATGGCCGTTTCCTCGTCAGGGCCAGGGCGGGCGGTGAGGATCCTGAGGTCGCGATAAACCTGCATGGAATCGGCGTTCACGATGGGACCGCCTAAGATTTCGGCAAGCTCCACCGCAAGTGCGGACTTGCCCGAGGCAGTCGGACCGGCAATGAGAACGGCCATGGATCTTGTTGTCACCCTCGTCGCGCCGGGCACGCTCGACCCCGGCCTTGTCGCACCCCTTGTGAAGCATCTGGGCGCTGAGCACGCTGAACGGCTTTCCGGCAGCGCCACCGATGTGTTCGTCTCAGGCGATCTTGCAGCCGTCCGTCAGGCCACCAAAGACGCCACCTGCGATCTTGGCATTGATGCCCTCGTCCAGCCGGCGGCGACCCGCCATAAGCGGCTTTTGTTGAGCGATATGGATTCAACGCTCATCGGGCAAGAGTGCATCGATGAGCTGGCCGAGCGGCGCGGGATCAAATCCGACGTCGCTGCCATCACCGCACAGGCGATGCGCGGTGAGATTGACTTTACAGCGTCCCTCACCGAGCGGGTTGCGCTGCTAAAAGGCATCCCGGTGGAGGAGATTGCCCATCTCCTTGAGACCACCATCACGCTGTCACCCGGCGCAGCGCAGATGGTGAAAGGGCTGAAGCGCCACGGTGTGAGGACGGTTCTGGTGTCCGGCGGCTTTACCCATTTTGCCGAACCCATTGGCCGCAAACTTGGGATTGATTCGGCCCATGCCAACACGCTGTTGGTGGCGGACGGGCTTTTAACGGGCGAGTTGGCAGCGCCCATTTTAGGCGTCGATGCGAAGCGGGAGCGGTTGGAGCGCGAGTGCGAGGCCCTCGGCATCTCCCCATTTGAGGCCATTGCGCTGGGCGATGGCGCCAACGATCTTGCGATGATTGCGGCGGCGGGGCTTGGAGTTGCCTACCGGGCCAAGCCGGCGGTGGCGGCTGCGGCCGACGCTGAAATCCGCCACAGCGACCTCACCACCATCCTTTATGCCATGGGGCTTTCGGGCGCTGCGATCGATGATACACCAGCCTCAAACAGCGAGGACTGAGGATGCCCACTGCCTACATCGTGGACTATATCCGCACCGCGATCGGCCGGTTTGCGGGCGCCCTTGCCCCTGTTCGGGCCGATGACTTGGCGGCCGTCCCCCTCAAGGCACTCGT
>JBCDLN010000381.1:0-2958 GCA_038745295.1 Pseudomonadota bacterium | reverse complement strand
TCTTCCGGGCGAAGAAGAAGTGGAAGCCTGGCTCGCACGGGAAACCCAACTTGCCGAAGTGGGAGGGATTGCACTGCCGCCCCAACCGGTTGGTGCCCTGCCCGCTGACATTTGCGGCCCTGACGGAAGCCATAAGGACAAGTGCCTGCGCACCGTCCCGCCGCGCGAAAATGGCGGCAACATGGATGTTCAGCAAATGCAGGTGGGCACAACGCTTCTCCTGCCGTGCTTTGTGGATGGATGCGGGCTCTTTGTCGGCGATGTGCACTACGCGCAAGGGGATGGCGAGGTCTCCGGCACAGCCATTGAAATGGGCGCGGTGGTGAAGCTCACCACGGAGGTGCGCAAAGGCGGCGGCAGCGCCATCACCAGCCCCGAGGTGGAAGGTGGCGCTCAAATCAAAGCCATCGAGCCGTCAAAATTTTACCAAACGGTCGGCCTGCCGCTTAAACCCGCTGGCGAAGTCCCGCCGAGCCACACCTACCTCGATTCGGCGGTGATCGCCGACCTCACCAACATGAGCGAAGACCTCACCATCGCCGCCCGCTACGCGCTCACCAAGATGCTTGACTATATTGAGCGCGAACACGGATTGACGCGCGAGCAAGCCTATATCCTGGCAAGCGTTGCTGTTGACTTGCGGGTGGGCCAAGTGGTGGACGTGCCGAACTTTGTGGTGACGGCCATTCTCAACGAGGATGTGTTCGCGCAATGAGCACCATCAGCCGCCGCGCCGCTCTCATGGGTGGGGCGGCTTTTGTTGTTACAGGCGGCGGAGAAGCCAGCGCCCACACGCCGTATAAGCAATGGGTGGTTTATCGCAAAAAGCACCTCTTGTTGGGATGCCATCGCGATGATCCTGTGGGCTACGCGTTAGCAAAGTCGTCTGCGCAACACCTGTCTGAGGAGCTGCCGTCGGCACGGGCGCGGGTGGCGCGCGCCCCCGCGCCCAGCCGCCTTGCGAGCCTTTTAGCCACCGACCAGCTTGACCTTGCCATCATCACACCAGATCTTGCCGCGCAGATGGTCAATGCTGACGGAACCTTGGCCGTCTACGGACCCATTGACCTTGCGGTTTTGGCAATGCTGGTGGATGACCGTGTTCTGGTGGCGCATACCCGCTTTCGGCAAGATCATGCTGAGCTGGTGGCCGCCGCAATGATCGGCTCAGAGCTTGCGCCCATTGACGTGCAAACCGCACTGTCTGCCCTTCCCTATCACGCCGCGGCCCACGCAGCCGTTGACGCGCACCGCTAAAGGGTGACCGACCCAACAAAAGGGCCGCCCGCTTACAGTGGGGGCGGCACCACCTTCATAAAGTGGCGGGCAAGGTCGACGCGCGTGCAAACCCAAACGTCCGGGTAGCCGGCAATGTGATCCAAGAAACGGGCAAGAGCTCGCGCCCGGCCTGGCCGCCCTGTGATCCTGCAGTGGAGGCCCACAGACATCATCTTGGGCTCTGTCTCCCCTTCTTCATAAAGAAGATCAAAACAGTCGCGCAGATAAGCAAAGAACTGATCTCCGCTGTTAAACCCCTGTGGCAGCGCAAACCGGAAGTCGTTGGTGTCCAGCGCGTACGGGACAATCAATAAGGGTTTGCCATGCTCTGTGTTCCAGTAGGGAAGATCGTCAGCGTAATCATCGCTGTCGTATAAGAAACCGCCCTCTTCGACGATCAGCCGGCGGGTATTCATCGAGTGACGGCCGACATAGCTGCCAAGCGGCCGAGAGCCTGTGAGAGCCGTATGCCGTTCGACTGACTGCGCAATGAGCTGCCGCTCTTCATGCTCTGAAAGACCGTTAAAGTCGAACCACCGATAGCCGTGGCAGGCAATCTCCCAGCCGGCATCCACCATGGCGCGAACAGCCTGGGGATTGCGTTCCAGCGCCATGGTGACGCCGTAGACCGTAACTGGCACAGACCGCGCGGTCAGCATCCGATGAAGCCGCCAAAAACCGGCGCGGCTGCCGTACTCGTACATGCTTTCCACTGAGCGGGACCGCTCGCCGACTTTAGGCTCCAGTCCAACAATTTCTGTCAGATAAGACTCTGACGTGTCGTCCCCGTGTAAGATGTTGCGCTCGCCGCCTTCTTCGTAATTGAGCACAAAGTTGAGGGCGAGCCGCGCCCCTGATGGCCACTGTGGATCAGGCGGATGCGCACCGTAGCCGACCATATCGCGGGGATACTTGTTCATGGCAAAGAAGGTCTCTCACAGGCACTGATGAGACCCTACGCGTCCCCCAATCATGGGTAAAGTGAAGAAATTCCAAGGGTTTTGTTAATCCGATAAAATCGAAATGGCGTCTTGATCCCAACTGATGACCACCTTATCGCCCAAGGCGCTCGCGCTTTCACCACCATCATAGGCGTTGAGAACAGTGGCTGCGCCGGGGCCGGCGGCAACTGTGAGGAGTGTGCGGCTTCCTTTAAAGAGGCGGGCCGTGACCTTCGCCTCAAGGATGTTGCCGGCTGCCTTGTGTTCAACGGCTCGCGTGGAGGCCGTAAAGGGGCGCACCACAATCTTTTCAGGGCGGATGGCGGCGGTGACCGTACGGCCCACATCCGGAGCGCCATGCGGGGCGGCAACAGATAAATGGGCCCCGTTCATATCGACAACAACATGCTCGCCATCCACCGACAGTACTTTTGCAGCGATGAAGTTTGTCTCTCCTACGAATTCAGCAACAAACCGGCTTTCAGGGCGGTGATAGAGAGTTTCTGGCGTGCCGTCTTGCTCCACACGCCCCTCATTCATCACGATGATCCTGTCCGACATCGTCAGTGCTTCATCTTGATCGTGGGTCACAAAGACGAAAGTCTTGCCCGTGCGACGCTGGATATCTTTGAGCTCCACTTGGAGTTGCCCGCGCAGTTTGGCATCGAGCGCGCCAAGTGGCTCATCAAGCAGCAAAAGCTTAGGGTCCGGCGCAAGGGCCCGCGCGAGGGCGACACGC
>JBCDLN010000380.1:0-2969 GCA_038745295.1 Pseudomonadota bacterium | reverse complement strand
TACTTTGCGCTGATGGTGGTGGGGCTTTCCGCCATCGCGGCCTTTGCCGGCACGGGCCAAGTCTTCAAAGCGCTGCTGATGACGTTTGTGGGCCTTGCCATGGGCACCGTTGGCGAGGGTGTGCTGTTCAACATGCCGCGCTTTACCGGCGGGCTTCTCGACCTTCAGTCGGGCTTTGGGTTCATCACGCTTGCGATGGCGATGTTTGCGCTGCCTGAGGCCATCTACCTGGTGCTTGACCCAAACAGATCGAAGACGGGCAGCGGCACTAATGAAATCAAAGACCTGCGCATTACCGGAAAGGAAGCGCGCAGCATTGCCCCGGTGATCGGCCGCCAATCGATCCAAGGCTTTCTGATCGGGGTGTTGCCGGGCGCAGGGGCGACCATCGCCTCCTTCCTTGGCTATGCGGTGGAACGCAACCTTGCCAAGAAGGAAGAGCAGGCTGAGTTTGGTAAAGGCTCCATCAAAGGGCTTGCCGCCCCTGAGAGCGCCAACAATGCGGCCTGTACAGGCTCCTTCGTTCCGCTGTTGACGCTGGGGATCCCAGGGTCGGGGACGACGGCTATCCTGCTTGGCGCTCTGATTGCGCTCAACGTGAGCCCTGGGCCACGGCTGATGCTGGACGAGCCGCAGATCTTCTGGTCGGTGATCATATCCATGTACATCGGCAATATGATCTTGCTGATCCTCAACCTGCCACTCATCCCTTACATTGCCAAAGTTCTGGCCGTGCCGCGGAATTTTCTCATTCCGTTCATTTTGTTCTTTACGCTGATGGGGGCCTACATTGGCCAAAACAATGCGACCGAGCTTTTAATCTTGGTGAGCTTTGGCGTCATTGCGACGCTTTTCCGGTTTGCTGACTATCCGCTGGCTCCGCTGCTGATCGGCTTCATTTTGGGCCCGCTGCTTGAGAACAACTTTGCCCGAGCCATGCAGCTTTATGATGGGGTGAGCTTCGTGTGGGAGCGGCCGATGACCTTGGGGCTTCTCATTGTGGCGGTGCTTTTGATCTTCTTGCCCACCTACCGGGCGCGGCGGGCGAAAGCGCGGGCTGAAGGCGCGGCCGATGGTGATTGATCGGCCCGAGCTTATCCGCTTGGCAGCAGCGTGATATCCTCCGGCGGGACGGAAAAGGCCTTCAGCACCGCGTAGCAGGGTGTGCCGGGTGCAAGGTCGAGCGCACGGGCGGCGCGCCGCGTGACGCGGGCGAGCAGCCGGTCCTGCCCTGTTTTGAGGGCGATGAGCGCGCCTGGTCCCTCCCCTTCGTGAAGGCTTTCAACCGTGACGGGCCAGATATTGCGGGTGGACAGGTCCTCGGGCTTGGTGCGGGCGAGGATCACGTCGCGGGCGCGCAGCCTCACCCGTACCCTTTGGCCCACCGGTGCAGCAATTGCCGGCAGAAGCAACGTTTCGCGGCTGAGGGCAACGGCGGTGAGGCCGTCAGCGGCGTCATGGGCCTGCAGCGTTCCTTCCACCACGGCGCCGGCATCGCGCGTTCCCATCATGGCGGTCGCTTCGGGATCGGCGAACACGTCGCTGATGGGACCGGCGGCCACACTAGTCCCCTCCCGGATCAAAACCACGCTGCTTGCAAGACGGGTGACTTCGGCAAGGCTATGGCTGACGTAGAGGATGGGGACCCGCGCCTCGCGGCTAAGGCGCTCTAGGTAGGGCAAAAACTCGGCCTTTCGCGCGTCGTCGAGGCTGGCGAGGGGCTCATCGAGAAGGAGGGCGCCTGGCCGGGCCAGAAGCGCTCTTGCAATGGCAACCCGCTGCTTTTCGCCCCCCGAGAGGGCAGCGGGGCGCCTTCTGAGGAGCGGGTCAAGCCCCAGAAGCGACACGAGGTGCGCAGTGTCCGTGGGACCATGAGCGAAGCGTTCGGCAAAGGTGAGATTTTGCCTGATGGTCATATGCGGGAAGAGCCGCCCGTCTTGGAAGACTGTGCCGATCCGTCGTTTGTGGACGGGCACGTCGATCCCGCGCGCATGATCGAAGAGGACCCTGCCGCCCACGACAATGCGCCCCGCATCGGGGGTCATCACGCCAGCAACGGCGGACAAGATGCTGGTCTTGCCAGCGCCTGAACGGCCAAACAAAGCGGTGACGCCGTCGCCCGCTTCAATGGTCACATCGAGATGAAACGCGCCGAAACTGTGGGTGATGGCCACCTCAATCATCGGCCGGCCACCCAGCGCGCCGCCCAACGCGATAGGCCATCAGCAGCAAAGAGTGCTCCCAGCGAGACGGTGAGCGACAGGAGAACAAGGCGCACGGCCGCCGCTTCTCCGCCAGGAACTTGGAGTGCTGTGTAGATGGCGAGCGGGACGGTTTGGGTTTCGCCTGGGATATTGGAGACAAATGTGATGGTGGCGCCAAACTCTCCCATGGCTTTGGCAAAGGCGAGGATGGCGCCTGCGAGGATCCCCGGCACGATGAGGGGCAGCGTGATGAAGATAAAGGTGGACATGCGCCCTGCGCCAAGGCTTTGGGCGGCGGCCTCCAGCTTGGGGTCCACAGCGTCGATGGAAAGACGCATGGCCCGGACCATCAGGGGAAACGCCATAATCCCCGCCGTGAGAGCGGCACCTGTCCAATGGAAGGCGAAGACGATCCCAAGCTCTGCAAGGGGCGCGCCGAGGAGACCGCGCCGACCAAACAGGAGGAGGAGCGCATAGCCTGTGACGACAGGCGGCAGGATGAGGGGCAGGTGGACGAGGGCGTTGAGGATTGCGCGGCCTTTGAATTTGCCGCGGGCGAGGGCGAAGGCGGCTGCAAGGGCAAGCGGGATGCTGGCCGCTGTCGCCCACGCTGCGACTTTCAGCGAAAGGGCGATCACGGTCCACTCTGCCGAGGTCATGCCAGCGGCTGCTTAACGGGTCTTTCCATGGTGAGCGACATTTGCCTTGAATGGGGCGTAAGTCCATGGGGCAGCTTGGGGCCCGGCCATGGTGGCGATGGGGACT
>JBCDLN010000379.1:0-2973 GCA_038745295.1 Pseudomonadota bacterium | reverse complement strand
TTCCAGACAGGCATGCCGTCATCTTGCGCGGGCCCCACGGTGACCATCGTCTGAGATGTCGGCGTCATGGGCGCGCCCCTTGGCTGCGACAGGATTTAAAGACCGGTGGCTTGGGCGGAGGGGGGCTTGGCTGGCCATTTTGCGTCTTGAGCGACGGCGGCGGGCGCTTTTTCGGCTTGGGAGCGTAGGTCTGGGTCATGCGGCATCCCTCCCCGACTTCGCCGATGGGCGCGCATTTGCTTTATCGAGCATGGGCTGCCACCACCCAGCGTGGGACAGGTACCAGTCGACGGTCTCTGCGAGGCCGGTTTCAAAGGCGGTCTTCGGCGCCCATCCCAGCGTCTCTCTAAGCTTCGTATCATCGCTTGCGCGCCTTGCCGCATGCCCGGGCTGGTCGGCCTTGTGCGTGATCAGATGGGCGTAACTCATGGCCGCCGGGCGGCGCAGTTGCAGAAGGCGGCAGACCGCGCGCACGAGATCGATATTGCGCATCTCCACGCCGGATCCGATGTTGTAACGCTCGCCCGGTGCGCCCTTTTCCGTGATCGTGAGAAGTGCCCGGGCGAAATCCTCGACATGGAGCCACTGGCGGACCTGTGTGCCATCGCCAAGAAGCGGGATCTCCCACCCCGCAAGAGCGCGCATGAGCGTGCGCGGGATAAGCTTTTCGGGATGCTGCCAGGGGCCATAGAGGGAGGGCCCGCGCGACATCAGGATCGGCAGCCCGTAGGTTTCCCCCCAAACGGTGACGAATTGGTCCGCGGCGGCTTTCATGGCCGCATAGGGGCTGCCGGGCTGGAGCGCCGCGTAATCAGTGAACGTGCCCACGCGCGGCAGGCTGCCGAAAACCTTGTCGGATGAGACATGGTGCAGGCGGAAGGACGCTGGTTGTCCGGCCCGGTCCCAATAACCGCGCGCCGCTTCTAAAAGCTGGCCGGTGCCTGCGACATTGGTATCGAAGGAGGCCATGGGATCTGCAATGGACTGCGCCACCGAGCCTTCTTTTGCGAGATGAATGACTGCGTCGGGCCGATGCCGGTCAAATACCGCCTCCAGACCCTCCCGCTCGCAGAGATCGTGGATTTCGAGCGTGTAACCCGGGTCCTCCTGCAGGTCCCAGATGCTGGAGAGCGACGCGGCAGAGGTGAGCGCGTCAAGGTTGATGACGCTGTGCCCGCGAGCAAGTGCCGCGCGGAGCACGTTGTTGCCAACGAAGCCTGCACCGCCGGTGACGAGTAGCTTCATGCCGCAAGCTCCTGCCCATGGAGCCTTGGCGCGTTGGCGTCTTGCGTATCGGCGAGGATGCGCGCGGTGGGGATGCCCCAGTCGATGTTGAGAGCGGGGTCCGCGAAATGCACCCGACGGAGGGCGGTGGACGGGGCCGGGACGGTCGCGCGCGACAGGACGGTGGTATCGGGCACGATTGTGATGAAGCCGTGAAGAACCCCCGGGGGCACCAAAAGTTGTCGGCGATTGGCGGCACTGAGGGTGGCGGCGGCCCAGCGGCCGTAGGTTGTCGAGCCGACCCGCAGATCAACGGTGACGGCTTTGATCTGCCCTGCAACAACGCGCAAAAGCGTCGTCCCTGCATGGGGCGGCACTTGACCGAAGAGGCCGCGAACGGTCCCAGCCCTGCGCGTGAACTGCTGGCATTCCTGGCGGAAGCGCATCCCCAAAATGTGCTGAGCATGCGATAGATGGAGGCGCGGCGGCTGGCCACACGCCCCGCAGCCATCCTGGAGCAGCTTCACCCCACCAAGCTCAGTGTGATCGATCTTCATGATGTCCCTTCAGAGCGATACCGCTTGGGACAGACTAGGCGCAGGCTTGTGAATGCCGGGTAAACCAGCTGGCAAAAATCGGCGCTCAAGCCGATGCAAGCCGCTGAAGTGAAAACGAATTTTTTAAAATTCTAGGGAAGCGAGGCGGCCTGGCGCACAGCCCCGGCCACGTCTTGCACCACTTGGGTCAGGAGCGCCTCATCCTCAGCCTCGGCCATGACGCGGATCAGCGGCTCAGTGCCGGACTTTCTGATCAAGAGCCGCCCCTGGCCGTCAAGCGCCGCCTCGGCCTCAGCAATGGCGGCCTGGACGGGCTTGGCGTCGAGCGGCTCCTGCCCGACCTCGTAGCGCACATTTTCCAGCTTTTGCGGACAGGGCTCAAAAACCTGCGCCAAGTCGCTGGCGCGGTGCCCGGTCTCCACCATGGCGCTGAGGAACTGAAGCCCCGCCAAGAGCCCGTCGCCGGTTGTGGCGTGATCGGACATGACGATATGGCCCGACTGCTCCCCACCCAAGTTAAAGCCTTGGGCGCGCATGGCTTCGACCACGTAGCGGTCGCCCACTTTGGTGCGGTGGAGTGCGATGTCCTGAGAGGTCAACCAGCGTTCGAGCCCGAGATTGGACATAACCGTGGCCACAAGCGTGCGCCCGGCGAGGCGGTCGGCCTCCGCCCAACGCCCGGCGATGAGCCCCATGATCTGGTCGCCATCGGCGCAGGCACCCGTTTCGTCCACCAGAATGATGCGATCGGCATCGCCATCGAGCGCCATGCCGACATGGGCCTGCTCCGCCCGCACTTTCGCGGCGAGCGCTTCTGGATGCGTGGACCCGCAATCTGCGTTGATGTTGTAGCCATTGGGCGAGACACCCAAGGGGATGACGTCAGCGCCAAGCTCCCACAGCACTTGAGGGGCCGCCTTATAAGCCGCGCCGTTGGCGCAATCGACGGCCACGCGGAGCCCGTCGAGCCGCAGCCCCTTTGGCAACATGGCTTTCACGACTTCCACATAGCGCCCCGTGGCGCTTTCGATGCGCGAGGCGCGCCCGATGCCCATGGGATCGCAAAGCGCGGCGCCTGCGTGAAAGATCGCCTCGATCTCGGCCTCGGCGTCGTCAGACAGCTTGAACCCATCGGGGCCGAAGAACTTGATGCCGTTGTCTTGGTGCGGGTTGTGACTGGCGGAGATCATGA
>JBCDLN010000378.1:0-2980 GCA_038745295.1 Pseudomonadota bacterium | reverse complement strand
TCGTCCATGCTCGCCTCGTTTTAGAGCTATCCTAACCTGAAGACGTGCCGGAGCGCGAGACGCATCTGATGACGATCCCCTCCACGATGCGCGCTGTCACAGCACCCACCCCTGGCGGACCTGATGCGCTGGTGGTGGGGGAGCATCCGGTCCCTCAACCAGGCCCCACCGGGCTTCTCATTGAGGTGGCGGCTTGTGGCGTCAACCGGCCAGACTGTTTTCAACGCCAGGGCGCCTATCCCCCTCCCCCCGGAGCCCCTTCCATTTTGGGGCTTGAAGTGGCTGGAAAGGTGGTCGCCCGTGGCCCCGAGGCCTCGCATTATGAGGTTGGTGATGCCGTGACAGCGCTGGTCCCCGGCGGTGGCTATGCGGGCTATGTGGCCGTCGATGAGACCAATGCGCTCCCCGTTCCAGGCGAGCTCACGCTCACCGAAGCGGCGGCCCTGCCTGAGACCTTTTTTACCGTGTGGAGCAACCTCTTCGACCGCGCCGCGCTCCAAAAAGGGGAGTGGCTGCTAATCCATGGGGGCTCATCGGGGATCGGCACCACCGCCATTCAACTGGCCAAAGCGTTTGGCGCCCATGTTATCGCGACGGCAGGGTCTGAGGAAAAGTGTGCCGCCATCAAGGCGCTGGGCGCCGACGTGGCGGTGAATTACAAAACCGACGATTTTGTGAGCGTCGTCAAACAGACCACCCCAGAGGGTGCCAACGTCATCATCGATATGGTGGGCGGGCCGTATGTGGAGCGCAATTGGAAAGCTGCGGCGCTGGAGGGGCGGATTGTGCAAATTGCCGCCCTCGAAGGGCCGTCGAGCGCAAACTTCAACATCTTGATGGTGAAGCGCCTCGTTCACACGGGCTCAACGTTAAGGCCCCGGTCTGTGGCCTTTAAGGCCGCCATTGCCGATGCGCTCAAGAGCCATGTTTGGCCGTTGATCGCGGCTGGAACCGTGAAGCCGGTCATGGATAAGGTCTTCCCCCTCCAAGAGGTGAAAGAGGCGCACCGGCGGATGGAAGCCAGCACCCATATCGGCAAAATCATGCTCCTGCCGTGATTTGCCCGGTCGAACACAAAGCCCTATAGTTTGCCCATTCCAGAACAACCCGATGGTTCCATTTCGGGTTCTTCCGCCCCCGGCGGGAGACGAGAAGGACACGTATATCATGCCTACTGACGACACGCCGTTGATGCCCAAAGCCACCGCCGTTTGGCTGGTGGACAACACATCGCTGTCGTTCGACCAAATCGCCGCCTTCTGCCGCCTCCATCCGCTCGAGGTGGGTGCCATTGCCGATGGCGACGCCGCGCAAGGGATCAAAGGTTCAGACCCCATCCAAACCGGGCAGCTCACCCGCGAAGAGATCGCCAAAGGCGAAGCGGACACCAGCTATCGCCTTAAGCTTTCCAAGCCAAAGACCATCGTCCCGACCCTGAAGCGCAAGTCGCCGCGCTATACGCCAGTGTCGAAACGGCAAGATCGGCCCAACGCCATTTTGTGGCTGCTGCGCCATCACCCTGAGATGAAAGAAGCTGCGATCATCCGTCTGGTGGGGACAACGAAGGCCACCATCCACGCCATCCGCGATCGCACCCATTGGAATTCAGCAAACCTCCAGCCGCTCGATCCGGTGACGCTGGGCCTGTGCTCGCAGATGGATCTCGACCGGGAGGTGGATGTGGCCGCCAAAGAGGCAGGCATCACCGACAGGCCTGTGGTTCCGCTCGAGCAGCCGGATGTGCTGATGCCGGTGGAGGAGAGCTTACAACCGCTCCCTGATGCGCCTCAACCCGAGCCCCGCACCAGCAGTGGCGACAAGTTCGACCCGGACGCCGTCTTTGCCGGACTCAAAGCCTGGACAAAGAGCAAAGAGCGCTCTCACGGCGATGATGACGTTTAGGCCGCAACCGGCCGGGCGATAGGAAGGCCCACAAGCGGGGCCTGACCCCTCCAAGCGACATTATCATCTCATAGCAAAATTGGGTCTGCGGGAGAGACCCGCCATCTCGAAAGTACGCCCGGCGGCCCACTCGGCCGCCGGGCGGTTCTATTTAGTTCAGCGGCACTGAACAAATCATGCGCGTGTGGTTGGCGTTCAGCCAGCAATTGGCGGGAATGGGCCCTGCCGGCACCGGATAGACATAGGTGGGTGCCGCACTTCCAGCCGCCGCTGCACCAAGGGCAGCGCCAGCAATCAGACCGCCCGTTGCAGCAGCTGCCGCCCCAGGTCCGTAGGGGTAGTACGGATAGTAGGGGTACGGTCCATAAGGCCCATAAGGCCCGTACGGGTGGTAGGGATGATAGGGGTGGTACGGGTGGTAGTGGTGGCACTCAGGCGCTTGGGGGTCGTGGTAGCAATAAGGACCACGGTGCCTCGGTCCAGGGCCATAGGGATGGTGCGGACCATAGCCTGCTGGATAATAGTGATGGTGATGGACCGGCGGGGGGCCGAATGCACCGCCCCGGAAACCGCGACCGCCATAGTGGGCGCCGTAGAAGCCGCCGCCATGAAAGCCACCGCCGTGGAAGCCACCGCCATGGAAACCGCCTCCGTGGAAACCACCACCACGGAAGCCACCCCCATGAAATCCGCCGCCGCCAAAGTGACCGCGGTCAATGAAGAGGGCAATGTTATCGGCGCTGCGGGGCAGTTCGCCTGACAGCACCGTCACGTCGTAGCTGAGCGAATCGCCGTTGAGGGCAGCGGACCGCAGCTCAACAATGGCGGGCGCGGTGGTGGTATTGCTCAAAACAGAGACCGCCGCGTTGGGAGGATCGCCCACAAAGGTCCCCCCATTGCCCTGCCATAGTGCAACGAACTGCTGGTTGGTGAGTTGGCCGGTCATCCTGTACGGCCGGTCGGAGAAAAACACGGTCGCCGGGGCAATGCCACTCAGCGTCATCGTGGTTCCATCATAGGTCATCGAGCTGGCTTGCTGGACGAAATCGTATGATGGCGCCGGCAACGGCCCACCCTG
>JBCDLN010000377.1:0-3002 GCA_038745295.1 Pseudomonadota bacterium | reverse complement strand
TCCTTTGGTGGGACACCAAACAGCGACGTTCCTCCGGAGCCGACACCGTCAGGATCCCGGGGTGGGTCTGATGGGTCAACCCCACCGAAACGCGCTTGCGCGTTTCGGCAACGTCTGAGGCCGGCAATTGTGCCGGCTGAGGCGAAGCCGTGGGTTGATGCATCAGGCCCACCCCGGGACAATTGATCCTAGGCGGGAGCAGTGAGGCACGGCACCCTACGGCCGGTCCGCCAGGAACAACGTTGATGGAAACGACATCTAGAGCGGGATGTTGTCGTGTTTGCGCCAGGGGTTTTCGAGCGCCTTGTCGGCAAGCAGCCTAAGTGCCCGGGCGACCCTACGGCGGGTGGAGCGCGGCATGATCACCTCGTCGATGAAACCCCGTTCGGCGGCAACAAAGGGGTTCGCAAAGCGGGCCTCGTAGTCGGTGATCCTTTGAGCAAGTTTTTCAGGGTCGTCACGGTCCGCGCGGTAAAGGATCTCGGCAGCACCTTTGGGACCCATCACGGCAATCTCGGCGGTGGGCCAGGCGTAGTTGATGTCACCGCGCAAGTGCTTTGAGGCCATCACATCGTAGGCGCCGCCGTAGGCCTTGCGGGTGATGACGGTGACTTTGGGGACCGTCGCTTCAGCATAGGCAAAGAGGAGCTTCGCGCCGTGCTTGATGAGCCCGCCATACTCCTGCGCGGTGCCCGGTAAGAACCCTGGAACATCCACGAAGGTGACAAGCGGGATCGAAAACGCATCACAAAAGCGGACAAAGCGGGCAGCCTTGCGCGAGGCATCACTGTCCAGAACGCCGGCAAGGGTGAGGGGCTGGTTGGCCACAAACCCCACGGTGCGACCCTCGATCCTGCCAAAGGCGGTGATGATGTTCTTGGCAAAGCTCGGCTGGATCTCGAAAAGCTCACCTTCGTCCGCCGTGCGTTCGATGAGCTCGCGGATATCGTAAGGGGCTGTCGGACTGTCGGGGATCAAACTGTCGAGGGCGGCGTCGACCCTGTCCCCCGGGTCATTGGTGGTAAGTTCTGGGGCCGGGACAAGGTTGGAGGCCGGCAAAAAGTCAATGAGCCGCCGCACGTCGGTGAGGGCGGCAATGTCGTCGTCGTAGGCGTTGTCGGCGACGGCTGAGCGGGCGGTGTGGACGTTTGCCCCGCCAAGCTCTTCCGCGGTCACCGTTTCGTTGGTGACAGTTTTGACCACCTCGGGGCCGGTGACAAACATGTAGCTCGTCCCGCGCACCATGAAGATGAAGTCCGTCATGGCGGGGGAGTAGACGTCGCCCCCCGCACACGGCCCCATGATCACCGAGATCTGCGGGATCACGCCTGAGGCGAGCACGTTGCGCTGAAAGACTTCGCCATACCCGCCGAGCGCGGCCACACCTTCTTGGATGCGCGCGCCGCCTGCATCGAAAAGGCCGATGATGGGCGCGCGGTTGCGCAGCGCCATGTCTTGGACCTTCATGATTTTCTCAGCATGGGTCCATGACAACGACCCGCCAAACACCGTGAAGTCCTTGGCAAAGACGAACGCCGTGCGGCCATTGATGGTGCCCCAACCCGTCACCACCCCGTCGCCGGCGATCTTTGTCTCTGCCATGCCAAAATCGGTGCAGCGATGTTCTACGAACATGTCGAATTCTTCGAACGAGTTCTCGTCCAAAAGCACCGTCAACCGTTCGCGCGCGGTGAGCTTGCCGCGGGCGTGTTGCGCTTCCACCCGCTTTTGGCCGCCCCCGGCACGGGCTTCATCTCTGCGGCGGGCAACTTCGAGGAGCACGTCTTTCATAGCGTTTCCCTGAGGAGGAAGGCGGCCGCTTCAGCGTCGCGGCGTCGGTTGGCGCGGCGCTCGACCGCTTCAGCGTCCTCGCCCCACTCTTTGATGTTCCAGTCCTCGTCCACATGGGCAGCGTCCCATGCGCCCGCGAAGCTGAGCGTCCCATCAAGAAGGCCAAGCGCGATCAGGGCACT
The DNA here is from genome assembly GCA_038745295.1 of Pseudomonadota bacterium. GTDB lineage: Bacteria > Pseudomonadota > Alphaproteobacteria > Rhizobiales > Amorphaceae > Acuticoccus. Next base: position 1,029 of record JBCDLN010000377.1, on the reverse strand, counting down.
GCCTGTCAGCGTCGTCAGCTGGTGGAGCGCGGCAAGCGGCATGGGCTCGCCCGGCAAGGTGGCTCGGACGGCCGGGGCCAAATCGTCATGCTGTGTGACAGGCATGATGCCGCTTGTAGTGCGCACACTCACCCTAAACCGGCTTTCAAAACGGGTGAGGATCGGGTCCCAGTGAGCGGCTTGACGCTCCACCAGGCCTTGCGGCCGGTCCGCCCGATAAACGAGGAGATCGTTCCCCGCGATTTTCACGATGTCTTCGGCCACACTCTCCCGCGCTGCGGTGACGCCATCAATGGCGGTATTGGCAAGGCGCGTGAGCGGCATGGTGAGCGGCTCGATGAAGACGTCTTGCGCATTCCACTCGGCGGCAATGGCCTCTGCGGCGCGGGCCGGCGCTTTGAGGAGGGCGCGGCTAGGGGTGCGGACCGGCTTGCCGTCGAGCACGACGGCGAAGGCACCATCGTTTTCTTCTTTGATATCTGCGGCTTGATAGAATTTCTTCAGCCGCTCTTCAGCCGTTGGGGTGCTGCTGGCGCCGTTCTGTCTCGGCATCATGGGCCGACCAACTTGGCGGCGAGGGGGGCGATCTCATCCATGCGCTCAGCAATGGCATGGGCGCCGGCCGCCCTCAACTCCTCAGGCGATTGATAGCCCCACGACACGCCGATGGCTCGAACGCCGGCCGCCCGCGCCATCACGATGTCAAACGTGCTGTCGCCGATGACGACGGTTTTGGCTCGCTCAGCCCCTGATGCCTTGAGGGCGATCTCCACCATCTCCGGCGCTGGCTTTGATGCAGCCTCATCGGCGGTGACGGTTGTCACAAAGCGGCCCTTGAGCTGGTGGCTTTCCAAAATCCTGTTGAGGCCGTGGCGTGACTTGCCGGTCGCAACGCCGAGGAGCGTTGCCTCGGTGCTCACCGCGTCAAGCATCTCCATCACGCCGGGATAGAGCGGTTCAGCCAAGGCCTCCCGCACCATCGCGTCGCGATAGTGAACTTTGTAGGCGGCCACCAGGTCATCATGGGCT
>JBCDLN010000376.1:0-3006 GCA_038745295.1 Pseudomonadota bacterium | reverse complement strand
TGTTGGGTTGGCCGGGCCTTCTGTGGGGTTTTTGGCATGGGCCACATTTTGGTTTTGGGTGGATATCGGGCCTAAGGTTTTGGCCGATCCGCGCGACTTGGAGAACCTTTTTGCGGCCGCCATTTTGCCTGGGGGGCCGATGGCGCTGGGGATGGCTGCGTGCGCCATCTATGGGGTGATTGCGCTGCGCTATGTGTGGCGCGGGCCGGCAGCGCTCATCAAGCAAACGGGGCGGCTTGTGGTGGCGCTGCTTCTCGCCATCGTTCCCCTTGGATTTACGCTGACGTTGGGGGCCGTCACCCTGTGGCGGGAGAGTGCGCCGGAAATTCTGGCGATGGCGCTTTATGGCTCGGGTGTCTTTCCGCTGGTGGGGGTGATGTGGCTCCTGGTGCTGGCTGCGCGGGCCGATGGGGGCGCAAAGGCTCAGCCGCCGGTGGAGGGCGCTACGGCGGTGCAGTGAACCCTTGGGTGCGCCAGGATGCCTTTCGGCGGTTATGGCAACGTGGGCGTTGGCAGATCTTCGCCGTAGAAAAGAATGGCACAGAGACCCACCACCGAAAGGCAAAAGAACAGAGCGGACAAGAGCGCAACCGATGTCAAAATGGAAACGTGGACGCGCTGTTTGACGTCGAGCTTCGCCCCGAGATCGGTGATCGCCTTTCCCAACTGGTTGCTTTGATAGACGCCTTTGATGGACAGGAATGCCAAACCGATCCCCAGGACCAGCGGGACGAGGAGCACCCACAGGAGTATCGGCTTACCAACGTTGTAGAGCGCAAATGAGGCAAGGCCGCCGGCAATGGCTGCGTAGAAGGTGGTGCCTTCGATGAAGAGGCGTACGTAATAGCGCCATAGGTCGACGAGGTGCCAGTATTCGTCGAAGCGGCTGTGGCCGCCGTCGGGGTGCTCAGTGTTGCGCATGTGTCCTCCGTGGCATGGTTTTTGGCCTTGATGCGGCTTGGGCTGGGTCGATCACCATTTGGGCGATGTGATCCTCTGCCGGAACGGGAGAACTTCGCAACGGGCGGTGTGGACGGGACAGGATCGCCGTGCTGTGCAGATCAAAACGGAGACTGGCGCCATGAGCGACCCCTTTGTCGGCAAGAGCTGGACCCGCACCGATCAGGTGAGCGCGCGGCTCCTTCAGCACTTTGAGATGACCCTTGGGGATCTTGTGGGGGGCAATGGTGTGCCGCTTGGGCTTCACTGGTGCCTTGCGCCTGATCTTGCCGGCCCTGATGATTTGGGGCGCGACGGCCACCCCCGTCTGGGGATTTTCATGCCTGAGCTGACGCTCCCGCGCCGGATGTGGGCGGGCGGTGAATTGGCGATCCATGGCGCGCTCAAGGCGGGCGATGAGGTGACGCGCACTATCACCATTGAGCGGGTGGACCATAAGACAGGGTCCACGGGGCCGCTTGCCTTTGTGACGGTGCGTCATCTTTGGCGGGTGGCTGAGGAGACGATCATCGATGAGGTGCAAAACGTCGTCTATCGCGATGACCCTCAGCCGGGTGACGCGCCGGTGGTGCACGCCGAGGCTGAGCCTTGGCCGGATGGGCGGACCCTTACCTTTTGTGCCGACCCTGTGCGCCTCTTTCGCTATTCGGCGCTGACCTTTAACGGGCACCGCATCCATTACGATGCGCCCTATGCCACAGGCATAGAGGGCTATGAGGGGCTTGTGGTCCATGGGCCGCTTCAGGCGACGTTGATGCTGAACTTGGCCGCGACAGTCTTGGGCCGCGCGCCGCACCAGTTCTCCTACCGTGGGCGTGCCCCGTTGACAGCCGGGACACCCGCGCGGGTGGAAGCAAGAGTTGGGACTGATGACGTATCGCTTAGGTTGGTTGCTGTTGATAGCGGTGTTGCGACCATGACGGCGACGGCGCGCTGACCGAACATTACCGGCTTGTGGGTGTTTTGGGGGGCGGTCCCACTGCGCGGGGGGGGCTTAAGAAAAGCTGGCGGTGATCGACTGGAGCGGGGTGCCGATATACTGCGCGGTCCAGCGTTCGCCTGGTGAGAGGGGCCAAGCATCGGTGAGCGTGCCGGTGGTGATGATGTCGCCCGCGGCAAGCTGTTTGTCGGCGCTGACCGCAATGCCCTCCAGAAGATAGCGCAGTGCGTTGAGTGGGCCGCCCATGACGTTTTCGCCGCGCCCGGTTTCAACGTGGGCGCCGTTGCGGGTGAGTTCGAGGCTGAGCTGGGCAAGGTTTTGCGACCAGTCGCCCGGGGGTTCTGCGGGGCCCAGCAGGAGAGCGCCGTGGAGGGAGTTGGCGGCAATACAGTCCGTCAGCGCGAATTGCCAGCCTGGATAGATGGAGTGGACCACCTCGAACGCGGGCGCGAACCATTCGATGGCGTCGATGAGGGCTGCGTCGTCGCTGCTGGCGTCCGGCACATAGCGGAGCTTGAGCGCCACCTCAGGCTCAAGCCTTGGCTCGCAGTAGGGGGACAAGGGGACGGGCGCATCGCTGACCCTGAGTATGGTGCGCGGTGTCATGTCGCCCCACATGGGGCCGCTGACGCCATAGCGCGCCCAAAGCGTCTGGTTGGTGAAGCCGATCTTGCGGCCCACCACGGGCTCTGCCCGCAGTGCGCGGACTGAGCGGGACACGGCGTAGGCTGCCACGCTGTCAAAGTCGGGCGTTGTCTCGCTGAGCGGGGGGATTTGATGCGGCGCGGTGAGCGCTGCGTGGACCTCTCCGGCCAGCCTATCAATCTCAGCCATTTAACTACTCTGCGGCGTGTTCGGACGCTTGGGCAACCTTATCTGTCTTGCGAAGGCCCAATTGCACCACCCCTACGCCAAGGACAAGCCCCAACCCGGCAAGGTCGGTCCATAGGCCAGGCTTGATGAGAGCGAGCGCTGCGACGAGGAGGGCAATGCGCTCTAAAATGCTGGCCCGGGTGAAGAGATACCCGATCATCGCGCCAGCCAGGCAAATGACGCCGATGGTGGCGGTGAAGAGGGTCATCACAATGGTCGGCGTTTCGCCGATG
>JBCDLN010000375.1:0-3041 GCA_038745295.1 Pseudomonadota bacterium | reverse complement strand
TCCAACCGCGATTTCAACGGCTGTGTGGCGCTGAGCAACACGGCCATCCGCAACCGAAATCTCTCCGCCGCCGAAGCCAATGCGCGTGGCTTTTGTCTTTTGGAGCTGAACCGGCCTGTGGAGGCAGCGCAAGCCTTTGATCTTGCACGGCTTGGGGCACGCCGGGGCAGCAGCGCGGCGGCCGATGCCGTCTACGGCGCCACCCTCGCTGCCATTGCAGCAGAACTCACCGATGAGGCGGCCATCGTGGCAACCTTGGAGCCCAATTCGCGGGGGCGGCGAACTGAACTACAAACCGGCATCCTCACCCAGCGCGCGAGTGCTGCGAACGCTGCGGGACGTTTCGTGGAAGCGATCTACGCGGTTCAAACGCGCAATCGCATTGCCCCCCTCCAAAATGACCTCCTCCTGTTGGAAGGCTTTGCCCATCTGAGGCGCAAAGATAGCCGATCCGCCCGCCGCCTCCTGCGCGCCGTTTATGGCACCGGCGCAACCTCAGCCAGCAGCAGCGGCGTGATTGAAGCAAACCGGGCTCGTTTCCCCGGACCGACCCGCGGCTCGCCGCTGCGCTAAAGACGGTTACGGCGGGGTGGATAAACCCTCTTGTGGCACCAGCGCCTCACCGAAGGGCGCACCGCTGAGGGCAAACTCCAGCTTTTCGCGGCCATTGACCCAACCTCAAAGTTCGCTTTCGCCCAGCTGCTGCGACGAGCCAACCACGTCACGGTGTCAGCCGTTCTCATCCTCCTCGTCGAAGCCGTGCCGTACCGTACAAATCCCACACGGTGCTCACCGATAACGGCATCCCGTTTCGCTATCCGCCGCGCGACGCCAACGGCCCGACCGCTCGATGCATGACGCACATGTTCGCCAAACGCTGCATGGAATCCGGCATCGCGCATCGCTTTGCCAAGCCAAACCACCCGTGGACCAGCGGATAGGTCGAGCGGATGAACCGCACCATCACGGATGCCACCGTCAAACGCTTCCGCGACGACGGTCACGACGAACTCCGCCGACACCTCGACGACTTCATCGCCGACAACGACGGCCGCCGTCTCAAGACCCTTAACGGCCTCACGCCCTTTGAATTCAACCATAAAGAGTGAACAGACGAGCCCGAAGGCTCTCGATCCGCTCAAGCACATGCCGGGACTGTACGCCTAGGCCAAGATGAAATCGTCAATCGTTAGACCGCCCGCCCCCGTAAGCGTAGCGATGTGCGCCACGGTGACTGTGCCACTTGCAAAGTCAGACGCATCGGCAAAGAAGACGTAGAACACATCATCGCCAACGTGTGTGAAGACCGTGTCTGTGGCGCTGGCGAGGGAGAGCCCCGCCACCGCGCCCGTGCTGTCGAGAGTGCTTGCGGTAAAATCATCGGAGAAGCGCAGCGCATCGATGCCGATTTCAAAGTCGGTCACCTCATCAGCCGTACTGCCGCTGAAGGGCACGATGGTCTCCCCCGATGTGAATGTTTGGGTTGTAAAGTGGGTGAGAGCCCGGAACGAGAAGATATCGGCCCCCGTTCCGCCGGTGAGACTGTCAACGCCGGCATCACCCATGAGGGTGTCATCGTTGGCCCCGCCGATGATGGTATCGTTGCCACCAAGGCCGATGAGGCTGTTCTTCAAAATGTTGCCAACGATGGTGTCGTCATGCTGAGAGCCGGTAAGGTTTTCGATGGCCGATAGAACATCGCCCTGCGCTTCACCGCCCACGCCTTGTCCAAAACTTGGATCGTTGCTGATCGACACAGCTTCGTCGGAGTTGCCGTAGTAGGCCCGGTCAATGCCGGTACTGCCGTTCAGCATATCCGCGCCCGGACCTCCTTCAAGGCGGTCGCGCCCTTTGCCGCCATCAAGAAAGTCACCCCCCCGACCGCCGATGATGATGTTGTCGCCATCGCCCAGGATCAGGGTATCGTTGAAATCTGAGCCGATGAGTCCCTCAATGCTGATCAACACATCGCCGAACGCATCCGGCCCTAAAAACTGCGGGGTGCGGGTGCTGACCACCACATTGGCGATCGCTGTTTCATAGCTTGCAAAGTCAAATCCGGCGCCCCCATCGATCGTGTCGCCGCGAAGGCTGCCGATGAGGGTGTCGTTGCCCTCGCCACCGAAGAGCTGATCGACCCCGCCAGCACCATCAAGGACGTTATTGTCCCAGTTGCCTGTCAGCGTGTCATCGAAGTTGGAGCCCAATAGCCGCTCGATGCTGGACAGACGATCGCCCTCAGCATCGCCGAACTGGCCAAAACCGGTGGCCAAATTCACATCCACGCCAACCTTGGACTTAATGTAGACGGCTCTGTCGTTGCCGCTGCCGCCCATGATCTGGTCAGCCCCACGCCCGCCTTGGAACCGGTCGTTGCCGCCCAGACCAGAGAGCGTGTCGTCCCCGTCGCGCCCGAGGATGACGTTCCGCCCCCCATCTCCGGTCAGCGTGTCGTTGAAGTCCGAGCCGCCGATTTTCTCGATGCTGGAATAGGTGTCACCCGCCGCTTCGCCTGCCAGGCCAACGCCTGCATCAAGGTCGACCCAGACGGCGCTGATGGCATCGGCGTAGCGAGCCTGATCGGTGCCAGTGCCGCCCTGAAGATCGTCGGCATCGAGGCCGCCATTGAGGACATCATTGCCGGCGTTGCCAATCAGCACATCCTTCGCAAGGAAGCCAAAGATGGTGTCATTGCCGTCAAGTCCGTCGATCGTGTCGGGGTTGATGGTGCCGAAGAGTGTGTCATTGCCGTTTGTGGCTACCATCGCCCCCGCGCCTCCCTGTTTGCTTTTTGTGGGAGGCTAGCACGATGCATGCCCTATAAATAGGCAGGCCTGCTTTATTTTTCGGCGACGTCGGTGGCGCCGATGGAGGCAACGGGGCCGGCGAACTCAGGTGCGATAGTCAGCGTTGATGGCGATGTAGTCTTTGGTGAGGTCGCAGGTCCAGATGGTGTCTTTGCCATCGCCAAGGCCCAAATCCACCCGCAAAGAAATCTCCGCCTGCTTCATGACGGCTGAGGCAGCTGCCTCGCTGTAGTC
>JBCDLN010000374.1:0-3064 GCA_038745295.1 Pseudomonadota bacterium | reverse complement strand
GGCTTCACCATTTTGTTTTTCTTGTTTTGGACGCCGATCCTGTCTGCTGCCACGGCTGCCGCGCAGAGCCTCTTTTGACGGCCGGCGCGGCGGACGTTGTCCGCCTTGGCGATGTGGGCTCCACCAACGATGAGGCCATGGCCCGACTTAGGAACGGGGCGAGCGCTGTTTGGGTGACAGCTGAGCGCCAACTCAAAGGCCGGGGCCGGCGGGGCCGCACATGGGTCTCTGAGCCGGGAAACCTCTACGCGTCTTACGGTTGCAACCTCTCCTGGCCGGTGGAGCGCATCGGCCTCATTCCCCTTGCTGCAGCCGTTGCGCTTGCAGGCGCCATCGAAGGTGCAAATGTCGACGCCACGGCCGATACCACTCACGATGCCAGTGACGAAACCAGCGATGATGCCGGTGACAAAACAAGCGACGACATCATGGGTGACGGCAGTGACGACGCTAGACAGGGCGGCGATGACGATGCCAGTGACGACGCCGACCACCCCATCAGTGCCAAACTCAAGTGGCCCAACGATGTCCTAGTGGACGGCAAAAAGTGCGCTGGCATCCTCATCGAAACCGAGCGCGGGGCCACTGCCGCCGTGCAACGGGTGGTTACCGGCTTTGGGGTCAATATTGCCCACGCGCCACAAGATACCCCAGCCATAGCGCTTCAGGAGAAGGCGCCGCACCTCACCGCGCAAGACGTGTTCGCCCGGCTCTCCAGCATCTATTCATCAACCCTTGATGCCCTTGCGGGCGAGGGCGGCATCACAGCCCTTCGCAATCGATGGTTGGCACGCGCGATCGGCCTCGGCCAAGAGATCACAGTGCGCTATGAGAGCCACACACAAAAAGGCCGCTTCTTGGGTCTTGATCCCGGGGGGCGTCTCATACTTGGTGAGGACGGGGGGAACACGCGCCTGATTGCGGCGGGCGATGTGTTCATGCCGACGGAGCGTTTATGAGTGAACCCGGCGCTGAGCTTGTCTTTCTGCCCCTAGGTGGGGTCGGAGAGATCGGCATGAATCTCGGCCTTTATGGGTTCGGCCCGCCCCATGCCAAACGCTGGCTGATGGTGGATTGCGGCATCACCTTCGCTGACCAGCGCGTCACCCCAGGGATCGACCTCATCTTGCCCGACATTGCCTTCATCGAGGAGGAGCGGGACGACCTGGTGGGCATCATCCTGACCCATGCCCATGAAGATCACTACGGCGCTCTGCTTGACCTGTGGCCCCGGCTCAAAGCGCCGGTGTTTGCCACGCAATTCACCGCCGGGCTCCTGCGCGCCAAAGCCACAGAAAACGGCCGCAAAGACTATCCAGACGTGCGCGTCGTCGCTCAAGGCGCCACGCTCAACCTCGACCCGTTCGATGTGGAGTTTGTCGCCGTCTCCCACTCGATCCCCGAGCCCAACGCGCTCGCCATCACCACCCCTTTGGGCACAGTGGTGCACTCAGGCGATTGGAAAATTGACCATCAACCGGGCGTTGGCACACCCATCAATTTGAACCGCTTTCAAAGCCTTGGCGACAGCGGCGTCCTTGCCATGATGAGCGATTCCACCAACGCTGCCCGCGCCGGCCACTCCCCCTCAGAGCATGACGTGGCCGAGAGCCTCAAAGAACTCGTCAAAGCGGCCCCGAGCCGCGTGGCGGTGACGGCGTTTTCTTCAAACGTTGCGCGCATCAGAGCCATTTTCGAAGCAGCGGTGGCGGGCGACCGGCAGGTGGTGGTGATGGGCCGGGCCATGCGCCGCGTCATTGGTGTTGCCACTGAGTGTGGCTTCATGGATGGCCTGCCGATGCCGCTGAGCGAGGATGATTTTGGCCATCTGCCGCGCGATAAGGTGCTCCTTCTCCTCACCGGCAGTCAGGGGGAAGACCGAGCCGCCCTTGCCCGCATCGCCAACGATGATCACCCCCGTGTTGGCCTATCCCGGGGCGACAGGGTCATCTTTTCCTCGCGCACCATTCCAGGCAACGAAAAGGCGGTGAACGCCGTCGTCAATGGCCTTGCCCAGCAAGGGATTGAGGTGGTGGGCGACCAGGAGGCGTTGGTTCATACCTCAGGCCATCCGCGGCGCGATGAAATCTCTGAGATGTACAAACTCCTTCGGCCCAAGGTGGTTGTGCCTGTGCACGGCGAGCCCATGCATCTTGCCGCCCAAGCCGGACTGGCGCGCGATGCGGGGATCAACACGGTCTTCGTCACCGAAAACGGCAAGATGCTGCGCCTTGCCCCAGAGCCAGTTGAGATTGTCGACGAGGTGCTGACCGACATTCTCCTCTTGGATGGCCGCCTCCTCAGAACGCCTGACGATGCCAGGGTGCGCGAGCGCAAGGCCCTGTCGTTTGCCGGTTTCGTCGCCGCCATCGTCACCCTTGATGATCGCTATGAGCTCGATGATGACCCCGATCTCGTCCTCGTCGGCATTCCAACGCGCGATGATGATGGTGAAGCTTTCAAAGAAGCGCTCGCCGATGCTGTGGAATCGGCCGTCGACAGCATTCCGCGCCACAGGCGCAAGGACCCTAGCGTAGTGGCGCAAGCAGCCCGCCGGGCCATCAGATCCCACATGGCCCAGCGCTGGGGTAAGACGCCCATGTGCCACGTTTTCGTCGTCAATTGCTAAAGCGTCGTCCGGCCGTCAAGGCGGGCAGACGGTCCCCATCCCCGCCGAGCAATCTGGCGACATGACTTCGCACCACTTGAGCTGACCGCCTTCCTCTCCCCATAACGCTCCCATGGGCATCGCCAACATCGCGGATGGAGGGGAATCATGATCGGCCGGCTCAACCATGTGGCCATCGCAACGCCGGACGTTGCGCGCGCCTCTCAGATTTATCGCGGTGCGTTGGGGGCCACCGTGTCGGAGCCCACTGCGCTACCCGAGCATGGGGTCACGGTGGTTTTTGTGGAGCTTCCCAACACAAAAATGGAGCTGTTGGAGCCGCTTGGCGAGGCATCCCCCATCGCCGCCTTCTTGGAGAAGAACCCCGCGGGCGGGCTCCACCACGTGTGCTATGAAGTGCCAGACGTCCGTGCCGCGGCGGCCCACTTAGCGGCG
>JBCDLN010000373.1:0-3069 GCA_038745295.1 Pseudomonadota bacterium | reverse complement strand
TGGCTAGGGTTGGCGTAGGCGTGAAGGTAGGCAACCGCAACGCTTTCCACCCCCAGCGTCTTCAGTGTGTGAGCGGCCGCTTCGACGCCTGCTTCATCGAGCGGAGTGCGCACGGTGCCTGATGCATCGACGCGTTCGCGCACGGTGAGGCGACGCTCTCGCGGGACCAGCGGGAAAGGCTTTTCCAGCATCAGGTCGTACTGGTCAAAGCGCGTCTCGTAGCCGATCTCCAAAACGTCGCGAAAACCCTCTGTGGTGACGAGCGCCGTCGTTGCCCCCTTGCGCTCCAGCACAGCGTTGGTGGCCAGCGTCGTGCCGTGCAGGATAAGCCCCACATCGCGCGGCAACAGGCCCGCCTCCGCCAGCACTTGGGCAAGGCCTCTCATCACCCCTTCGGCGGGCGCGCTTGCCGTGGTGGGCGTCTTGGTGGTGACGCGGGACGCACCGTCTTCGAGGACGACGTCGGTGAAGGTTCCGCCGATATCGACGGCAATGGTTGCAGGCATTTTTAAGACTAGCCCCTAAGCGAGACCTGCGATGGCAGGAAGAGCGCAATCTGCGGCACCAGCGCAAGGAGGAGCGCAAACGCCAGCATGATGCAGAAGAATGGGAACGCGGCCCGCGTGATGCGCCCCAGCGGCTCACCCGTCATCCCCTGAATGACGAAAAGGTTGAAGCCAACAGGGGGGGTGATCTGGGCCATCTCCACCACCAGGACAACGAACACGCCAAACCAGATGGGATCGTAGCCCGCCGCGGTGATGAGCGGGAGCACGATGGGCAGCGTCATGACGATCATCGACAGCCCTTCGAGCACCGCGCCGAGGACCACGTAAAAGGCCATCAGCACTAAGATCAGCCCAAGCGGCGAAAGGTTGAGCGCGCCGATGGCCTCAGCAACGGCGCGCGGGATGCCCAAAAACCCCATCGCAACCGACAAGAACACTGCCGCAAGGATGATGAGCCCAACCATAGAGCTAGTGCGCACAGACCCGATCATCGCGGCCTTGATGTTGGGCCAAGTAAAACTTTTCTGCGCGATCGAGACGATTACGGCGCCCAGAACGCCCACCGCGGCCGCCTCGGTGGGGCTTGCATATCCGCCGTACATGGCGACCAGGATGAGGGCGATAAGGAAGAGAACCGGCCCCAACTCAATAAGCCCTTTCAGCTTATCGCCGGGCGCAAAACGCTCCTCGCTCTGAGGGGTGATGCCAGGGGTAAGCTTAGCCCGCACACCCAGATAAACCATGTAGGCAAAGGCGAGCAGAAGCCCCGGAACGACGCCTGCGATAAAGAGCTTGATGATCGAGACCTCGGCGAGGACCCCGTAGATGATCATGATCACCGAGGGTGGGATCAGAAAACCGAGCGTTCCTGAACCTGCAAGCGAGCCCATCACCGTATCGCGGTCGTAGCCGCGGCGCTCCAGCTCTGACAGCGTCATGCGCCCCACCGTCGCTGTGGTGGCGGCGGACGAGCCGGAGACGGCCGCAAACATTGTGCAGCCCAGAACGTTGACGTGGAGGAGCTTTCCCGGAAGCGGGGCAGCCCATGGGGCGAGGCCGCGGAAGAGCGCGCGGGAGAGCTCAGTTCGGAACAAGATTTCCGCCATCATTATAAAAAGCGGCAGCGCCACAAGCTCAGGCACCGTGACGGCATTGAAGGTGATCTGCCCGACCAGCTTATCGACGGGCATTGACCGGAAAATGAGCAAACCACCGATCCCGGTGCCCAGCAGCGCCAGGCCCACCCAAACGCCGCCTGCCAAGAGCAGCGCCATAAGCCCCAAAATGACAACGGCACTCGTTTTCAAACGTCAGCGCCTTCTGTGGGGACGCTGTCAGCAGGCTCACCGGTCCACAAGCGTACAAGACGCGCAAAAAGCTGGAGCGACAGGAGGGCTGCGCCCAGGGCCGCGATGCCTTGGGGGATCGCAAGGGGTGTTGCGGTGGCTGTGAAGGTGCGCGAGCCGTCAAGCAGCGAGTTGATGGCGAGCGTGCCAATGGCACTCGTCAGAAAGAGCGCAATGGCGAGCCCCACCACGGTCGCGGCGATCTCGATCGCTGGCCGCAGTGCGCTGGGCAGGAGTTCATACAAGAGATTGACCCGCACGTGCCCGCCGCTGTTCAGCGTGTACCCCAGCCCCAGGAAAAACGCCGACGACATCAAAAAGGCCGCGGCCTCCCAGGTGAACTCCAGCGAGCGGTTGAACACCGTCACCGCGATGACCTCAGCCAGGATGGCGACCGCGAGCAGCGCCAGGCACGCCGCTGCAACAATCGCAGCGGCGAGCGACAGCCGGTCGATGAGCGCGAGGAGCGCCCTCATTGATCGCTACTTGCCCGTCTTCTCGCGATAGGCGGCGATGACTTCCGCAGCCCGATCACCGGCCTCTGCGATGAAGGCGTCCCACATCGGGGTGGCTTCAGCCAGAAGTTGCTCACGCAGTTCCGGTGAAGGCTCGGTCACCTTCATCCCGTTGTCCGCGAGCGTTTTGAGCTTTTCGGTGTCTTCGTTGCGGCTCACGTCCCAGAACTCCGCCTCAAGCTCCTGCGCCACCTTTTCAATGGCGGCACGCTGCTCTTCGGTGAGTGCGTTCCAGGCGTCAAGGTTCACGGTCACCATGTTGGAGGCGGACTGCCAGTTAAAGCGGTTCAGGTAGCCCATGAACTCCCAGAACTTACCGTCCACACCTGATGAACTTGATGTGGTGACCCCCTGGATTGCGCCCGAGGCGAGCGCCGGCACCACCTCGCCCCAAGGCATCTGCCGCGGTGCAGCGCCCAGGCGGTTCATATAGTCGAGCCCGTTCTTGTCGACGACACGGATAGACTTGCCCTCAAGATCATCAAGGCTGACGATTTCTTCGTCAGTGTAGACGCCTTGGCCAGGCCAGGGGACCATGTAGAGGATCTTCTGGTTAAAGTCGGCCGCGATCTCGTCATAGACGGGCCGTGAGAACTCGTGGAGCGCCTTGATCTCGTCGTAGCCCGAGGCAAGGTAGGGCACTGACTCGATGCCCAGGAAGGGCGCTTCACCCACCTGCTGGTTGAGCAAAATGTCGCC
>JBCDLN010000372.1:0-3088 GCA_038745295.1 Pseudomonadota bacterium | reverse complement strand
TGGTGATCGCTTGGTCCGGAACCAAGGTTGGCGATGGGGCCATTGATGTGACCGTGCGCGACCCGGTCGTGGTGGTGGGCACGCTCCCCCGTTTCCTCGCCCCGGGCGATGCCACGCGGATGCGATTTGACCTCCACAATGTGGCCTATCAGGCTGGCACCTTTGATTTGAGTGTCAACGCCGTGGGGCCTGTTGTGGTGGGTGCGCTGGGGGACACCATCGAACTGATGCGCGATGGGCGCGATACGCTGGAGGTGCCGCTCACTGCCACAGCAGCAGGCACTGCTGAGATCGAAGCAACGCTCACCGGGCCAGATGGGCTGAGCCTCACCTCACATTACACGCTGACGGTGCGGTCTGCGGCCCCAGTGGTGGCTGAGCGACGCCTTGTGGCGGTGATGCCAGGTGACACTGCAATACTTCAGGCGCCGGTGGCACTGGGGTTTTCCGATACAGCCACCCTTTCTGTCACTGTGGGGCAGGGCGATCTCGATACCGAGGGGCTGATCGCCATGCTCGATCGGTTTCCCTATGGTTGCGCTGAACAAACCGTCAGCCGCGCGCTTCCCCTTCTCTACGTGAACGACCTGGAAAAGCTGGTGGGCGCGCGCGAAGACGTTGCCGTTGCTGAGCGTATTGAAAAGGCAATCAGCCGGCTCCTTGCCTACCAAAGTGCAAGCGGCGGCTTTGGTCTTTGGAACCCTGGGTCCGACCTGTGGCTCACCGCTTATGTGATGGACTTTCTATCCCGTGCGCGTGAGGCCGGTTATGGGGTTCCTCAATCGGCGTTTGAAGCGGGCCTTGACCGGCTCCAATCGCTGCTGTCGTTTTTGGGGGATCTATCGGGCGAGCGCAGCACCGAGATTGCTTACGCAAGCTATGTCTTGGCGCGCAACGGCCGGGCAGCGATCGGCGATTTACGCTACCTTGCTGAGGAAAAGATTGACGATTTTGCCTCACCACTTGCACGCGCGCAGCTCGCCGCCAGTCTTGCCTTCACCGGTGATCAAGCGTTGGCAGACCGCCTGTTCGGCGAGGCTGTGGTGGGTGCTTCCTTTGATGAGCGTCCCAACCGGGGTGACTATGGCACCCCCTTGCGCGATGCGGCTGCCATGGTGACCCTTGCGTCTGAAAGTCGTGCGCCGGCGCGGATCATGGATCAGCTGACTGGCCTTCTCGATCGCGAAAGGACAGGCATTGGCGAGCGAGCCTACTCGACGCAAGAGGCAGCCTGGCTGGTGTTGAGCGCGCGGGAAGACTTGGAAGCGCCCATCGATGCTGTTGTGGCAGGGACCAGAACCATCCGGCCAGGCTCGCGCACATTTGCCACCGTGGAGCCCGCTGGCGTCACCGTCGAAAACCTTGGTGACGCACCGCTTTCCGTCGCTGCGACGGTCACAGGCACACCATTGTCGCCGCTTGCGCCAGTGGCGAGCGGTCTGAGCATCACCCGCACCTACCACGGGCTCGACGGTTCGAATGTGGCTTTAGACAATGTGGCCCAAAATGCTCGGCTTATTGTTCGGCTCACCTTTGAAAAGACCGTTGAGAGCGCCATGCGGGTGATGTTGACGGATCTCCTTCCGGCGGGGTTTGAGGTGGAGAACCCCAGGCTGATGGGAGGCCGTGTCCCCGGCGTACCCATGGTCCGCCAAGGCGCTGCGCCGGAGTACATCGAGTTTCGCGATGATCGCTTTGCTGCTGCTTGGAACTTACCCCGTGGCAACGTCAACCAGCCCATCACGGTGAGCTATGTGGTGCGGGCGGTTTCACCTGGAACATTCGCGCTGCCGGCCGCGGAGGTGAGCGATATGTACCAGCCACAATACGTGGCCCGCACGGACGCCGGGGCACTTGCCATCCGCCCCGTGAGGTAGAGGCGAGGCGGGTGCCTGAAAGCATGGGCTTCATCCAGGCAGATGCGGCGCAGGCGCGGCCGCCGCCGCGTCTTCGGTTACGATCGGTCGTAGCCGTTGCCGTCGTTGGCGTTGCCATGGTGGTCGCAAGTGCTGTGATGGTCGCACGGATGCCGGCGCCGCGCACAGACCTACCTGATGTCTCAACACTCGTCCTCGACCGTGAGGGCGTGCTGTTACGGGCCTTTACCGTTGATGAGGGCCGGTGGCGGCTCCCGGTTGCGCTCGAAGGCGTCGACCCAACGTTCATCAAGCTTCTCGTCGCCTATGAAGACCAAGGCTTCTTTTCGCACAAAGGTGTTGATCCGCGGGCGGTTGTGCGGGCCGGCTGGCAAGCCCTGCGGGCGGGCAGGGTTGTCTCCGGCGCCTCAACGCTCACCATGCAAACGGTGCGGCTCATCACCGGCGCACGCGAGCGCACGGTGCTGCGCAAAGTGCGTGAACTGGTCGATGCGCTCAAGCTTGAGCAGGCGCTCTCAAAAGACGAGATCCTCCTCAGATACCTCCATCTTGCGCCCTATGGCGGCAATATTGAGGGCGTGCGGGCGGCAAGCCTTGCCTACTTTGGGCGGGAGCCTGACCTGCTGACTCTGGCGCAGGCGGCTTTGTTGGTGGCTTTGCCGCAAGCTCCTGAAAGCCGGCGGCCGGACCGGTTTCCGTTGGCCGCCGAACGGGCGCGTGCACGTGTGTTGGACCAGCTTGTGGCGCGGGGCGCCATCTCTCCATCGGCAGCCCAACGCGCCAAGCGAGAATCCATCCCGACGGGGCGGCGCGCCGTGCCTCGGCTGGCGCCGCATGTGGCGCGTCGCCTGGTGAGCGAGCACCCAGAGCGCCGCATTCACACCACCACGCTGCGGCACGGCTGGCAGGTCGCTCTGGAAGAGCTTGCCGCGCGCCGTGTTCTTCATATCGGCCCGCGGGTCTCCGCTGCCATTGTGGTGATGGAGCAGGCCACCGGGAGGCTATTGGCAAGCGTTGGTGCGGCCCGCTTCCTAGATCCTGCGCGCGCCGGGCATGTGGATATGACGCGAGCGGTGCGATCGCCAGGTTCGACCTTGAAGCCTGCCATCTACGGGCTGGGGATTGATGCCGGTCTGGTGGCGCGGGGGACGTTGATGGAGGATGCGCCCCAGTCCTTCGCCGGTTACGAGCCCGACAACTTTGACGATGCT
>JBCDLN010000371.1:0-3102 GCA_038745295.1 Pseudomonadota bacterium | reverse complement strand
GTTTGGGCTGAGGGCCGTTGCTGGGGAGACCGCGGCCGTCGCCCACTCCTCAGAGGTTTCGGAGGCCGCGCTCTCGCGGGCTGTAGCGACCGCATCCATGGCGGGGCGGGGCCATGAAGGCGTCGCCGATGTCGCCACCCAGGGCACCAACCATGCCCGCTAACATGACATTGACCCCGTGGCAGAACCGGCCTTTGGCGACAAAGTCAGCCTGCTCGATGAGATCAACGCCTACGCGAGGGACAAGGATAACCGTGTGGCGCAGGTCTCCATCAGCCTCGCTGCGGAGCGCCAGGTGGTGAACATCTTGCGCGCTGACGGACAGCGGCTTGCTGATGTGCGGCCCTTGGTGCGCTTTTCCGTCAACGTGATGGTGATGGAAAACGGCCGGCGGGAATCCGGCACCTACGGCATGGGCGGGCGCGAGCCCTATGCGCGGTTTGTCGCCGAAGCGTCCTGGCGGGGCGCCGTCGATGAAGCGCTGCGGCAGGCGCTCATCAATTTGGAGGCGGTTCCTGCCCCTGCCGGCACCTTTGATGTGGTGCTGGGACCGGGCTGGCCGGGCATCCTCCTCCACGAGGCGGTCGGCCATGGGCTTGAAGGGGACTTTAACCGCCGCAAAACAAGCGCGTTTGCCGGCCTCATGGGCGAGCGGGTGGCCTCCCCGGGGGTCACGGTGGTGGATGACGGCACCATCTTCCATCGCCGCGGCTCGCTCTCCATCGATGATGAGGGCACCCCGAGCCACGAGACGGTCCTCATCGAAGACGGCCGGCTGGTGGGGTATATGCAGGACCGGCAGAACGCCCGACTGATGGGGATGCTCCCCACCGGCAACGGCCGGCGGCAGAGCTATGCCCACACCATCATGCCGCGCATGACCAACACCATCATGCGCTCAGGCGACCGCGACCCTGACGAGCTGCGCGAGGGCGTCAAAGACGGGCTCTACATGGTGTCCTTCGGCGGCGGCCAGGTGGATATCACAAGCGGAAAGTTCGTCTTTTCCTGTACGGAGGGCTACAGGCTGCGCGATGGGAAGATCGCCGAGCCGGTCAAAGGCGCCATGCTCATCGGCAATGGGCCTGACGCGCTGACGCGCATTGCAGGCGTCGGCAATGACATGGCGCTCGACAATGGGATCGGCACCTGCGGCAAGAACGGCCAATGGGTCCCTGTGGGCGTCGGCCAACCCACCATCAGGATCGACGCGATGACCGTTGGCGGGACTGAAGCCTAGACTTGACGCACGGCGCGGCTTGCCAGCGCGTGCCGTTCAAGCGATGGGAAGGGCTGCTGCCCCATCGCCCCACAACACCCCTCATCTGACGCGGTGCCCTGATGATTTCTGAAGATGATATTCGTCGCAAAGCGTTTGCGATGCCCTTTACCTCGCCTGCCTATCCGTGCGGCCCCTATCGGTTCGTGAACCGCGAGTTCATGATCGTCTCTTACCGGACCGATCCTGAGGCGCTCCACAAGGTGGTGCCGGCACCGCTGACGGTGACCGATCCCATCGTCAACTTCGAGTGGATTAAGATGCCGGACTCCAACGGCTTCGGCAGCTACACCGAAGCGGGCCAAGTGATCCCGGTGAGCTACAACGGGGTGAAGGGCGCTTACGTCCACGCCATGTACTTGGACGATGGTCCCCCCATTCTCGGCGGCCGCGAGTTGTGGGGCTTTCCCAAGAAGCTTGCCGCCCCCACGCTGCGGATCGACAAGGAAACGCTGGTGGGCGAGCTGGACTTTTCAGGCGTGCGCGTTGCCACCGGCACCATGGGCTACAAGTATCACGACCTTGCCGAGGCGGACGTGATGCCCTCCCTCAACGCGCCCAACTTCCTCCTTAAAATCATCCCCCACGTGGACGGTTCAGCCCGTATATGCGAGCTTGTGAAATACCACATGGTGGACATCACCTTTAAAGGTGCTTGGTCCGGCCCAGGCGCGCTCGACCTGATGGCCCATGCGTTGGCCCCGGTTGCGGACTTACCGGTGCGCGAGGTGATTGGCGCCAAGCATATCTTGTGCGACCTCACGCTCGGCCTGGGCGAGGTGGTGAAGGACTACCTGGCGTAATCCACCAACGCCGCCTACTTTGAGACCTGATAAGACGCCAAAGGCATCTGGAATGACCGAACTCAACCACCTTGCCGAGCGGGATGATTTGGCTGCTGCGTTCAGGATTGCAGCGGCGATGGAGCTCAACGAGGGGATCTGCAACCACTTCTCGCTGGACGTATCGGCGCCGGGGGGCGAGGAGCGCTATCTCATCAATCCCTACGGCGTCCACTGGTCGGAGATGCGGGCGGACCATCTCCTCCTCATCGATGGGGACGGGCAAGTCATCGAAGGCGAAGGCGAGGTGGAAGCCTCAGCCCGCTTCATCCACGTCTCGGCACACCGGGCCAACGCGCGCCATGCCGCGGTGCTTCACACCCACATGCCCCACGCCACCGCCCTCACGATGGTCCATGGCGGCAAGCTTGAGATGGCGCACCAGACGGTGTGCCGCTTCCACGACAGGGTGGTTTATGTGGAGGCCTTCGGCGGGCTCGCCTACGATGAGGATGAGGGCGAAGCCATTGCTGAGGGTGCGCGCGGCGACCCCAACGCGGATGTCTTTTTCCTGAAGCACCACGGGGTCACGGTGTGTGGCCCTTCCATCGCCGAAGCCTTTACCGACCTTTATTATCTGGAGCGCGCGGCGCATCAGCAGATCCTGGCGCAGTCCACCGGGCTTGGGCTCAAAATCATGACCGACGAGCAGGTGGAACACACCGCCCGCCAAATGCGCCAGGTCCTGAAAGTGCAGGCCGATGAGCACTTTAAGGCCATGAAGCGGCTCCACCCTGAACCGGCAGGCACCGCATGAACCGGCACGAGCTGGCGGGGCGCCCGGGCGGCGAAGCCAAACTGCGCTACCTCGATGGCGACTTTCAGGTGGTGAGCCCTGGCAGCTTTGTGCGCTGTGCCATCACCGGTCAGGCGATCCCCCTCACAGAGCTGCGCTACTGGAGCGTTGACGACCAGGAAGCCTACGTCGACGCCGTGGCCGCCTACCGCGCCCACGCCGCCCGCAGGGTGCGTTAGCCAGAG
>JBCDLN010000370.1:0-3102 GCA_038745295.1 Pseudomonadota bacterium | reverse complement strand
GCATAGGATGGATTCAGCCGTCACCCGCCCGCCGACGCGCTCGAGCTGAGGCCAAATCGCATAGTCGCGCGCCGTCTCAGGCCCAAACGCCATATGCCCCCCTTCGCCCGGAAGGGGGGTGTAGCATCGATTGGAATAGACCAGCGCTGCCACGCCAAGCCCGGTGCCCGGCCCGAGCACCACCCGCGGTCGCCGTCCTGCCGGCTCGCCCCCACCCAACTTCAGGATCTGCGGCTCGCTCAGATTCGGCAACGCCATCGCGAGCGCCTCAAAATCGTTGAAGGTGATGACAGATTGGAGGTTGAGCGCCTCGCGAATTTGGGGCGGGTCCATCTCCCAGTGGGCGTTGGTGAGCGTCAAAATCCCGTCTCGCAACGGTCCGGCAATGGCAATCAAGAGCGATTGCGGCATGAGGGACATGGTGTCTAAGACGGTCGCACGCACCGCTTCAACAAAGCCCGAAAAATCGCCGGTTTGGATGGTCGGGAAGGAACGCAAAGCGCTGTGCTCATCGGACAGAAGCGCAAAGCGCACATTGGTGCCACCAATGTCAGCGATGAGAACGGGAAAGGCGACAGGCGCCACACCACCATCGCGCCGGCTTTCGTCTAAAATCATGGGTTTGTCGTCCTTGGCGGTATCGGTAGTCGCATTGGGCTTTGCGGGGGGTTGTTTGCCGCGTGGGCGCCTTGGCGCACACACGTTGAGGGGCAACGATGGTGGGATTTGCGCAGTGTTGTCTAGCCTTCCGTGCCGTGCGCCCCCCGACGGTGCCATAGGTTAATCCTGTATTGCAGAATGCGGGGCAGGCTGGCCGCCGTCCCCCTCTGCCCATCCATCGCCCGCGAGCAGACCAAAACCCACACACGATTCAAGGTCTTGCAGGCGGTCCTTCGGGGCGGGTCTGGTTCAACCCTGTGAGGATAAACGCTAGTCAGAGCCGCCCATTTGTGGCATTGGCCCGTTTTTCGCAATCGCCATCCGTACCGGCCGTTGCGCCCCTGGGGAGAGATCTCGTGAGTGAGATTGCCAACCGACGAACACACATCCGACTGACCACTCACCCGGGCAACGGCAAAACGCTGCGTTTCCCCCTCACCTGGGGCGCAGCAAGCGCTGAGGCTCGTGGGCCCGTCGTGGGCACGGTGACAGGCACGGCCGACCGCAACGCCATTGGCACCCATGGCGGGTCTTACAGCCTTTATAGGGCTTTGGCTGTGAGTTCAGGCGCGCTCAACCCCATTCGTCGCCCAGACCTGACCAACACTTCACCAACCTACGATATCGGTCCGTTCCCGTCCTGGTCAGACCCCAAAGCCATCGTATCGCTGGATCCTTGGGGACATGTGGTGAGCGAAAGCTTCGGCGATCTTATTGCTGAGGGCGTGGATGTGCGGCCCACCATTGCCGTCACACAGGCAAGGCTGGTGCTCCACGAGCTGCAAGACGCCGTGCGCGCAGGACGGCTCCAGGTGGACGATACGATCGTGCAAGCCTCGGGCGAGGTGGCGGTGACGAAGGTCGCCATCGAACCTGTGTGGTATTTGCCTGGCCTTGCCGAGCGGTTCGGTGTTGAGGAAACCCGTCTGCGCCGGGTGCTCTTTGAGCAAACCGGCGGAATGTATCCCGAGCTTGTGACCCGGCCTGACCTTTTGGTGTTCTTGCCCCCCATCGGGTCCATCACGGTCTATGTTTTCGGCGATCCCGGCGCGATCAGCGACCCAGCGCGCCGGCTCACCTGCCGCGTTCATGATGAGTGTAACGGCTCGGACGTGTTCGGCTCTGACATTTGCACATGCCGCCCTTACCTGGTGCACGGCATCGAAGAGTGCATCCGCGAAGCTCAGGCCGGCGGCGCCGGGCTTGTGGTCTATAACCGCAAGGAAGGCCGCGCGCTGGGCGAGGTGACAAAATTCCTCGTCTACAATGCCCGTAAGCGCCAAGAGGGCGGCGACACGGCGGCGGAGTACTTTGAGCGCACAGAGTGCGTCGCTGGTGTCCAAGACGCCCGCTTCCAAGAGCTGATGCCGGACGCGTTGTTGTGGCTCGGCGTCACAACCATCGACCGCTTCATCTCGATGAGCAACATGAAGTACGATGCCATCGTGAAGTCGGGCATTACGGTGGGTGAGCGGGTGTCGATCCCAGATGACTTAATCCCGGCCGATGCGATGGTGGAGATGGAGGCCAAGAAAGCCGCCGGCTACTATTCGCAAGATGGGGCGAAGGAGGACCTGACGAGTGTGCGCGGCCGATCGCTTGATGAGTGAAGACCCCGAGCGGGCGTTGGCAAAATCACTTCTCAGCGCCGCAGCGGTCCATGAGCGCACCGGCGCACTCTATGGGCAGCTTGCGGCCGGGCGATCGGACCATTTCGTTGTGGATGAAGCCAAACTCGGCCCCCTTGCCGACACGGTCGCAGAGCTCACTGCCTCCCGCTTTCCAGCGCTCACCGTTCCCTTCCACGCCCGTTGGCGGCACTTTGAGGTGGGCGGCGTTGACAGGTTCCGCAGCCTTGCCCGCGCCCGCAATTGGGCAACCCCCGAAGAGACGGCCCGCGCCATGGGCGATCTTGCCATAATCTCTGTATTGCTCGATGCCGGAGCCGGGCCGCGGTGGCGCTATCATGAGGCGGCGAGCGACATGGTCATCGGCCGCTCAGAGGGACTGGCGCTCGCCTCGTTCGCCATGTTTGCAAGCGGTGCGTTCTCAGCGGTCCCCACAGATCCGCTGCGGGCAGACGCCTCCGCGCTTGAAGACCTGACCGCCGACGAGTTTTCAAACGGCTTCCAGATCACCGACGAAAACCCCCTTGAAGGGGCCGCCGGCCGCCTTGCGCTCCTGTCTGATTGTGCAGCTGCGCTCCGGGAGCGGCCTGACCTTTTTGCCTCCCAAGATGATCCCCGCCCCGGCGGGCTCATCGACGCTCTGGCGGCAGAAGCTGGCGGCAGCGCGCTGCCGGCTGAGGTCATTTTATCGTTTGTGCTTGAGGGTCTGGGGCCCATCTGGCCAAGCCGGCTCATGTTGGGCGGGGTGCCGCTGGGCGATGCGTGGCACCATCCTAGTCTGAATTTAGGGGGGCCTGCGCCGGACATTGTGCCG
>JBCDLN010000369.1:0-3118 GCA_038745295.1 Pseudomonadota bacterium | reverse complement strand
GTGGGCCTGATGCATCAACCCACGGCTTCGCCTCTTCGGGGTTGACCCATCAGGCCCACCGCGGGATTCTGACGGTGTCGGCTCCGAAGGAACGTCGCTGTTTGGTGTCCCACCAAAGGAACATGTGAAGGGTTCTTTGGGGGCACTTCTGAGTTTTATCGGAGCTTCGAGTGAACAACCTTCAAAGCTTCTATAGCTAGAGCATCCTTCGCCCAGTTGGGGTGGGGCGCAGACAAGATGCTCTATCCTTTGATAGTCGCGCGTCTTCTCTCGATCAGATGATGCCACCTGATCAAGAAACGCTCTAGCCGCTCAGGCGGTGTTGGCGAGGGCGCTGCGTCGCTCGCGGAAAATGAGCCACAAATTGCGGGCATAAATGAAGAGCCCTGCGCCCTGGCCGGCAATGAAGACAGGGTCTTGCCGGTAAAGGGCATAGACAAACAGGATCGACCCGCCCGCGATGGAGAAGAACCAGAATGCGATGGGGACCACCGAACGCCCCGCCCGCTCTGATGCAATCCATTGGATGAGAAAGCGGGCTGAAAACATCGCCTGGGCAAAGAAGCCGATGGCGATCCACACATCAAACTGGGCGACGAAGACGTTGTAGAACCAGTCGCCCACATGGCCTGCAATCTCAGTCATCCACAAGCTCCGCCACCTCAACGGCGGCTGGCCGCGCCGCACTGCGCCGGCGCAGCCACCAAACGCCCAAAAGGTCGGGCACACCCACGAGCGCTCGATCAAGCACACCGTACTTGGACTGCCCACTGGTACGCGGCCTGTCGGCCACCGCCACATGGGCGATCTGCCACCCCTCCCTCATGAAAAGGGCTGGGTAGAAGCGGTGGTTGTTGTCAAAGAACGGCAGCAAAAGGTAGGGCTCACGGCGCATGGCTTTGAGGCCGCACGCCGTGTCGCGCGTGTCATCGGCGAGCATGGCCCGTCGCAGCCGGTTGGCCATTTTGGAGACGGTTTTCTTCACCACCCCATCGTGGCGGGCGGTGCGTTGGCCGGCCACCATGCCAACCTTCGGGTCGCTCAGAAGCGGTGCCACAAGATCGGCCAGGAACTTGGGATCGTTTTGACCATCACCATCGATGGTAACGAGAATCTCGCCACGGGCGGCAAGCGCGCCTGCACGCACAGCACGGGATTTGCCGCCGGACACTTTGTGCTGAAGGAGCCTCACCTCTTCATGGCCGCAGCGGGCAACGACCTGTGCTGTCCTGTCGGTGGAGCCATCGTCCACGACAATGATCTCCAGCGGCTCGGCAAGGGGGCCGGCGAGGATTTCGTCGAGGAGCGGGCCGATCGCACCCTCTTCGTCCTTGGCGGGGATGATGATGCTGATGAGGGGACGCCGGGGGGTACGCGCTTGCATGGGGGCTGTCCAACGCTTCGTCCGCAGGCTGACAACGCCTGAATCACATTGCGATACTATTGATCAGTAAGGTGCAGCAAGGGGGCGGCTTGCGCCTGCGCAATCGGTGGGCAGTTGTCCCCCGCTGCGGCTCACTGCGCCACTTCTGAGACCGTGTAAAGGGTGATTTTCACCGGATCGCCCTTTGAGATGTTGAAGCCCTCCACCACGCCAGATTCGGTGAGCGGCGTGCCGGCAGTATCTGCCGCCGCCAGGACCGCTTCCACCGCCCGCTGGCGGACGGCAATGACGGTGCATTGCGCGCCGGCAATGGCAATGGCCTCATCCGCCTTCACAAGGGCGGTGTCGGTCCCGGCCAGGAAGATCATGCTGGGCTCGTTAAAGCCGCCGACACTGGCAATGCGGGGGGTCTCACAGGGCGCCACTGCCTCCACAGTGGCCACAAGGCGCGGGCTCACCCACACCGGCTGGAGCGCGGGAAGGCCAATCCCCCAGACAGCGGCTTGGGTGATGGTGGCAGCGAGCACTGCGGGCACAATGACACGGGTTTGAACGAGGCCAATTCCCTGCCAAGCCGCCATGGCTGCCGCCACCGCCGCGCCAAGCGCCACCGCGACAATGGCGCCAGCAATCACAAGGTCGAACCAGTTTATGAGCGCGCCGGTGGTCTCGCCCAATGCGCCTAGCTGCCACGCAAGGATCGGCCCAGCAAGCAGGATCCCAAGAGGCCCCACAACGAGTGCCGCGCCCGCAAGCCGGGACAGCCAACGGGGCGGGGCAGCGCGGGAGAGTGCTGTCACACTCGCAATGGCAATGGCCGGCATCAGCGGCATGGTGTAGTGGGGCAGCTTTGTGGGGGTCAGCTCAAACACAATCCAAGACGGCAGCGCCCAGGCGAGGCAGAACACCATCACCGTGCCGCGCTCACGACCGCCGCGCCACAAGGCTGCCACGGCAAGGGGCGACAGCGGCCATGCCACAGCAAGAAAGAATGCCAGGTGCACCAGCGGCGGGGCGCCATGGCCCTCCTGGCCATCCACCGCTTTGCCTAAGAAATCCTTGCCGATGGCGGCGCTGAAAAAGGCGCCATCGGTGGCGTTGTAAATGGCGACGTACCAAGGAAGACAAATCACGGCGAGGATGACGAGCCCGCTCACCGGCATCAGCCGTTTGAGGAGCCCCCGCCCGTCAAGCGCCAGAAGAAGCACGATGGTGAGCCCGCACACCATCGGTGCAATGGGCCCTTTCACCAAAATGCCGAGAGCGAGCGATACCCAAAACAGCACCGCCGCGACGCGCCATCGCTCCTTGTTGAGCCACAGCCGGGCGAGCGCCCCCTGCGCACCTAAGATGGTGGCAAGGAGCACAGCATCAGTTTTGGCAAGCCGCGCCTCGACCCCCAAAATGATGGTCGCGCCAAAGAGCAACGCCGCGGTCGCCGCAAGGCCAGGGCTCAAAAAGGCGCGCGCTGCCCAAAATGTCAGAAGGAGTGCCGCCACCGCCCCCAACAAAGACGGCAGCCGGTAGACCCAAAGCGGCGCGTCCGCCCCAAGACCGGTGAGCTGTGCTGCCCCCGCCTGAAGCCAATGGATACCGATGGGCTTTTTATGGCGGGGCTCATCTTGGAAGCGGATGCGCACATAGTCGCCCGTTTCCATCATTTGTTTCGTGGCCTGGGTGTAGCGTGGCTCGTCCCGGTCGATGGGGGGCACGGTGGATTGGCCAGGCAAGAAG
>JBCDLN010000368.1:0-3135 GCA_038745295.1 Pseudomonadota bacterium | reverse complement strand
TTGGGCCGGGATGCGTTCTTGGACGCGATTGTGGCGCCCCTTGGACGCGACAATACGCCACGATCTGAGCCAGTGCGTGACGTCGACCAGGTTCGGCAGTTTTTGTCATCAACTGGGATCACGGCTCTCTTTGATATGCCGTGGATGCCCATCTACATCGCCATCGTGTTCCTCATCCATCCGCTGCTGGGCGCACTCGCGGCAGGTGGGGCGTTGGTGTTGTTTGCCATTGCGCTGGCCACCGATAGGGTGGCGCGGCCACTTTTGAAAGATTCCGGCGGCCTCTCGGCTCAACGAAGCGCCATCGTGGCGTCAGGCGCGCGCAACTGCGAAGCGCTGGTGGGCATGGGCATGCAGAACGCGATGGGCTCGGTCTGGGACAAGGTCAACGACCGCTTCCTGGCGGCCAACGCAAAAGCTGCGGATACCGTGGGGCTTTCGTCAGTCTCGTCCAAAGTGTTTCGGCTCTTTTTGCAATCTGCAGTCCTGGCGCTGGGCGCGTATCTGGCGATTTTTGAGATCATTTCGCCCGGTGCGATGATTGCTGCCTCCATCATTATGGCGCGTGGCCTCCAGCCGGTGGAAAGTGCGGTTCAAAACTGGCGGCAGATGCTGGCAGCGCAACAGGCGTATAACCGTTTAAAGCAGGCTGCGAAGAAGCCCCCCACACCGGACCTTTTGGATCTGCCAACGCCGCACCGCCAGCTGTCGGTGGAGCACCTGACGGTGGTGCCACCAGGGGCGCAAACGCCCACGCTGATTGATGTGAAGTTCTCGGCCAAAGCTGGGACGGCTGTGGGCGTGATCGGCCCATCGGGTTCAGGAAAATCCACCCTAGCGCGGGCTCTGGTGGGGGTGTGGCCGGCAGCGCGCGGCGCCGTCCTCCTCGACGGTGCGCCGCTTGTTCAATGGGATGACGAGGCAAGGGGCCAGCATATTGGCTACCTCCCGCAGGACGTTGAACTCTTCAACGGGACGATTGCGCAAAACATCTCCAGGTTCCGCGAAGGGGCGAGTGATGAAGAGATCATCTCTGCGGCCCAAACGGCTGGCTGCCATGAGCTGATCTTGGGCTTCAAGGACGGCTACACCACCATGATTGGCGAAGGGGGCCGTGCGCTGTCTGCCGGCCAACGCCAGCGGGTGGCGCTCGCCCGTGCACTGTTTGGAAACCCGTTCTTGGTGGTTCTCGACGAGCCCAACTCGAACCTTGATGGTTATGGTGACAGTGCGCTCAACAGGGCCATCGGCCTTGTGAAACAACGCGGCGCTGTCGTGATTGTCGTGGCCCATAGGCCTTCGGCGTTGTCGGCCACCGATACGCTTTGCCTTTTTGAAAACGGGCGGCTGGTGGATCATGGCCCGCGCGATGATGTTCTCCAGAAAGTGATGCGCCGCGATAAGGTTCCGTCTGTGCGCCCTCAAGGGCAACTGGCAAATAAGGACGCGGATAGCGGTGGCGACGGCGGTGCACAAACGCCCGCTCAAGTGGCTGGCGGCGGCGGCGCGGCGGCCCCATCATCCGATCCAAAGCGAGAGGTGTCGACCAATGGCTAGTGGTGCAATGGGCGCGGTGAGTGTGGCGTCCTCGTTGAAACGCTATGTGGTGATGGGCGTTGTGGCCTGCATCCTCCTTGTGGGGGTCTTGGGGGGATGGGCCGCAACAGCAAAGCTTGCCTCCGCTGTGATTGCCGGCGGTTCTGTGGTGGTCGCCTCTAACGTGAAGTCAGTTCAGCACCCTGATGGCGGGACAATCGGCGCCATCCACATCACCGATGGCGAACACGTGCGCAACGGCCAGCTCTTGGTGACACTCGATGAAACGCTCGTGGCCGCAAACCGCGCTTTGGTCGATGGGGAAATCATTGCCGGCGAAGCACGCCTCTCCCGCCTCATTGCTGAGCGTGACGAACTCGACGCGGTGGAGCTTTCAGAAGAGTTGAAAGATCGCGCGCATGAGCCCCTGGTGGATGCTGCTGTGCAGGCCGAAAAGCGCATGTTTGATGCACGGCGCAAAACCCTTGGCGGGCAGGTGAGCCAACTGAAAGAACGGCTGAAACAGCTAGAAAAGCAGGTGGATGGGCTTGATAGCCAGCGGCTTGCGAAAGTCGGTGAAATCGACCTCATCGACCAAGAGCTGGACGTGTTGACGGCGCTCTTCGACCGGGGCCGGACCACCCGGGACCGTATCGTCAACCTTCAGAGAAATCGGCTTCGCTTAGAGGGCGAACGCGGTCAGCTGGAATCCCAAATTGCGGTTGCCAACGGCCGTAAAGCTGAAACTGAGCTCGAAATTTTGCAGCTCAGCATCGATCAGCGGGAGCGCACCTTTCAGGAGATCACTGAGCTGCGGCCGGAGGTGGCCAATCTCAAAGAGCGGCGCGCCGCAGCCGATTTTCAGCTGGGCCGGATGAGTATCCGTGCACCCGCCACTGGGACCATCTTTGAACTTGAAGTGCACACCGTGGGCGGAGTGGTTCAACCGGGCCAGACCATCATGCAAATTGTCCCCGCCTCGGACAATTTGGTCATTGAAGCAAAACTCTCTCCCACAGATGTGGACCAAGTGAATATCGGCCAAGAAGCCACTGTGGTTTTGAGCGCGTTCGATGCCAAGTCAACACCCCAACTTGCAGGCCATGTCACCTTCGTTGCCGCAGAGGCGAGTGAAGATGAGCGCTCCGGGCTGCCGTTTTATGAAGTGCGCGTTGCCTTGGACGAGGGCGAACTCACCCTCCTCCCAGAAGGCCTTGAGTTGATGCCTGGGATGCCTGCTGAGGTTTTTATTGCCACGGGAAGTCAGACTGTTGTCTCCTACCTCATGCGGCCGTTGACGGATCAGATCCGCCGGGCTTGGCGGGAGACATAAACACGTCAATCGCGATTAAGCATCGGGCTGCGGTGATGAAGCCGAAGCGCGTCCTGGTGGCTAGGCTGAAGGGCTCTAACGCCACCAAGGAACACAATTAGGCGCCTGTTCCCCGGAGCCCGCCGTCGCTGATTGATGCCCTGAGCCAACAGCCGATGGGATACAACGCACGCGGCGCTCGTCGGCCGTGCATCCCCTCCGCTGTTGGCGCTCGTCGGGCATCAGCGCCGGCGGGCGCCGGGGCACAGGCGGGGGCCCCCCGTGGG
>JBCDLN010000367.1:0-3156 GCA_038745295.1 Pseudomonadota bacterium | reverse complement strand
CGGCTCTAGTAGTCGAACGGGCGTTTGTCGCTCCCGAGCGGGTTCGGCGTGGCGGTGCGATACGTCCAGAAAAACGCAGCAAACACCCCAGCCGCCGCTGCTAGGGCCAGCGCCAACACCGCATCGACACGCATGGCGAGCGAGGCATTGAGCACAAAGCCACTCATGATCACCTCGACCAGGCTCACCACCCCAAGGACCAACGCGCCCACCACGCGCGCCATCACACCGGCGCGATGGGTCGCCAACCCCACCAGGGCGGCGGTGGCGTAGAGCGCGCCCAGCACGGAGACCACACCAGGCCCCGCTCCCGGCAGCGCCGCTTCGGGGTAAAGGGCCACGCAGCCGCATAAGACAGCAAAGCGCACCCCCAACACCGCAAAGAGCAGCGCCGAAAGGGAAATGTCCATCGCCCGGCTTTTGGTGAGCGGACGGCGCTTGCGCAACAACGCCGGCAGCGCCACCAGGGCGGCCAATGCCAACGAAAGCACCGCATCAAACTGGCTGAAGAAAGCCGCAAACTCGCCCATCGCTCCCACTTCCGCCCTGCCGCGCTGCGCCAAGCGCCCCAAAAGGTCGACCACAGTGACGCCGCCGCCATACCGCAAGACACGTTAATGTCCTAAAAGGCTCGCACGCGCCGTCTCCCTCCTGCCACCCGATGATGATCGACGCAACGAAAGGCTCACCCTTGAACTTGATGTCAACGGCCCGGCTGCCCGACTGTGTGCGTGTGCGACCGCCGCTCTACCACCCTGATTTCCCATACATATTTTTCTGGAGCCAGAAATCGGGGTGCACCACCGTTGTGAAGTGGTTTTTTGCCCAGCTGGGTTTGTTGGACGAGGCGCTGGCTTTTTCCAGCTGGGTCCACCGGTATGAGAATGAGGTGTTCAAGGCCAAGCCCGGCTATCGCCAATCGGTGCACAAGGCGCTGACATCGAACGACTATCAGGCGGTGAAGGTGGTTCGTGACCCGTGGCGTCGTGCACCGAGCGCGTTCTTGGTTTTAGGTGAACGCGGCGCCATCGGACCCCGGCCGCACTGGGTGAAAAACCATTGGGACAAGGTCGATGCCTGGCTGACCGCGGCGGGGAAAGACCCGGCACAGGGGCTGAGCTTTCTCGATCACCTTGCCATGATTGATGCGGCGGAGCGTGAAGAACGCTTCACCATAAACCCTCACCTTTCCCAGCAGTTTGTGGATGGGGAGACCGCTTTTCTCAGCGAAGTTGTCCCCATTGAACGCTTCCAGGCTTGGACTGAAGCACGGCAAGGGCAGCCTGGTGTGAAGGTGGTGGATTTTGCCGCCATTTCGGAATCGCGCCACCACCACAAGGTGGACGAAGCGGTCACCGCGGCCCTTGGCCCCACCCCGGAAGCCACTCCGATTGTTCGTGGGGCGTTTGCTCAGGGGCGGTTTCCCGATGGGCGCGCCTTTATCAACCCGCGCACGGTCGAAGCCATTAAGGCCACCTACGCCGCTGACTTTCAGGCCTATGGCAACGCCTACGAGGCCCCGCCGGCCTGAACCGGCTGGCTGCCCCGTCTTGGCCCCACGTCCAACCTGCGCCGCCGATGCTGCCCAGGCGGCCAAGTTGCCGCAGCACAATGAATGCGCAAAGTGAAAAAATGTGCATTAACGTTTCGAACGACGTTCCAAACGGACTCACAGTGATGCTTTTGCGTGGTTCTATGACCCTGATGGGCGCGCTGGTTGCGGCAAGTTTTGCAGCACCCGCTGCCCAAGCTGCTTGCCCCATCGACGATACCATCATGTTTGGCGGGCTCGACTATGGCTCGGCAGCGTTCCACACCGCCGTTGCCCGTAGCATCTTAGAAGAGGGCTACGGCTGCGAAACAGATGTCATCCCCGGGACCACATTGGTGCTGAACCAGGGTCTTGCGCGCGGTGATGTGGATCTTTTGATGGAGGTCTGGACTGGCAACCCGGCGCAAACCTTTCTCGACGCTGAGGCCGAAGGCAAGGTGACGCGCCTTGGAACCACCTTCCCCGATGCGGTTGAGGGGTGGTTTGTGCCGCGTTATTTGGTGGATGGTGATGACGCTGCCGCCAAAGGGCTCACATCAGTGTCCCAGCTCTCTGAGTTCAAAGAGCTTTTCCGCGACCCCGAAGACCCGGACAAGGGCCGGTTCTACAACTGCGTGGTGGGCTGGCAGTGTGAGGTGGTGAATTCCAAAAAGCTCATCGCCTATGGTCTAGAGGATGATTACAGCAACATCCGTCCCGGCGCAGGGGCTGCGCTGGAGGCTGCGGTGGAAAGCGCTTATCTGCGTGGCAAACCTGTCCTCTTCTATCACTGGGCGCCCACCTGGCTGATAGGCAAGTACGATTTCGTCATGCTCGACGAGCCCACCTACGATAAGGCGACGTGGGATGAGATGATGGCAAGCGACGCGCCAGGCGCGGCCACAGCCTATCCGAAGACCGCCGTTATCATCGGGGCGAATACAGAGTTCACCGGCCAGTCCGATGTTCTCACCACGTTCCTCAACAACTACGGGATGACGAGCGCCGATACCAGCCAGGCCCTTGCCTACATGCGCGAGGCCGATGCCACACCTGAGGCAGCCGCCCAAGAGTTCCTGCGCGAGCGCAAGGACGTTTGGGGCGCTTGGGTGCCCTCCGACATTGCCGATAAGGTGTCGTCCAGCCTCTAGAAGTAAATCATCAGTCCACCAACGGCGGCCATAGTCAACGTTAACTTGCATGGGCTAGGGTGATGGATCAGTTTAATGTATTCACGCCGTTGGCTGTTCATCAACTTGGTCGCCGGGTAGTATCCAAATAGGACCACTATCCGGCTGAGCTGGGAAGGCCGGCATGCATCTATCGCGGAGCTGGCAATAGCTTTACATTCCATACCGCCTGTCTATACTCAGCTTAGCTTTCCGAACGAACATCTGTGGGGCGCACACGCGCCACGCCACGGAAGGCCTGTGGACACGCCAACACACCAAATCGGTGTCCTGTGCGCGCAGCGTATGGTCCCCACGGCACGCAGTCCGCAGTTGAAACAAGAAGGAGCAGACATTTGAAGATGCTAGCCCTCGCCACGGGCCTTGCCCTGGCGCCCATTCTTGCAAGCCCAAGCGCAGCAACAACCGCTTGTGACGGCCTTGACCGACCCGTCG
>JBCDLN010000366.1:0-3166 GCA_038745295.1 Pseudomonadota bacterium | reverse complement strand
GGCCGCTCGCGTGGCGGCCTGACCACCAAGGTCCACGTTGCGGCAGACGCGCTCGGGTTGCCGGTCCGCATCCTTGTGGCGCCCGGCCATCGCGGCGACGTCCTGCAAGGCCGCGGGCTGATCGACGGCCTGGCTGCCGGCCATGTCATCGCAGACATGGCCTACGACGCTGACCATTTCCGCGACTCCATTGCTGCCGCCGGCGCGACTGCAACGATCCCGTCCCACCCAGACCGCAGCCGCCGTGTCCCATGTGACTGGCGCATGTATCGCGAGCGGAACCTTGTCGAACGCCTCATGGGCCGCCTGAAACAGTTTCGTCGCATCGCCACACGTTACGACAAGCTCGCCGCAAACTTCCGCGGTTTCGTCCTCATTGCTGCGGTGTGTCTGTGGCTCAAATAGTTAAACCGTCCCTACTGCCTAAAGCGCGTCGCTGATGGTGCCGATGTACGTGTCGAGCCCAGCAAGGCGGCGGGCTCTGTGGCGCTCGGCCACCAAAATGGCGCGCACAGCAGAAAGCGCCGCCTGAAGGTCATCATTCACCACCACATGGTCGTA
Source organism: Pseudomonadota bacterium (assembly GCA_038745295.1). Classification (GTDB taxonomy): domain Bacteria; phylum Pseudomonadota; class Alphaproteobacteria; order Rhizobiales; family Amorphaceae; genus Acuticoccus. The sequence goes on along the minus strand of JBCDLN010000366.1, from coordinate 2,605 downwards.
TTCGTTGTAGTGGAGAAGCTCTTGGCGGGCATTTTTCAGGCGCCGCGAAATGGTCGCTTCATCATCTTCGGCGCGGCGTACCAGCCTTGCCTTAAGCTCGGGGCCCGATGGTGGCAGCACAAAAATCGACACGAGGTCATCCGGCAGAGCTGCCCTCAGCTGCGCCGCGCCCTGCCAGTCAATGTCAAACAACACGTCTCGCCCCATCATGAGGGCGTTTTCCACCGGCTCGCGGGGGGTGCCGTAGAAGTTGCCGTGGACTTCGGCGGACTCTAACAGATCGCCCGCGCTCGCCATTCTTTCAAACTCGCGCGGGGTGACAAACCCATAGTGTACCCCGTCCACCTCGCTGGGTCGGCGCGGCCGTGTGGTGACGGAAATGGACAGCTCCAGATCCGGCTTCTCCTGCTCCAACAAAAGGCGCGACAAGGTGCTCTTGCCAGCCCCCGATGGCGAGGACAGCACCACCAGAACGCCCCGTCGTGACAGTTGAGGAGTGGTCATTCGAGATTTTGGACCTGTTCGCGCAGCTGCTCCACCACAGCTTTCAGATCCAATCCTAATGCCGTAATGGCATGGTGCGGGGCTTTAGAGCAGATCGTATTGGTCTCTCGGTTGAACTCCTGGGCCAAAAAGTCGAGCTTTCGGCCAATGGGGCCACCCTCGGCAAGGAGCGCCCGCGCCGCCGCCACATGAGCCACCAGCCTGTCCAGCTCTTCGCGCACGTCGGCCCGTGTTGCCATCAACGCCGCCTCTTGGTGGAGCCGCTCAGCGCTCAACCCAGTGCTTCCTTCAAGGAGGTCCTCGATCTGCCGCATCAACCGGGCCTTGATGGCTGGCAATTGGCGTTCAGGATGGCCATCGATGTCGCGCTGAAGCGTTTCGATCCGGTCAAGAAGCTCTGCCACCACTGCGCCAATGCGCTCCCCTTCTGCACAGCGATCATCTGTGAGCGCCACCAGGAGGCTTGAAAGATCGGCGCTGAGGTCAGGGGTGGAGACTGACTCTTCTTGGGGAGTTTCGATCACCCCGCGCAGCGCCAAGAGCCCATCGGCCCGTGGGGCTGCCACCGAGCCGCTTTGGGCAAGGGTATGGATCGCATCAACATAGATGTTCAGCTGATCGTGATTGACGCCGTAGTGGGTCACCGCCTCGGCCCGCCGCACCGAAAGGGTCACCGAGATGGAGCCACGCTTAAACGTGGCTGCGATCGCTTTGCGCACGTCCGGCTCAAAGCGCTCATATCCCGCAGGGAGCCGAACACGCACATCAAGGGAGCGGCCGTTGACCGACCGGGCATCAAGCTGAAAGGTGAGGCCGTCCAACGCACCGTCCCGGCTGGCAAAGCCGGTCATCGATTGGACGGCGGGCATCCCTACTGCGTCTCGCTGGAGCTGTTGCGTGCCCGCTCAATCTCGCGCCATCGCGCAACGTTTTCCTGATGCTCGGCATAGGTGCGGGCAAACGCGTGACCGCCCGTACCATCCGCCACAAAGAACAGATCGGTGGTCTCATCAGGGTTTGCGGTGGCCATCAGCGCCTCTCGCCCTGGGTTGGCGATGGGCCCGGGCGGCAAACCATCGATTTGATAGGTGTTGTAGGGGTTCGCGCGATCAAGGTCGGATTGGTAGATCGTACGGCCCTCGTTCCACGCCTCCCCGCCATAAAGGCCGTACAAAATTGTGGGGTCGGACTGGAGCTTCATCCCTTGCCGCAGCCGGTTGACGAACACCGATGCCACCCTGCCGCGCTCTTCGCGCTGGCCGGTTTCCTTCTCCACGATGGAGGCGAGCGTCACCAAATCGGACGGTGATTCGATGGGCAAATCAGGGTCACGGTTCTCCCAAGCCTGCGCCAAAACCTGTTCGCGCGCGTTGCGCATCAGCTCAAGGACGCGCGCGCGGCTCATCCCGCGGGTGACGCGATAGGTTTCGGGAAGCAGCGAACCCTCGGGGGGAATTTCGCTGATGGTGCCGGTGAGCACCTGGTTCTCGTTGAGCCGGTTCACCACCTGCGCCGACGATAAACCTTCCGCGATGGTGATCTGGTGCTGGACCACATCGCCCGACACGATCTTCGCCAGCACATCGGCCATCGAGGCTTCGGGCTCAATGGCGTATTCACCAGCCTTCACGCTTTGGGTGGAGCCGGTGCCGTAGGCCGCCGCAATGAAGACATACTGGTTGGAGATCACGCCCTCAGCCTCAAGCCCCTGCGCGATGGATTGGACCGAGGCGCCGCGCGGGATGTTGAGCTGCACGGGCATCTCAAGGGGCCCAGCAGCCAGGTAAGCTTGGCGGCCGATCACAAAAGCTGCGACGGTGCCGAAGATCGCCATCACGAGGGCAAAGAGCGCAAAGTTCAGAACGATGACAACCGGGTGTCGTGCTGCGCGGGAGCGTTTGCGCGGTGGCGGCGCCTCATCGTTGGTGTGGCGTTGCTTCGACCGCCGTGTCGCCGTCACCAATGGTGCGGGCTGACCGGATTGGGCTGCGCGCCCCTCCTCACCTGCACCATCGTGAGCACCGCCCCGTCCGCGCCCGCGCTTGCGCATGGCCGTTCCCCTACCTCAAACCCGCCTGAACACAAGTGATGCGTTGGTGCC
>JBCDLN010000365.1:0-3168 GCA_038745295.1 Pseudomonadota bacterium | reverse complement strand
GGGCCTGATGGGTCAACCCTGAAAAGCGAAGCGTGGGTTGATGCATCAGGCCCACCGCGGGAGAATTGTCCCTAGGCGGGAGCAGTGAGGCACGGCCCCCTATGGGGTTCGGCAGTGAACAACGTTGATGGCAAACGACATCTAGGGTGTCGCCATCGCACTGCTGATGAAGCTGCGCAGACGCTCAAGTACGCGTGTCGCTAGGCGGCCTTTTTGATGGCTGCTTCATCGATGGGGATTGTGCCAAGGGCCGCCACGCCATCCTGGGTGACGCTGCAACGGATGGCCACCATCTGCACACCTGCCGCAACGGCATGGTCGAACGCATCGGCATAGGCCGGGTCGATGTGGCGCGCGAGGCGGAAAACGCCCACATCAGCGCGCTGGATCAAGTAGACAAGCATGGCCTGATGGCCTGCCTCCACTTCCCGTGCGAGCGCAAATAGGTGTTTTGTGCCGCGAGCGGTGACGCAATCGGGAAAGGAGGCCTCTTGCGGTTCGGCCACCAGGTGAACGTTCTTCACTTCCACGAAAAGTGGCGGCGCGCTCTCCCGCGTGAGGAGAAGGTCGACCCGTTCCGCGACGCCGTAGCGCACCTCGGGGCGCACGGTCGCACCAGGAGGGAAGGGCGCCTTGCCGGCCCGCGCCATGGCGGCCACGATTTTGTTGGGGTTTTGGGTGTTGACGCCCACGAACACACCGTCCGCCTCCACCGCTTCAAGGGTGTGGGCGTATTTGCGCTTGGGGTTATCCGATTGGGAAAGCAGGACGCGTGCGCCAGGGGTGCAGAGCCCGGTCATGGCGCCGGTATTGGGGCAGTGGGCGGTGATCGTGTCACCGCTGGGAAGCGCCACGTCGAGCATGAAGCGTTTTCGCCGCTCGATCCAGCGCCCTTCGACGATGTTGGAAAAGGGAAGCGTTGCCATCCCCCGACCTTCGGCGGCAATCGGGCACGGTGCAAGCGCACCATGCCCGCGCCGCCACGCTATCCAGTGTTTCCCCAGCCTTGCCGCAAAGAGGGTTGTGTCTCAGCCTTTGGTGTGCAGGCCGGATGAACGATCAGTCGGCCGGCTCCACCACGAGCGTTGCGGCGTCAATCCCCACCACTTTGACCTTCGTGCCTGCGGGCTGGTCAGCGCCGGATACGCGCCACATGCCATCGCCATAAAGGGCGCGGCCGATGCCGTTGACGATGGGCTCAGCCAGCGCGAGCTCGCGGCCGATCATCTCATCGCCGCCCCGGTTCACCACATCAACACGTGAGGCTGCGCCGCGCACCGCCAGCACCCGCGCTGCAACCACCGAGAGGGCGGAGAACACCAAGAACACGATCATCTGCGCAGGCCAATCAAGGGGGACGGCAAACAAAACAAGGCCTGTGGCAGATGCGGCAGCGCCAAACCAAATGAGATTGATGCCTGGTAACATCACCTCAGCAATCAGGAACGCGGCGCCTACAATGAACCATGCGTAGGGACCCAGCGCGGCGAATATGGATAATGCGATCACATGGCCTCCTTGGTCAGGGTAGGTGTCGTCTCAAACGTCTTAGACGGGCCGCAGTACAGCCCGTCATGGGGTCCGGGAGAGCGCGTCCACCAGGGCGTCTTCGGGGGTGGGCTCGCTCCTGTGGGAATTGGTGACGCCGGTTTGGCCTCCTCTATGGGGCGGCGCGGTGGTGGGCGCAGTGGTGGCGGAGGGGTTTGCTGGGCTCCCTGCAGGGCTGAACGTGTCGCGGGCAATCTCGGCAATCCCGGCCAGTGAGCCGAGGGTCGCCACAGCGTCGACCGGCAAGATGAGCGTGCGCTGGTTGGGGGCGGCGGCCAGCTCTTTGAGGGCGGCCACGTACTTATCGGCCACGAAGTAGTTGATGGCTTGGATGGAGCCGGCACCGATGGCGTCCGAGACCACGGTGGTCGCCCGTGCTTCAGCTTCAGCGCTGCGTTCGCGCGCTTCAGCGTCTCTGTAGGCAGCCTCTTGGCGGCCCTCCGCCGCCAGGATCAAAGAGCGTTTTTCCCCTTCGGCGCGAGCAATCGCGGCAGCCCGCTCCCCTTCTGCTTCCAAGACAACAGCCCGCTTTTCCCGCTCAGCCTTCATCTGCCGCGCCATCGCGTTGACAAGGTCTTCCGGCGGATTGATGTCCTTGATCTCGATGCGCGTCATCTTCACGCCCCAAGGATCGACAGCGGCATCCACCACCCGCAGGACCCGTTGATTGATCTCGTCCCGATTGGAGAGGAGTTCATCAAGATCCATCGATCCCATGACGGAGCGGATGTTGGTCATGGTGAGGTTGAGGATGGCGTTCTTGAGGTCGGTGACCTCGTAGGCCGCCCGCGGCGCGTCGAGCACCTGGTAAAAGGCAATGCCGTTGGCGGTGACGGTGGCGTTGTCGCGGGTAATGACCTCTTGGCTTTCAACCTCAAGCACCTGCTCGCGCATATTCACCTTGTCGCCCACGCGCTCCACGAAGGGGGTGAGGATATTAAGGCCGGGCTCAAGGGTGCGTGTATAACGGCCAAACCGCTCCACGGTATAATGCATTCCTTGGGGAACGGTCCGCACCGAGACCACAATCACCAAGAACACAAGCACCGCTGCTGCGATCAAGTAGAGATTGACACCGAGATCAATTTCAAACGGGAACATCATTCAACCATGCAAAAGCCAACCATATACATGGTGCTGAAGCTGAGTGCCTGCAAGTTTTGCCCATTGCCCGGCCAATTCTGACCACGCAGAGCCCGAAGCCTTGAACGAGGGCTGAGACGGCGCCGCCGCAAACTGATGAACGATCAATTTCATGAAATGCGGTGCAGGTAACACACCGCCGCCCAGCGCATGTCTCGCGCGATCTGGATCAGATCGAGCGAGGAAAGCATGCGCGCTCTTCAAGGGTGAGCACGTGTTTTACCGCCCAGTGTGTTTCAAACTGAGCGGATCGTGCTCTCAAACGTCAATAAGTGCAGGCGCCGCGCCCGGCCCTGGGGACGTGATGGGCGCGAACTATACTTTGCCAGGCATGGGGATTGGAGCGGTCCAGAAAGCGCACCGCTTGTTCTGAAAGGCAAACGGTGCGTTAGGCGCAACGCTCCTATGGCGAAGGGGAGCGGTGCAGATGGCGCACCGCTCGACGTTATTCCGCCGCGGGCGTTTTGGCCTCTTCAG
>JBCDLN010000364.1:0-3304 GCA_038745295.1 Pseudomonadota bacterium | reverse complement strand
CTCAATGTCGCCCACTGTGCCGCCGATCTCGACGAGCACAAAGTCGATCCCCTCGTTGCCCGTCAGGACGAACTCTTTGATGGCGTCCGTCACATGGGGGATCACCTGGACGGTGCCGCCCAGATAGTCGCCCCGGCGCTCTTTGGCGAGGATCTCCTGGTAGATGCGGCCTGTGGTGATGTTGTCGCCCCGGTTGCAGGGGCGGCCTGTGAAGCGCTCGTAGTGGCCAAGGTCGAGGTCGGTTTCGGCGCCATCGTCGGTGACGAACACTTCGCCATGCTGGTAGGGGCTCATGGTGCCGGGGTCGACGTTCAGATAAGGGTCCAGCTTCTTAAGGCGGACCTGGTAGCCCCTTGCCTGGAGGAGGGCGCCGAGCGCTGCCGATGCGAGGCCTTTGCCCAAGGAGGAGACCACGCCACCGGTGATAAAAACGTAGCGGGTCACAGGCGTCACCTTCGTGTTGGACCGGATCGGGTCGCCGGGGTGACGACCTCAGGTCAAAACACGAGTTGGCCGAGTCTTCAACGCTTTCAATTCAAAGAAACGGGTGGGGGCTGAGTTGTCGACAGGGTTTTGAGGCAAGCGCCCCTTGCGGCGGGCTGCACCGTCTCAGGAGGTGATGGCGATGAGCTCTTGAAGAAGCTCTGATTCTGCGGCGGGTTTATGGACAATGACTGCGTTTGGATAGGCGTGGACGATGGTGTTTCGCTCACCATGGCCTGTGTGGAAGACAATGGGCACACCGCGGGCGACCAAAATGTCTGCAGCGGGGAAAACATCACCACCGTGCACGGCAATATCGAGGATGGCGACTTCAATGTCAGCGTGATGCGCCGCATTCACCGCGTCTACCAGCCTCCCATAGGGGCCGATGACGATCATTCCCGCGTCTTCTAAAAGGGCCTTGAGGTATCCGGCCACCAGGGCCTCGTCCTCGACAAGCAGGCAGGTCCGCCCGTGGAGTGAGGCATTGTCGTTGGTTTGGCCGGTGTCGGCATCGTTGGGGATGGACACGTCCATCACCCTGTCACCGTGGCGGCAGAACGGGGGAAGGCGATCTCCACGCGCAGCACGCCATCGTCGATGATGCGTTTGAACGTTCCGTGGAGTTGGCTTGCCGTCATTTCGATGAGTTTGGTGCCAAAGCCCGAGCCGAGCGCGGCGGCGTTCGGCTGAGTGGGTCTATGGTAGGGCTCGGCCCAGACAAGGCAGATGTCATCGCCGTGGATGGACCAGCGCACCGTCACCGTTTCGTCAAGCGCTGACCAGGCGCCGTATTTGATGGCGTTTGTGGCAAGTTCATTGAAGATGAGGGCAAGGGGTGTGAGGGCTGCCTGCTCCATAAAAAGGTCGGGCCCGTCAAGGGTCAGTCGGTGCGGGTTGAGGGCGTAGGGCATCAGGATGGACGATGCGAGTGTTTTGAGGTCAGCGCCGGGTTCGTTGTCCTCGGCAAGGCCGGCGGCATGGGCTTGGGAGAGGGAGCGCACGCGCCCGCTCAGCTTTTGGGCGAAATCACCGCAATCGCTGTCAAACCGTGCGCTGAGGGAGACGAGGGAATCGACCACGGAGAAAAGGTTTCTGACCCGGTGGTGAAGCTCCCGGACCAACAATTCATTGCGCTCCAGCACTTTGCGCACCTGGCGAATATCCCGGTCGGTCTGCAGGATGAGTGTGCTGCCCCCCGTCACCGCAACCCGTTGCATGCGGGTGGACGTGATGACGCTGTCGTTGGTGCGTGAGCGCCACGTCATCTCGCCCGACCAGGGTGTGCCGGCCATGACCGCGGCGTACACACTGTCCCAATGGCTGTCTGCGGCGGGGCGCAGGAGCCTATCGATGGGCTGGCCGATTGCTTCGGTGGGGGTGTAGCCATAAAGGAGCTGTGCGCCGCGGTTCCAGCGCTTGATGCCCCCGTCGGTGGTCCAGGCGATTACCGCGTCGCTGGAAAACTCTAAGAGTTCATTGAGTTTGCTGGTGAGGTCGTCGCTGCGGCTATCTGAGACCACGGTGTGGGTGCCGAAGAGGCGCACGGGCACACCTTCGCGCCGCACAGCCATACCCCGGCATCTGACCGTGACGGTGCCGCCATGGCCACCCACATAGCGCACAATTTGGTCATAGGGCTGGTTGGGGTCGGCGAGGTGCGCTCTGAAGTTTTTGAGCGCGGTCTCGCGGTCTTCGGGGAAGATCAGGTCCTGCCATTCGCTGGCTTTATGGGCGCGCACGTTAGGGTCGTAGCCGAGCGCGCGCCAAAAGCCCGGGCTCATCCACTCGTGTTCGGGGTCTTCAAGGTCCCAATACCAAAGGCCATCAATGACGGTGGTGTCGAGGAACTTGATGGTTTGGCTGTCTTGCAAGAGCTCTAGCAGTTCTGCTTCCAGATAGTGGGCAGAAGGTGGGCTGGACGCTGCCCCATGGTCGAGGTCGGCAAGCGGCCGATTGTCCCCGCCGTGTGCCATGGCGCACCCTCCCAAAACTCCTCACAGCCGCGCTTGGGCAACTGCCACCGCCGGCTCCATGCATGACAGTGAAGGCTACCCTAGGTGGCGGGGGCTTTGCAATCTGCGCGCAGTCCAGCGCCACGGCTGATGACTTCGCTTGCCCGGTCGCAACGGGTGGCCGGCGAACTCTAAAGGTGGTGGCACCTGTGGTGTTGGCTCGTGCTGTGAAGCGTGTGGTTGAACGCAGCATGGCGTTGCAGATGAAGGGGAGTTGCCGTTGGACAGTGATGGGGAGCGTCTTTAACGGCTTTGCGTGCTGTGTGGAGGCGCCTGCCCGCGCCTGGAGAGGACGGTCGGGATGCGTCGTGAGGCGCTGCGGGCGGTGTTGATGCGTATATCGCCGGCCTTGCGGCGGGTTGCCAGATGCGCCGTGCGGTGCCCCTTCCCACTCTCCTCAGCGTGAGGTGCCGGGCCTGCGCGTGAGGTGATCCGGCGCCTATCGACTGCCCCATGATCGGAAGGTTCGCTCAGAAGGGTCGTGAGCACGGCCTGGCGAGTACCTGGGACAACGCTACTAGTTGTCGAAGCTCTAGAAGGTTGTTCACTCGAGCCCTCCATTAATACCTGGATCAGAGAAGCAATCACCGGTATCGGTAGCGGATTACATCCCCTTAGCGCACTAATTGCTGCTAACTTTGATTCTTCATGAGCCGAATCAAGCATCTCAATAAGAGGCAAAGGAACCTCCTCGATTCGTGGCGGCTTGAAACTTCCCAGCATTTTGGCAGCTGCTATTTGAAGCTCGTCAACATTATAATCGGGAGCCCCCCCCTTTAGTTTCTCCAGAATAGAAGCAATCGTTG
>JBCDLN010000363.1:0-3316 GCA_038745295.1 Pseudomonadota bacterium | reverse complement strand
TTTGATCATATCCTTCGACACGCGGGGGTATGTGAGCTTCCCACCTGAAGGATTTACGTTCGACTGGTATCGCCAAGTGTTTGAGCGGGGCGTGCTGGTAGAAGCCATGTGGAACAGCCTGAAAGTGGGCGTGATGACCACAGTGCTGTGCGTTGCGCTCGGCGTTCCAACGGCGTTGGCGTGTGCGCGCGGGACGTTTAGGGGCACCACCGCTTTATCCGTTTTTGTGCTGGTGCCGCATATGGTGCCTGGCATTGTTTTGGGCGTTGCGGTGCTGTTTGCCGGCGCATTGGTAGGGGTCTCACCGTCAATCTGGCTCCAGTCCGTATCTATTGCCGTGTTTGTGGTCGCGGTCATGGTCCGCACGGTGACAAGCCGGCTCCAGCGGCTTGACCCTGCCCTTGAGGAAGCGGCAACCAACCTTGGCGCGACGTCATTTCAAAGCCTATCGACCATTACGTTTCCGCTCTTGTTGCCAGCAATTCTGGCCGGCGCTGTGTTTACCTTCGTGGAGGGGTTCGACAATTTGTCGGTGGCGATCTTCACCCACGGCTTCAACGACCGGCCGCTCCCCATTGAGCTTTTGGCGCTGGTCCAGCACACCAGTTCGCCCCTGGTTGCGGCCGTCTCCGGCGTGCAAATTTTGCTGGCGATCGTTGCGCTGCTTCTGGTGTCACTGAGCATCGGGCTCGACAAGGTGAACCAGTGACCCTGCCTGGTGAACGGTGTCGGAGGCTAAGCGCTTGAGCCATGGGCGATACCCTTACCGTCCGGTGACGGAGCGTGTGCCCTATACGTGGCCACAAGGGGAAGGGCTTGCGGTTTACATCGCCGTCAACCTTGAAGCCTATAGTTTTGACGCAGCGGTCTTCGACGAACTTGTCCCCAATCCCGCCCGTCCCGATCTCATCAACTATGCTTGGCTCGATTGGGGCAACCGCGTCGGCGCGTGGCGGCTGCTAGAGGCCATGGATGACGCGGGCGTGCCGGCAACTGTGCTGGTCAACAGTGCTTGCTATGAGGCAGCGCCAGGACTTGTTGAAGCGTGGCGGGCGTCCGGGGCAGATGTCGCCGCGCACGGGCGTACCAATGGCGAAACGCAAGCTGGCCTCAGCGAAGAAGATGAGCGAGCGCTGATCGCGGAGGCGACGAACGTCATCGCCCAGCAGGAGGGACGGCACCCAAAAGGCTGGCTCAGCCCCTGGATCGCAGAGACCGAACGCACACCCGACCTCCTTTTTGAAGCCGGCTACCAGTATCTTCTCAATTGGGGCGCAGACGACCGGCCCTTCCCCATGCAAACGCGTGAGGGCCCTATCCTTGCCGTGCCCTACCCCCAAGAGGCCAATGACGCGAACGCCATTGCTGTGCGCCGAATGTCTGCAAGAGACTTTTGCGACCTTTGCCTAGCCCAGATCGAGGAGATGCTAAGGCAGTCGAAGAACGGCCCCCTCGTGTGCGCGGTTGCTCTCCATCCCCATATCATTGGGCAGGCCCACCGGCTTCATCACTTCCGCGATGTTCTGGAGCGCCTTGATGCGCTGCGCGAGCGCATTTGGCTCACCACAGCCGGCGAAATTGCGCGTGTAGCCAGCAATGGGCACGGCCTTGCTTCGTCCGATCGATCGCGCAAGCCCGATGACCGGTAACCTTCTTATTAGGCACGCAGATATCTTGTCCTCAGCTGGCGCTGAAAAGGCTCTCCAAGGCGACATCCTGATTCGAGATGGGATCATTGAAGAGGTCGCCCCCGCGCTCGACGTCCCCAATGTGGAGGTGTTGGACGCAACAGGATGCCTTGCCATTCCTGGCCTTATCAATGCGCATCTTCACTCGCCTGGAAACCTCATGCGCGGCACGCTCGATGGCCTGCCGCTTGAGCTCTTCATGCTCTTTGAGGTTCCACCGCTTGCCCAAGGCACGGAAGATCCTGATGTTGTGCGCGTCAGGACGCTTCTTGGCGCCATGGAGATGCTCAAGCTCGGCATCACCTCAGTGCTCGATGATGCGTTCTTCGTGCCTTTGGTCTCAAGAGAGGCCATTGACGCGCTTTGTGGCGCTTACGCCGACATTGGAATGCGCGCCACCGTAGCGCTCGATCAGCCTATTGTCGTGGAATACGAAAAATACCCGTTCCTTGCCGATCTGTTGCCGGACACGGTCAAACGAACAATGGATGCTGCGCCGCGGGAGACTGCTGAGGGAATGCTGGCCCATTATCGCGACTTCATCGCCCGGTGGCATGGCGGTGGCGATGGATTGATTGGCGCGGCGGTCTCCTGCTCTGCGCCGCAAAGGGCAACCGCCGAATACTTGTGCGCCCTCTCAGAGCTCTCACGCGATCATCACATCCCCTACTTCTGCCACATCTTGGAGACCAAGCTGCAACGGGTGCTTGGTGATGAAAAGTATGGGCGGTCTTTGGTCCAAGTCGTAGATGATCTTGGAATTTTGAATGAATACATGGAGGTGATCCACGCCATCTGGGTCGATGACGATGACATTGCGCGTTTGGCGCGGTCCGGGGCGACTGTTGCGCATAATCCGGTGTGCAACCTGCGGCTCGGCAGCGGCGTGATGCCCTACGCGGCGCTGCGCCGGGCGGGGGTGCCGATCGCCCTTGGTACGGACGAGGCCATTAGCGATGATAGCCACAATTTGTGGGGCACCATGAAGACTGCGGCGACAGTGCATAGCCTCGCAACACCTGACTTTGAGGACTGGCCCACCGCGTCCGACATCCTGTCTGCGGTCTGGGATGGGGGAAGCCGTGCGATGCACCGGCCAGTATCGGTAGGCCGGCTCGTCCCCGGCGCATCGGGCGACGTTGCGCTGCTTGATAAGGACGCGCCGTCTTTTTTGCCGCTCCATGATGTGCGCCGCCAACTGGTCCTGTGTGAGGCAGGGCGCGCGGTGCGTCACACGGTGGTCAATGGCCGCGTTGTGGTGCGCAACGGGCACCTCACGACCATTGACGAGGCAGCTTTAGTTGGCGAGGTGCGCGCGATGGAGCCGCGCTTGCGTGAGATGGCGCGGGCGGTACGCGAAGGGGCAGCGCCACTCTTCCCGTACTACAGGGAAATGGTCCGCCGGGCGGCACAAGTGCCAGTTGGTTTTTCAAGGTGGGTCGGCAGCAGGTAGCCTGACACGACGCTGCGGGAAGGTCTCACCGTGGTCCAGTGCACGGTTTAATGTGAAGGCGACGAGCGCTGTGGTGAGAACTGGCGCAAGAACAAGCTGCGGTTCTGAAAACAAAAACATCCTGTATTCGTGGATCATCGCACCCCACTCGGGCCTGCCGGTATCGGCGGACAGA
>JBCDLN010000362.1:0-3335 GCA_038745295.1 Pseudomonadota bacterium | reverse complement strand
CTGATGGGTCAACCCCACCGAAACGCGCTTGCGCGTTTCAACAACGTCAGAGGCCGGCAACTGTGCCGGCTGAGCGCAGAGCGGGTTGATGCATCAGGCCCACCGCAGGATAACTGACCCTAGGCAGAAGCAGTGAGGTACGGCCCTGTCCGGCGGTTGCGCAATGAACAACCTTGATGAAAACGACAGCTAGATGGAGGGGGGCACCATCGGACCGGCGGCCTCTTCGATGACCCGGGCAATGGGCATCAAGCCCTCCTCGTCAAACGGGCGCCCAATCAGCTGGAGGCCCAGCGGCAGACCCGCCGCAGAAAGCCCCGCAGGTACCGAAATCCCCGGCAATCCGGCCATGTTCACAGGCACGGTGAAAATGTCGTTGAGGTACATCTCCACCGGATCGGGCTTGCCGCCAATCTCGAACGCGGGCCCCGGTGTCGTGGGTGTGAGCAGCGCATCGATCCCTTGGGAAAACACATCCTCAAAGTCACGCTTGATGAGGGTGCGGACCTTTTGGGCACGCAAATAGTAAGCGTCGTAGTAGCCAGCGGAGAGCACATAGGTGCCGATCAAGACCCGCCGCTTCACCTCTTGGCCAAAGCCAGCCGCGCGGGTTGCTTCGTACATACCCACAATATCATCGCCAGGCACCCGCACGCCGTAGCGAACACCGTCATAGCGGGCAAGGTTGGAGGAGGCTTCGGCGGGCGCCACGATGTAGTACGCCGGCAGCGCATATTGCGTGTGGGGGAGCGACACCGGTACAAGCTCGGCCCCCGCATCACGCAGCCAAGCTTCGCCCTGATGCCACAGCGCCTCGACCTCTTCAGGCATCGGGTCGACCCGGTATTCCTTCGGAACACCGATGCGCTTGCCTTTAACGCCCGCCTCCAGCGCGGCCTCATAGTCCGGCACGGGCCGATCGACGCTGGTGGAGTCTTTATAATCCACAGACGCCATCTCTTTGAGGAGGATCGCAGCATCGCGCACTGTGCGCGCAATGGGGCCTGCCTGGTCTAAAGAGGAGGCAAACGCCACGATCCCCCAGCGCGAGCAGCGGCCGTAGGTGGGTTTGAGCCCCACGGTCCCCGTCAAAGCGGCCGGCTGGCGGATGGACCCCCCTGTGTCGGTTCCCGTTGCCGCCACACAAAGGTGAGCTGCCACAGCGGCGGCCGATCCGCCTGAGGATCCCCCCGGCACAAGATCGTTGCCCCAAGGGTTATGCACGGGGCCAAAGGCGCTTGTCTCGTTGGAGGAGCCCATGGCGAACTCATCAAGGTTGAGTTTGCCAAGCAAGACAGCGCCGGCGCGCCAGAGGTTGGCGGTGACCGTCGATTCGTAGGTGGGCACAAAGTTGCGCAAGATGTTGGAGCCTGCGGTGGTTCCGACGCCCTCTGTGCAAAAAAGATCCTTGACGCCCAGCGGGATCCCTTCAAGAGCGCCTGCAGTGCCTTGGCTCCTGCGCGCGTCAGACTCCTTAGCCATCTCACGCGCTCGTTCAGCGCTTACCGCAACATAGGCGTTGAGACCGCTCGCCTCGATGGCCGAGAGGTAGGCCTCCGTCAGCTCTACCGATGTGATGGTTCCGGCGGCAAGCTGCTCACGCGCCTCAGCAAGAGTGAGCCCGGTCAGCGGACTCATTCCACCACCTTCGGCACCAGGAAGAAGCCGTCATCGCTATCGGGGGCGTTGGAGAGCACTTTGCCTCGGTTACCACCATCATTCACAGCATCGACCCGTTGACGCAGCGCAGTGTCCACCACCGCCGTCATTGGCGGCACGCCCTCCACATCGACGGCATTGAGCTGCTCAACGAACCCCAAAATTTCGTTGAGCTCACCCGTCAGCCGTTCGGCTTCATCATCGCCCACTTTGATGCGCGCCAGATGCGCCACCCGGCGCACCGTGTCGATATCCACAGACATCCGGAAACCGCTCCAAACCTTGTCAATCGCCACAGTGGGCGAGACTCAACGGCCTTGCGCCGCCGCAATCCGGTCCCCTAGCACCCGGAGCCCTTCAGGCGCAACGCGCTGGTCAGTTCTTATAGGGGTCGGCCGCATCCCTCAGCCCATCACCCAAAAAGTTAAAGGCCAGCACAACGATGATGATCGGCAGAACGGGCGCCATCAGCCAAGGATAGATGGTAACCACGGTGATGTTTTGCGCCTCATTGAGGAGCACGCCCCAGGAGATCGCCGGCCTTTGAAGGCCCAGATTGAGGAAGGAGAGCGCTGTCTCACCCAAGATCATCGCCGGGATCGACAGTGTGGCCGATGCAATGATGTGGCTGGAAAATCCAGGGAGCAGATGTTTGCGGATAATCCGCCCTGGAGGCGCCCCCATCAGGACGGCAGCGCGCGCGTAGTCCTCTTCCCTGAGCGATAAGAGCTTGGAGCGCACCGCACGCGCGAGCCCCGGCCAGTCCAGCAAACCCAAAATAATGGTGATGCCGAAATAAATCCAGATGGGCGACCACGTGACAGGAAGCGCTGCCGACAGCGCCATCCACAAAGGAAGCTCAGGCAAGGAGCGCAAGATTTCGATGAGGCGCATGATGGCCGCATCCACAATCCCGCCCAGGTAGCCCGCGAGCCCACCGAAAAACATGCCCAAGATGATGGAGATCGCAACGCCCACAAGGCCAACGGTCAGCGAAATGCGCGCCCCATAGATGAGGCCAGAGAACACATCCCGCCCCAATCGGTCGGTTCCCATCAGAAAGAACGTGCCACCTTCGGCCGGGCAGACAAGGTGGAAACGGCCCTCGATCAGCCCCCAAAACTCATAGGACTGCCCAAGGCAGAAAAAGCGCAGCGGTTGAACATTGTCCCTGTCGGTCACGTACACCCATTGCAGGGTCTCAAGATCCACTTGAGCCCGCTTACCGTAGACAAACGGACCCACAAACGCCCCATCGTGGAACAGGTGGATCCCCTGGGGCGGCGCATAGAGGTGGTCCGAATCGCGCTCGTTCGGGTCATAGGGCGCAATAATCTCGGCGAATGGGACGCACAGATCGAAAAGAAGGAGGATGGCGGCGGACCACACTGCCAGCTTATGCCGCCGAAAGCGCCACCAGATGATGCGCCACTGCGAGGCTTGGAAGTAGCGCTCCTGCTCGGGCGTCAGGCGTTCCGCTTCGGCAGGATCAAACGGCGCTGCGTCCACGTAGTGCCCGGCCCCGCGTTCCTGCGGGGCAACGTTGGGGCGATCGCTTGATGGCCTTGTGGCATCACTCAAAGCAAAAGCCCCTCACCCTGCGGCCTGCTGGCCGAGCCTGATGCGCGGATCAAGAACGGCAAGCAGCAGATCCGACACCAACATCCCGATCAGCG
>JBCDLN010000361.1:0-3366 GCA_038745295.1 Pseudomonadota bacterium | reverse complement strand
TCAGAGAGGTCATCACATGCGTGCTACCCGTTCCCGCTCAGCTCACATCCATGCCCGCTTAGGTGACGGCCCCGTCAGAGGTTTCTTCGCAGCGCGCCCGGGCTGGCAACCCGGCTAACCCTCTCTGAGGGCAGCTGTTGCAGGCCCATCAACGTTGCCCGATGCGTCAAGGGCGACATGGTAGGCGCTCTCAGCATACTCCTTGGAGACAAACCCATCGAGCACATCCTCGCGCACCGCCTCCGCACGGCGCGCATAGGGGTTGCCGTAGCCGCCGCCGATGGGGCCTGTCATCACAAACCGGTCGCCGGCCTTGGCGAGCGTATACGGGACCTTGGATGGCAGCGAGCCCGGCTCAGCGCCAGCCCGGTACGCCATCACACTGGCCGGCAACCCATCGGCCCCGCCAGCAAAGCCCCACGGCTTAAAAACATGGCCCTCGCCCTCAATGGAAAAGCCGCCGTCGGACAGGAATTGAAATTCGCGCACTGCGCCAAGGCCGCCGCGGTATTCTCCCGCTCCTCCTGAATCGCTGCGCAGTTCATAGCGGCTCACTCTGAGCGGCAGATGGCTTTCAATGTCCTCGATGGGGTTGTTGCGGGTGTTGGCAAAGAGCGTGTCGACAGCGTCCATGCCGTCCATCCCGTCGCGCCCTCCATAGGAGCCCTCAAAGATCTCCATGTGGACCCAGTGCTGGCCATCCCTGAGGCCTGAAAACGCAATCACCCTCATGTTGCCGATCCCCGCCGAGATGCTGCCCGGTACGGCCTGAGAGAGCGCTTTCATGACCGTGTCGGCCAGCTGGTTGCCCGGCGCAAAACGGGCAATGGTGGGGGCGGGGAAAATGGGGTTGGCGAGGGAGCCCAGCGGCGCCTTGATGGTGATGGGCCGCACCAACCCAGCGTTCACAGGGATGTGCCCCTCAACGGCAGTGTCCAGCAAAATCGAGCGGATGGTGAGCCAGACAGCGATATCCACCGTCCCCTCAAAGGGCATGTTGATGGGCCGGTCATCCACCTGCGGTGCTGTCCCTTCAAGGTCCACCACCATGCTGTCGCCCGCCACCTCGATGGTGACCACAATGGGAAGGTTCGCCCGCTCAGGATCGCCCTCAAACCCATCGATTTTGGTTTCTGCGTAATAGACGCCGTCGGGCACGGCCTTGATGGCTGCGCGCATCAACGTTTCGGCGCGGTCCTTGAGGGCAGCACAAGCGGCACGGAATGTCTCAAGCCCATGGCGGGCAATCAGCGCCTCCACGCGCTGTGCACCAATGCGGGAGGCAGCGATCTGCGCTTCCATATCGCCCACCACAAGGTCTGGCGCGCGGATGTTATCGCGCAGCATGTGCCAGACCATGGTGTTGGGCTTTCCCGCTTCCACCACCTTGAGGGCCTTGAACTGAAGCCCTTCAGCATAGGCATCGACGGCGTCCACAATGCCGCACGACCCCGGTGTGCATGCGCCAATATCAAGGTGGTGGGCCGTGGTGCCCGAGTAGGCGACAATCTCACCATCCACCACCACAGGCACGATGAACGCAACATCAGGCCCATGGCTCCCACCCGTATAAGGGTCGTTGTGCATGATCACATCGCCAGGGCCGACGGTCTCACCCCGTGCGGCAAGGATTTTGTGCATCCCGCGCACATAGCCCGGGATAGGGCCTGACTGAAGCGGGGTGGACTGAGGGCTTTCCGCAAGCCCGTCGCCGGCGACATCCACGATGGCAGCGCCAAAGTCTTCTGATTCGCGGATGATGGAGGAGTGGGCCATGCGCATCAGCTTGTGACCCATCTCAATGGTGATGGTTTCAAGCGCGCCATGGATGACGCTCGCCGTCACGGGATCAATGCTCATGATGCGTCTTTCCGGGTGAGGACAAGGTTGCCAGCACGCTCTGCCACCGCAGTCCAGCCGGGCGGGATGACGGTGGTGGTGTCGGTCTGAAGGACAATGGCGGGGCCGGAGAACGGGGTCTCCAGGGGAAGCCGCTCGCGCCGATAAAACGGTGTGTCGTAGGCGGCAAGGCCATCAGCGCCGCGGAAGAGGCAGCGCTGCCGTGCACTCTCCGCCTCAGCCAGCGTCCCCGGCTCGGCAGGCGCTGCGGTGGAGGCTTTGATGGCGGCGACCTGTGCCGCACCTGACACTTTAATGTTCACGACCTCCACAGGTTTGCCGCGGAAGTCGTGCCCATATTCCGCGTGGTGGCGGGCGTGGAACTCGTTTAGCACCCCCTCAAACGCCGCCTGGTCGAGGGGCTCATCGGGGAGGGGGATTTTCAGCTCATAGCCCTGGCCAGCGTAGCGCAGGTCGCCGGCGCGCGAGGTGGTGACGGTGGCGGTATCAACGCCATCAGCCTCAAACTGCTGGGCAATTTCGCGGCCCATCTCGGCCAAGGTTTCATTGAGCCGGTCAAGGTCAACGGTGCTGTCGAGCTGGAAGGCCGTACGCACGGCATCATAGCGAAGGTCGGTGGTGAGAAGGCCGACCGCTGAGGTGATCCCCGGGTGGGGCGGCACAATTACCAAAGGAATATCAAGCTCTGCGGCCACTTCCGCGCCATGGAGAGGCCCAGCACCGCCGAATGCCACCAGCGCAAAGTCCCGCGGGTCGATCCCGCGCTGGACGGTGCGGCTCAAAATGGCGTTTGCCATGTTGGCATTGATAAGGGTGATGATCCCCTCGGCAGCATCTTCCACCGAAAGACCAAGGGCGCCCGCAAAGTTTGAGACAACGGCATGGGCGGCGGCGTGGTCAAGGTGCATTGCCCCGCCCAGAAAATTCTCCGGGTCGAGCCGGCCCAGGACCACGTTGGCGTCCGTCACCGTTGGCTCCGTGCCGCCATGGCCGTAGGCGGCGGGGCCAGGGCGGGCGCCAGCGCTTCTGGGGCCAACTTTGAAGGCACCGCCCGCATCGGTATGGGCAATGGAGCCGCCGCCCGCGCCAATGGTGTTGATATCGATCATGGGCACCATCACCGGGAAGCCGCCGATTTCGGTGTCACGGGCGGACGCTTCAAAGAACGCGCCATCCACCACCAGCGCGATATCGGCCGAGGTGCCGCCCATATCGAATGTGATCAGCTTGGAGTGGCCCGACGCCGCCCCCGTCAACGCCCCGCCCAGCACGCCCGCTGCTGGGCCCGACAGGAGGGTCAACACAGGCTTTTCGCCAATCATTTTAGGCGTTGCCACACCGCCGGCTGATGTCATCACGTGGAGGCTGGCGTTGAGGCCATTGTCCTTCAACCGGCCCTCAAGGTGGGTGACATAGGATTTCACCTTAGGGCCGATGAAGGCGTTCATGGCGACGGTCGTGAAGCGCTCAAACTCGCGAAATTGCGGGCTCACGTCTGCTGATGTG
>JBCDLN010000360.1:0-3386 GCA_038745295.1 Pseudomonadota bacterium | reverse complement strand
CCTTGGCGGGCGTGACCATGTGGCCCTTTTTGTGGTGAGGGACGTTCCCGCCATCGATCCGGGTGCCCTCATCCCGCAAGCCACCGAGATTGCCGAGGCGGGCGTCTTCCCTCTTGACGGGTTGCCCCAAGGGACAACCGGTGCCGTCAGGCGGCGCCTTGGGGAGGTCTTTGCCGGCAAACCCATCGATGAGACGTGGTAGTCTCTCGTTGGCGTTGAGCGCGTGAGGGCTATTCGGCCGCGATGGTCACCCCTTCCGATGCCTCGCCTTTTGGCTGAGGCGGCGCCTGCCCCAGCTTGTGGGCCACCACCCGGGCGTAGGCGCGGCGGATCTTCTCGGCAAAAGCGTCAGACGTTTCGGCCGCTTCCACCAAATAGTCCGTAATTTCAGCCACCAACTTGAGCCCCTTGCCGGAGGGGAGGGACACAAGGGCCAAATCGCCCCCTGCCTCAATCATCAGCCGGGCAGCCTCGGGTGAACCCCAATGGTTTTCAATGGCGCTCATGGCAAGGTCATCGCTCACCACAAGCCCGGTGAAGCACAGCCTGTTGCGCAATACGTCCGTGATGGCGATGGGCGACAGGGAGGCGGGCAAGTCACCAGGGCCTGTGAGACCCGAAAGTTCCAAGTGGCCGATCATGATCATGTCGGCGAGACCATCGGCAATCAGGTTTTGAAAGGGTAAGAGCTCGCTCTCGCGCCAGGTGGGGGTGATGTCGATTGCGCCATCGTGGCTGTCTGCGGTGGATGAGCCATGCCCTGGAAAGTGTTTCACCGATGTTGCCACACCCGCCGCCCTGTGGGCGCGCACAAAGGCGCCTGCAAAGGCACTCACCTTGGCGGGGTCTTTGCCGTACGCGCGCCCGAACTTGGCAATCACCGGGTTGTTGGGATTCACTGCAAGGTCGACCACAGGGCCGAAATTGACGGTAAAGCCCAGGTCGGCGAGCGCCCGCGCCATGCCGCCATAGGCCTTTTCCGCCGCCGCCACGCTGCCTTGGCCGATCCGTTTGGCCGACGGGGTTTTCGGCGCGCCTTCGGAGGGTTTGACGCGCATCACCGCGCCCCCCTCCTGATCCACGGCAATGAGGGCTGGCAGCACGGGATTGGCATCGCGAAAGAGGGCGTTGATCTGCCGCGTTGCGGACGCGCTTTTGATGTTGTGCCGGAAGGTGAGGACGCCGCTGATTTCGGATCGCCGGAGCGCTTTGACTGTATCGGCAACGCCGCGCGCGCCGGGCGTGGTGCCGGTGTAGCTCACCACCAGAAGCTGGCCGATCATTTTTCTGAGCGGCACATCTCGCAGTGTGGCGGGAAGGCTGGCCCAAAGCGCTGCATCGTCTGCGGGTTGGCAGGTGCTGGGGGCGGGGGCGCTCGACTCCGCTCGCACAGGTTTCACCTGCGGGAGCGGCACATTGGCGGCTTTCCCTTGGCGGATCACCTTGGGTGTGGCGGCCTCCCCACCATCCTCCTGCGCTGCCACTGCCGCGCCACCTGCAATGACAATCATCGCCCATGCCACAAAGACCGCGCCCGCCAACGCGCCGGCCGTTCGCAACACGGCCCATCGTCCTGTCCATGGACGGCTCACCTTTCGGGGGCGGTTCTTCAAAGCGGCGAGCATTTTACGCGCACCGCATGCGGCGAATGAATGCTCTGGCGACATGCATCGATCACTCTCCAACCCGGCCGGTGAGCGACCCAACACGGGCGCTATCCCTCAAAGCGCGTTAGCAGGGATCACTGTGAAACGCCAACCTTTGACAAGCGCTTACTCTGCCGCAAGTCGGGTGCGCTCGGTCTGATAGTGGTGTTGGGGGCGCGCCTTCAGTTTCAGCGTCTTCAGCTCCTCCCGGGCGCGGGGGGCATTGCGCATCGCTTGGTCGCGCCCGGCATAGTATTGGGGCGGGCAGTCCACACTCTCTACGCCATAATCGGCCGCCGCCAGGAGCGTGAAATGCGGGTTGATGAGGTGCGGGCGCGCTAGGGCCACGAGATCGGCGCGGCCGGCCGCAAGGATTGTGTTGATTTGGTCAGCAGAGGTGATGGCACCCACCGCAAGGGTGGCAACATCGGCTTCGGCCCGGATTTGCTCCGCGAACGGGGTTTGGAACATGCGCCCAAAAATGGGCTTGGCCTCGGGCACGGTCTGGCCTGTGGACACGTCAATGAGATCAACGCCGTGTTCCACAAAGGCCTTCGCGATGATGACCGAATCATCCCCCGTGATGCCGCCTTCGGCCCAATCCGTCGCCGATAGCCGCACGGACATCGGCTTATCTTCGGGCCAAACAGCGCGCATGGCGTCAAAGACGGCAAGGGGAAAGCGCATACGGTTTTCCAACGAGCCGCCATACTGGTCGGTGCGCTGGTTGGTGAGAGGCGACAGGAAGCTTGCCAGAAGATAGCCGTGCGCGCAGTGGAGTTCGATCATGTCGACGCCAAGGCGCACGCACCGCTCGGTGGCGGCCACAAAGTCGGCAAGCACCTCGTCAAGATCGGCCGCGGTCATGGCCCGCGGGGCGACGGAGTAGCTGAAATAGGGAAGCGGGGAGGGGCCGATGGTTTCCCAGCCGCCTGTGTCGAGCGGCTCGTCGATCCCCTCCCACATGAGCTTGGTCGCCCCTTTACGGCCAGAGTGGCCGAGCTGGACGCACAGCTTCGCCTCAGAGTGGGCACGCACGAAATCCACCACCCGCTTCCACGCCGCTTCTTGCTCGTCGGTGTAAAGGCCCGCGCAGGCCGGGGTGATGCGGCCCGCTTCGCTGACGCACACCATCTCGGTATAGACGAGCCCAGCGCCGCCCATGGCGCGCGCCCCGTAGTGGACGAGGTGAAAGTCCTGCGGCACACCATCGACAGCGCTGTAGGTGTCCATCGGGGACACTACCGCACGGTTGGTGAGTGTCATCGCGCGCAGGTGAAAGGGTTGGAACATCGGCGGGACGGGGTTTTCAAGGTCAACGTCAAACCCTTTCGCCACAACGCTTTGGGCAAAGTGCTTGGTGATCTTGGTGACGAATTCGGGCGCCCTGAGCTCCAAGTTGTCGTAGGTGATGGCTTTGGCGCGGGTCATGAGGCCGAACGCAAACTGCACAGGGTCCATGTGCCAGTAACGCGACAGGTGCTCGAACCAGACAAGCGACACGTCGGCGGAGTGCTGGGTTTTTTCCACCTCTTCGCGCCGGCCTGTTTCGAACGCTCTAAGCGCATCCTCCACAGAGCTGTGGTGGGCCACCGCATCGGCGAGCGAGATGGCGTCTTCCATGGCAAGCTTGGTGCCTGAGCCGATGGAAAAGTGTGCCGTCGCCTTGGCATCGCCTAACAGGACTATGTTGCCCCGCGTCCACTTGGCGTTGCGGATCATCGGAAAGTTGCGCCACAT
>JBCDLN010000359.1:0-3387 GCA_038745295.1 Pseudomonadota bacterium | reverse complement strand
TTGATGATGTCTTGGTCAGGCGCAGCGGTGGCGTTGCTTTGGTAGCGGATACCGCCATGGAGCGAGCCGCTTACCACAAGGCGCTGATCTTGTCGGCCGATCTGCGCCAAAAAGACATCCACCCTGTCTTGAACCACTTGGGGTGTGTTTTCCCGGCTCGCCGCCTCCAGATAGCTTCGGGCAATGTCGATGGCGCCGATGCGGTAGTAGAGGACACCCAGCTCCAGCTGAAGCCGAGGAAGGTTTGGCGCGTAGATGAGCATCCTCTCCAAAGTGGAGATAGCCGCTTCCACATCGCCCACTTGCGCGGAAAGCTGCGCGTACTCAAACGCAAGGTCGAGGTTGGTGGGGTCGTTGAGCATGGCTGCGAAAAGCGCTTCGCGCCGTGCCTCAATGGCAATATTGGCTTGAGACGCGGCCGCCTCAGCCTCTGTCTGGGCCGTGGCAGCCGATGGCACGAAAGCGGCAAACGACACCACCAGCGCGATGATCGCCGCTGAGAGCTGCCGCCACCCCGGAAACGCATTCAATTGCGCCATGCCATTGAAGCTCGCGTTGGACCCTGACGCGGGCGATAAAGCCAGCCGCATTGCCGTGCTGCAAGTAACCCAGCGCCATTCGGGCCGGTTTAGGAGCAGCCTGTTGCGGGTAAACCACAGGGTCCGTATACGCTTTGGAAAGGATTTGGCGGTGCTGCCTTAACCAGTTGGGGCAACACCACGCGCCTGTCTCACCCCACATGCAGCGCGGTGTTGCATGAAACGTCCATTGGGGCCCGCACGCGATGGGGTTGGCTAGGTTGGGGCGGCGGTAAGGATGCCATGCTGAAGTCAGCGCAAAGCAAACGCGGGTCATCAACGGCGAGCGGCCGCTTGGCTGGCATCAAGCGGCGGCTGGCGCGCGCTGTTCCACTCACTCTTTTGACCCTGGGCTTGTTGGTGGTGGGCCTTGGCCTCAGGGTGAGCGATCCGTCCGCGCTGGGGCTTTTGCGAAATCTGGTCTTTGACGAATACCAGCGCTTCGACCCGCAACGGTTCGACCCATCCTCGCCGGTGCGGATTTTAGCGATCGATGACAGTTCTTTGGAGCGGCTCGGGCAATGGCCTTGGCCACGGGTCTATCTGGCGCAGATTGTGGAAAAGCTCACCGATATGGGCGCGGCTGCCATCGGGATCGACGTGATCTTGGCGGAGCCTGACCGCATGTCGCCTGAAAATATTGCCAAGCTTTTGCCGGAAGGGGCAAAGCGCGATGCGCTGCTCGATGCGCTCGAGAGCGCACCGCGCAACGACATTGTGCTTGCAACGGCGCTGAACCGGGCGCCGGCTGTGGTGGGTGTGGCGCTCGATAAATCAGGTCCGGATCCAGGCCTAGGCCGGGTCAGCGATGCGGATCGGGCGTTCGCCAAACCCAAAGCCGGCTTTGCCTTTGCGGGCGATGATCCGCGCGCGTTCTTGCCGGCATTCCAAAGCGCCACCACACCGCTTGCGATGCTCTCACAAGCGGCGGCGGGCATTGGGGCGCTCAATTGGTTGCCCGACAGGGACCGTGTGGTGCGCACCGTCCAGCTCATGTTCCAGTTGGAGGATGGCACGTTTGTCCCAAGCCTTGCCACAGAGACATTGCGGGTGGCGCAGGGCGCGTCCACCATCTTGATCCGTGCGTCCAACGCGTCGGGCGAGACAGCCTTTGGCGCCAAATCGGGCATTAATGCTGTGCGGGTGGGGGCGTTTGAAGTGCCGACCACGGCCGAAGGAGCCGTCCGGCTCCATTTCAGCCCTGCGCCTGTGGAAAGACAAATCCCGGCTTGGTGGGTGCTTGAAGATGTGGTGGACCCTGCCGAGGTGGAAGGGCGCATCATCCTCATCGGGGCAACGGCGGCGGGCCTTCTTGATATCCAAGCCACCCCCTTGGAGGAGGCTGTCCCGGGAATTGAAATCCACGCCCAGCTCATCGACCACATGGTGTTCGGCAATAGCCTCAAGCGGCCGGACTGGGCGCCCGGCCTCGAAGTCTTAGTGTTTGTCACGCTCACCATCTTGTTTGCGGTGGCGGCGGGGACGCTTTCGCCCACCGCCAATATACTCTTCGGTGTGGTGGTGCTTACCGGTCTGGTGGGGGGCAGCTACTACCTTTTCCTGTCGGAGCGGCTTTTGGTTGACCCATCGTTTGCGGTGGTGGGGGGCGCTGTCTCGCTGCTGGCAACCACAAGCTGGGTTGCTGTGCGGGAAGGGGCCGAACGGCGCTGGGTGCGCAGCGCCTTTGGCCGCTACGTTGCGGCCGATCTCGTCGAAGACTTGGCCACCAATCACCAACGGCTCACATTGGGGGGCGAGATCAAGCCGATGACGCTCCTCTTCACCGACATTCGCGGCTTCACCACCATTTCTGAGGGGATGGACGCCCAGTCGCTGACCGCCTTTATCAACGCGTTTCTCACCCCGCTCAGCAACGAGATCCTCAAGCACAAGGGGACCGTGGATAAGTATATGGGTGATGCGATCATGGCGTTTTGGAATGCGCCGCTTGATGATCCTGATCATGCCGCCCACGCGGCAGAAGCGGCGCTCGACATGATGGTGGCACTCAATCAGTTCAACGCCGACCACGAGGGTATCTATATGCCTGTTTCGATCGGCATCGGGCTGAACACGGGCGAGTGCTGTGTCGGCAACCTCGGCTCAACGGCCCGGTTTGACTATTCGGTCATCGGCGATGATGTGAACGTGGCGTCGCGCCTTGAGGGACAGACCAAGACCTACGGGGTGCCCATCTTGGTGGGCCCGCAAACAGCGATGTCCATTGTAAAATTGGGCTACCACGTCATCTCGCTCGACAACATCAAGGTTAAAGGCAAGGACATCCCCATCGAGATCTTTGCGCTCGTGGGGGGGCCGAACCATCCTGTTGCGGATGTTTTTCTCGCTGCTGAGCCCTCAATTGTCGCCCTGACCAGCGCATACCGCGACGCGGATTTATCTGGGATGACGATCGCACTTGATGCACTAGAGGCGATTGGTGCCCCAGAACTTGATGCGGTGATCGCCATTTACCGCGCCAGGCTCGCTGAGATCACGTCCGCCGACGTTGCAGAGCCCGCAACCGCTTAGCCGCGCGCCATGAGGGCACGCCAGCGCCGATCCTGAGCGGCACGCCCCCATGGAAGCGCGCCGCGCTTACGCTTCACGTGTCGGTCACGGGTGCACCGGACGCCGGGTGTTTCCATCCGGCTGTGAGCCGGTCTTGGTGTCGTTTCCATCAACATTGTTCATTGCGGAACCGCCGCAGGGGGCCGTGCCTCACTGCTCCCGCCTAGGGTCAATCGTCCCGCGGTGGGCCTGATGCATCAACCCACGCTTCGCTCTTCGGGGTTGACCCATCAGGCAC
>JBCDLN010000358.1:0-3406 GCA_038745295.1 Pseudomonadota bacterium | reverse complement strand
CGGAGGGATTCATGCCCCACATCAATCGACGCAATGCGCTCCTTGGCGCTGCCGGCGCCGCCGCCCTTGGACTGAGCGGCCACGTCTATTTTGCTGCGCCTGCTCGCGCCTCCAGCGGCGCTGGCCACTTCGCGTATAAGATCGGCGATGTGGATGTGATCGGTCTGCACGACGGCTATTTTGAGCTGCCGCTCAATGACTCATTCATCGGCAATGCTGAGCTTCAAGACGTTGAGGATGCGCTGGAAGCCGGTGGTCATCCGCGGGACGTTGTGCCCATCAATTTTACCCAGACGCTCCTGAAAATCGGCGACGAGATCATCCTGGTGGATGCTGGCACGGGAGCGCAACTGGCGCCCACCGCTGGCAACATGATGGATCACTTGAACGCGGCCGGTGTGGACCCTGCCAGTGTAACCAAAGTGTTGGTCTCGCATTTTCACCCAGACCACATCTTCGGGCTGATGACGAAAGAGGAGAATGCGCAAGTCTTCCCCAACGCGCAGATCATGGTGCCTGAGGCGGAGATCGCATTTTGGACTGACCCCGCCACCATGTCCGCGCTGCCTGAAAACCGCAAAGGCCTCGCCAACCGGATCGTGGCAACGCTGGGTGCGTGGGATAATGTTGAGCGCTACCAAGACGGGGCAACGCTTGCGCCCGGCGTCACGGCGAAAGCCACCCATGGCCATACCCCCGGGCACACCGCCTTTGTCGTGTCCTCCGGCTCGGACGAATTGGTGATCGCTGGCGACATTGCGAACATTCCGGCGCTGTTTGTGGCAAACCCCGGCTGGCACGCCCGCTTCGACATGGATAAAGCCAAGGCCGAAGCGGCGCGGCGCAGCCTCTTTGACCAAGTGATCGCCGATAAAGCGACCATTGCAGGCTATCACTTCGGCTTCCCCAACGCCGGCACGATCGAAAAGGACGGCTCAGGCTACGCCTTCATACCAATGTCTATCTAAACACTAGCCTCGTCCTGTGGCCGGTAGCCGCAAGACGTCAGAACCGACCCGATCTCGCGCTTTCCCGTGAGGTCGGGCGCATTGCGGGGGATGGTGACGTTCATCCGCCGGTCACGCTGACATGAACGGCACAACGCTATTCCAAAAAGCTTGACCCACCCGTGTGTTGCTGCCTCAGGCACGATGCTGCTCGCGCAGCTTGGGGTTTTGTTGCTCTAGCTGTAGAAGCTATGAAGGTTGTTCACTCTCAGCTGCGCCAAAACTCAGAAGTGCCGCCAAAGAGCCCTTCACATGTTCCTTTGGTGGGACACCAAACAGCGACGTTCCTCCGGAGCCGACACCGTCAGAATCCCGCGGTGGGCCTGATGGGTCAACCCCACCGAAACGCGCCAGCGCGTTTCGGCAACGTCTGAGGCCGGCAACTGTGCCGGCTGAGCGAAGCGTGGGTTGATGCATCAGGGCGACCGCGGGACAATTGACCCTAGGCGGGAGCAGTGAGGCACGGCCCCCTACGGCGGTTCCGCAATGATCAACGTTGATGGAAAAGACATCTAGCCGGCAATATTGGTTAGCAATTGCACCCTTATACTCTGCTCCCGTGATGCCTTGGCGCGACGGATCAGATGCCGCACAACGGGCTTGAGTGCGCGGCAGATGCGTCTGCTTTCCCTGAACACTCGTCAGGGGGCGTTGCCCCACTGGCGGACCAGAGCGCGCCGGCGCCTGATATCCCCCACCCGATGCCTCACACAACTTGTATTCCAGCCTAAAACGTCTAACGTACACAACAGACATGATGTTGTGGATGGGGATGCATCGGATGCCCGGCTTGTGACGGGGCGGCTAACGGCCAAGAAGGCACTTGTGACAGGGGCCGGCCAAGGAATTGGCCGCGCTGCTGCGTCTATGTTTGCGGGCGAAGGGGCACAGGTGGTGGCCTCTACGCGCACAGTGGACAAGCTGTTGAGTGTGCACGATCCGCTTATCACTCCAAGGCAGCTTGATGTCACCGACCACGAGGCGGTGAACGCTCTCATTGCTGCGGACGGCCCGTTCCACATCATCGTCAACTGTGCCGGCATGGTCGCAAACGGCACCATCCTCGATTGCGACGAAGCGACGTGGGCAGCAAGCTTTGAGACCAACGTCACGTCTGTCTACCGTGTCATCAAGGCAGCACTGCCTGGCATGCTTGAGCTTGGGGGCGGCAGTATCGTGAACGTCGCCTCCGTCGCCTCATCCGTCACAGGGGTTGACCAGCGCTTCGCCTATGGCGCCAGCAAAGCGGCCATGATCGGCCTTACCAAAGCTATTGCGCGCGACTTCATCCGCCAAAACATTCGTTGCAATGCGCTTTGCCCAGGCACGACACTGTCTCCATCGCTAGAGGACCGGATTGAGGCCGCCCCGGACCCCATAAAAATGCGCCGTCTCTTCACTGAACGCCAGCCCATGGGGCGGCTCGGAACCCTTGATGAAATGGCAGCCGCCATTGTGTTTCTCTCCAGCGACGAGGCCGCCTTCATGACAGGCCAGCTGCTCGTCATCGACGGGGGCCAGACCCTATGAACATTGGTACGTCACCATCGTTACACGTGTCCGTCGATGCGCTTGACGCGTTTGTACGCGGTGTGCTGGCAGGTATTGGCGCCGGTGAGGCAACTGTTGATGCTGTCGCGCGTGTCATGATGCACGGCTCTTTATTTGGCGTGGATAGTCATGGCGTGCGCCTACTGCCGCATTACGTGAAGGTGATGGTCGGCGGACGCATTAACATTGAGCCGCAGTTGAAGTACCAATCAGAGCTTGCCGCAGTGGCAGTGCTTGATGCGGACGACGGCCATGGCGCGCTCGCCGCGTATTCGGCCATGGACAAAGCTGTCTCGTTGGCAAGCACCTATGGCGTCGGCTGCGTGTCGATCCGCAACTCGTCTCACTTCGGTGCGGCCGGCGCGTTTGTGCTTGAGGCCGCACGCCAGGGCATGATCGGCTTTGCCACGTGCAATTCCGATGCGCTTGTGCGGCTCCACGACGGCGCCGAGCGCTTCCATGGCACCAACCCCTTGGCATGGGCTGTGCCCGGCGGCGCCCGCCCGTGGTTCTTCGACATGGCCACGAGCGCGATCCCCTTCAACCGGGTGCTTCTCTACCGCAGCCTTGGGTGGACATTGCCCCATGGAACAGCGTCTGATGGCGCCGGGATTGACACCAAAGACGCTGAAAGCGCTGAAATGCTTGCTCCGCTTGGGGAAGACTTTGGATTTAAGGGGGCTGGGCTCGCCGGCGTCGCGGAAATTTTTTCAGCGGTCCTGTCCGGCATGCGCCTCAGTACCGAACTCATGCCGATGATGGGGCAAGACATCTCAACGCCCCGCAAGCTGGGGGCATTTGTCATGGCGTTGAACCCGGCTGCGTTTGGCTCACGAGACGAGTTTGAT
>JBCDLN010000357.1:0-3419 GCA_038745295.1 Pseudomonadota bacterium | reverse complement strand
GGCAGCCTCATCAACGTCGGTGCGCGCAAACGACAGGTAGTCCTCCAGCATAGCCTGCATTTTGTCGACGTCTTCGTTGAGGGCGGCAACGTCTTCCGATTCCCCAAGGAGCGCGAGTTCCAGCCGGAAGCGGGTGAGCATCGTGCGCAGGTCATGGCTCACCCCGGCCAGCATTTGCGTGCGCTGGTCGATCTGGCGCATGATCCTGTGGCGCATTTCCAAGAACGCCCAGCCCGCTTGGCGCACCTCGATCGCGCCATGGGGCCGCAGCGGCTCAGACTGCCGGCCCTGCCCGAAGGCTTCAGCGGCGGCGGCAAGCTCTTGGATGGGCCGCACCTGCCCCTTCAAGAAGAGGAGCGCCACCGCAATCAGCACCGCCGACGTGCCCGCCATCCACACCAAGGTGATGTGTGAGTTGGTGGCATAGGTGTGGCTGCGCCGGGTGATGATCTTCAAGATCCCAACGCTGGTTTTGACCTGGATCTCCACAAAGCGGGTGCTTTCCACCGTGTCGATCCAAAACGGGCGCTCCACAGCGCGACTGATCCTGAGCGACAATGTCCGATCGAGCAGCGAAAAGAGGGGTTTTGGCGCCGGCGGCGGCAACTGATCAGTGTCCAGAAGCTCCACATCGGTGAAGAGCGTCGCGGCCGCCACATCGATAATTGTCTGCCGGCGCTCAAGCGGGGCCGTCTCGATCAGATCGGCAATGGCCGCGATCTCGCTCGCCGTCGCCACCGAAAGCCGCTTCGTCATGCTCTCCCAGTGACGGTCGAGGAAAACGAACGCCACCACCGACTGCAAGATGATCATCGGCATGACGATGATGAGGAGAGAACGGGCAAAAAGCCGCCGGGGCATCCGCCGCCGCAGCCACCGCTCCACAGGCGGCGGCATCCCCATCCAGCGCAAGACCCTGCGCCAGACTGGACGCCTGGGCCGGCCGGTGCTTTGCGTGGCAAGCGTCATGGGCCGGCCGCAGGGTCAGCGAGGAGGCGGTAGCCCTGCCCGCGCATGGTTTGGAGGTGCTTGGGCTCGGCCGGGTCATCCTCCAGCTTGCGCCGCAAGCGGTTGATCTGCACGTCGATGGCGCGGTCGCCAAGGTCCTCGTCCGCCACCAACTCATGCCGCGGTATGGTCGCCCCGGGCCGGGTGGCGAGGAGCCGCAACAGCCGCCGCTCCCGATCAGTCAGCCGCACCAGCGCCCCATCGCGCATCAACTCTTCCCGCCGAATATCGAAAACAAACGCCCCAAAGCGCACCTGACGCGCATTCTCCGGCCGGCGCTTCAAAAGGTTGGAGAGCCGCAGCGCCAGCTCTCGCGGCTCAAAGGGCTTGGTGAGATAGTCATCCGCGCCACGCTCAAGGCCATCGATCCTCTCGCCAGGCTCGGCCCGCGCCGTCAGGAGGAGGACTGGCGCCTCGCTCACCTCTTTCAGATGGGAAAGCAGCGACAGGCCATCTTCACCCGGCATCATCACGTCGAGCACGATGAGGTCGAACACCATGCCCTCCAGCATCCGCCGCGCGTCCACCGCCGACTGCGCCGCGCTCACCCTGAAGGCCTGACCGCGCAAAAACCGCTGCAGCAGCGTGCGGATGCGCTGATCATCGTCCACGATCAAGATGTGGGCGGCGTCGTCCATATCGTGCGGTTCGCCGCCATCGCCCATCAGAGACATTCAGCGGCCCCCTTCGATCCGCGCCAAAACATCATCGCGCTCATCATCGTTCACAAGCCCCGCCAAGAAGGCCGCGATGGTGGCGCGATGCTCCGGGCCCGCCGCCGCAAGAGCAGCGTCAATGCGCATGGTCTGAAGCCGCACCAGGTGCCGGGCAAGGTCATGCCCCTCACTTGTGGTGGAGAGGCGCTTTTCCCGCCGGTCCTCCACACCCGGCTCGGCCTTGATGAGGCCATCATCCACCAAGGTCTTCAAAACGCGGCTGAGCCCCTGCTTGGTCACCTTCAAGATCGACAACAGCTCACCCACCGTCAGCCCCGGGTGGCGATCCACAAAGTGCAGCACCCTGTGATGGGCCCTGCCATAGCCGGTTTGCGTCAGCGCATCATCGGCGACGCCCACGAAGTCCCGGTAGCCAAAGAACATGCGCTCAATGAGGTCGAACGCCAAGTCCGCATCGGCGGCCTCGGGCGGACGCCTGAGAACTTTTAAGTCAACCATATTGACGTTCCGCGAAAGAACTCATACTTTCTCCAATATCAAACAGAGGAAAGTGTCGCGTATCCATCACTAAACGAAATAATATTTCGTGGTGGCGGCATTTTGTGCGTTTGCCTTGGAATTGTTCGGCACGTTGTCGGACCGAAGTGCGAAAGGGCGGGGTCATGGCGGTCTCCTTCGATCAACGGAGCGGCGAAATTTGGTTTAACGGGGAGTTCGTGCCGTGGTCGGAAGCGAAGGTGCACATTTTGACGCACGCGCTGCACTACGCCAGCTCGGTCTTTGAAGGGGAGCGCGCGTACGGCGGCGAAATCTTTGAGTGCGAGGCGCATACGGAGCGGTTGTTCGCGTCGGCTGAGATGTTGGGCTTTGCCATCCCCTATACCAAAGAGGCCATTAACGAAGCCAAGCGCGAAACGCTGAAGCGCATGGGCCTTGTGGATGCCTACGTTCGCCCCGTGGCGTGGCGCGGCAGTGAGATGATGGGGATCTCCGCCCAGCACAACACCATCCATATGGCGATCGCCGCGTGGGAATGGCCCAGCTACTTCGACCCCGCCCTCAAAGAGCGCGGCCTCAGCCTCGACATCAGCGAGTGGCGCCGCCCGGACCCGCACTCCGCGCCCTGCCACGCCAAGGCGGCCGGCCTTTACATGATCTGTACCCTCTCCAAGCACGCCGCCGAAGCCAAAGGCCTCGCCGATGCGCTGATGCTCGACTATCGCGGCTACATCGCCGAGGCGACCGGCGCCAACGTCTTCTTCATCAAAGACGGCGTGATCCACACCCCGAAGCCGGACTGCTTTTTGGACGGGATCACCCGCCGCACCGTCATCAAGCTCGCCAAAGCGCGCGGCATTGAGGTGATCGAGCGCGCCATCTTGCCCGATGAACTCAGCACCTTCGAAGCCGTCTTCCTCACCGGCACTGCGGCCGAGGTGACGCCGGTGGGCCAAATCGGCCCCCACCAGTATCAGGTGACCCCCCTCGTCAAAGCGCTGATGGATGACTACCAAGCCGCAGTTCAGCCAACGCAGATGAACCTCGCACAGGTTGCTTAACGGCACCGCCACAACCCAAACACGCGGGCAGGGTCGCTGAGGCCCCGCCCGCACGGGTCCCGCACCACCTTCACCCCACTAGCCCACCCCACCAGCCAATGACTTGAAACACGCTGAACGCTTGCACCGCGGCGAGACGTGTGCACAGCATCCGCCAGAAGAACCTAAGCTTAAG
>JBCDLN010000356.1:0-3433 GCA_038745295.1 Pseudomonadota bacterium | reverse complement strand
CCTTGAGGAAGCTGGCGTGCCGCCCGGGGTTGTGAATGTGCTTCCCACATCGTCTGCCGGTCCTGTGGTGGGGGCGATGATGCATGACCAGAGGGTTCGGATCATTTCCTTTACAGGCTCCACACAGGTGGGCCGCATGCTCCTCAAGTCGGCCGCCGACACGATCTTAAAGCCTGCTATGGAGCTTGGCGGCAACGCGCCCTTCATCGTGTTTGACGATGCCGACCTTGATGCTGCAGCCGACGGTCTCATGGTCGCCAAAATGCGCAACGGGGGCGAAGCCTGCACCGCCGCCAACCGCATCTATGTGCATGAGGCGGTGGAAGCGCCGTTCGTGGAGCGCTACACGGCCAAAATGGCCGCGCTTAAGATGGGGAACGGGCTTGATGAGGGGGTGACGGTGGGCCCGCTGGTGAACGCAGATACGCGCGATAAGGTTGCCCACTTTGTGGACGATGCTGTGGCCAAAGGGGCCGAGGTTGTGCTGGGCGGCCAGCGTCCCAACACCAAAGGGTTCTTCTATCCCCCCACCGTCCTCACAAAGGTGCCAGAAACGGCCGATTGCGTTCATGACGAGATCTTTGGCCCCGTCGCGGCCATCCAGACCTTTTCCGACGAGAGCGATGTCATCCGCCGCGCCAACGACACTGAGTATGGTCTTGTGGCCTATCTCTACACTGAGGACCTGAAGCGCGGCCTCGCCGTCTCCGAGGCGCTCGACTATGGGATGGTGGGCCTCAACAGAGGTCTCGTCTCAGACCCAGCCGCTCCCGTTGGGGGGACAAAACAATCCGGTCTTGGCCGCGAGGGCGGCAAAGAGGGGATGCTGGAGTTTATGGAGACGCAGTACATCGCCACCAACTGGTAGCGCCCGCGTCGCGGCGAACAGAATTGGCGATGAGGAGCGCCCGCAGCGCCCCTTGTCCATCAGCTGGCTTAGTTGTGGGTGTAACCGCCGTGCTCGGCTTGCGTCATGGGGATTTGCACCGGATGGCGCTCGAAGTGGGCAATGGCGCGCTCCATATCTGCTAAAAGAAGATCGCAAAGGTCTCGGCTGACCCCTTGCCGGATCATGATGCGGACAATGGTGATACCTGATGCGTTGTCGATGAGGTTGAAGGCTGGCACTTGCCACCCCCGCTCGCGCAGCTTTGCCGAAAGGTCAAACAGTGAGTAGGGCGGGCGGGCCCCGTCGCGAACCTTAAAACACACGGCCGGAATCCCTTTGTCGGGGTAGCCTTTGTTGATGAATTCGAACGGGCCAAGTTTGCCAAGCTTTTCACTTAAGTATTGGGCGTTGGCGTAGCATGCGTCCTGGATACGTCTGTAACCTTCTTTGCCGAGGCGATTGAAGAGGTAATACTGGGCGATGACTTGCCCTGCAGGGCGTGAGAAGTTGATGGCAAAGGTCCCCACCTTCCCGCCCAAGTAGGGAACGGAGAAGACTAGATCTTCGGAAAGATCAGCCTGGTCGCGCCAGACAATCCAACCCACCCCCAACGGTGCTAGCCCGTATTTGTGGCCAGAGGTAGAAATGGATTTTACGCGTGGGAGGCGAAAGTCCCACACAATATCAGGCGCGCAGAAGGGGGCGAGGAAGCCGCCGGACGCTGCATCGACATGAATGTCCACGTCGAGCCCGGTGTCAGCCTCGAGCTGATCGAGCGCTGCGGCCATGGGCTCCACAAACTCATAGTGGCCGGTGTAGGTGACCCCGAACGTGGGGACCACGCAGATGGTGTTTTCGTCCACAGCGTCCAACATCCGTTGAGGGTCCATGGCGTACTGGCCTGGCTCCATGGGAATTTGACGCTGCTCAATCTCGAAGTAGCGGCAGAATTTTTCCCAACAGACTTGAACCGGGCCGCACACGAGGTTGGGCTTGTCTGTCGGTTTGCCCTTGGCCCTTTGGCGTGCCTTCCAGCGCCACTTGGCCGCCATGCCCCCCAGCATACACGCCTCCGACGAGCCGATGGTGGAGGTGCCCATGGAATTGGCCGAGGAGGGAGCGTTCCACAAGGTGGCCAGCATGTGCGAACAGCGCACTTCAATCTCAGCCACCTGCGGATACTCGCTCTTATCGATCATGTTGCGATCGATGGCTGTATTCATCAGGTGGTGGAGCTCCGGCTCCTCCCAAGTCTGGCAAAAGGTTGCAAGGTTTTGCCGGGGATTACCGTCAAGCAGCAGCTCATCTTCCACCAGTTGCAAAATATCGCGCGGGATTTGCTCCGCATCGGGGAAGGCGTATTTGGGGAGAGGTTTGCCAAGATCTCGGGCGGCAAACGTGCTGTCGAGGAGGGCATGGCGAAGGTCGTTGCGGGACGAAAGTGTCATGAGGCTGCTTTAAGGTTTGGCCTGGCGGGGAGGGTGTGTGGGAACGGCATCTGCACCGCGCGGGAAAATGGACGAGACGCTGCCTGAGGCGCTGTTTTCGGGCCGATGGGCTCATTCACGCGCAATACGTGTATGATATCGCCTTGAGGATGCATCTTCAACGGAACTCTCATCCGGGTTGCGGGGGGGATCTCGTAAGCGTCGGTTCAGGTCTACCTGTTATGCTGTTGGGCGGTGCCAATCATGATGACGCGCTCGGTGCGACACGCGCCGCGCTCAAGGAGGAATGGGGATGATGATGGTCAAACAATTGGGGCGTGCGGTTGCCGTCCTTGGAATGATTGGCGCCGGCTTCGCAGCGGTCACCGCCGCATCGGCCCAAACACCCACAGAAGCGCAGCGCAATGCACTGCGGTCCAACTGTGCCGCGGACTTTCGGGCGAACTGCTCGTCCGTGTCCCCCGGCGGCATGGATGCGCTTGTCTGTCTGGAGCAGCATGAGGCTTCCCTTTCGCCTGGCTGCAAATCAGCCGTTGACGCGGTGAAGGGTGGGGGGAGCAGCGCGGCTCCGGCGGCCGGTTCCGCCTCGTCATCAACGGCAGCGCCTGCTACAAGAGCGCCCACGGCAGGTGCTGCGCCGGCCGCCTCAGCCGGAGCCGGCGGCTCTCCCATGTCGCTCAGAGCCGAGGTGCGCATGGCAGCGCGCGAATGCCGGACTGACTTTCGCCGCTTTTGCCCCAGCCTGCGGATCGGTGGCGGCAATTTCGTCAACTGTATGCGCCAGAATGCTTCGCGCCTTGAGCCGGGTTGCCGCGCTGCCCTTGCAAGGGCCGGCGCTGCACTGCGTTAGAACCCTCGGTACAGCAATCCCCCGCCCGCTGCGTTGTTACCTAGATGTCGTTTCCATCAACGTTGTTCATCGCGGAACCGCCGTAGGGGCCGTGCCTCACTGCTCCCGCCTATGCTCAATCGTCCCGCGATGGGCCTGATGCATCAACCCACGCTTCGCTCAGCCGGCACAGTTGCCGGCCTCAGACGTTGCCGAAACGCTCACGCGCGTTTCGGTGGGGTTGACCCATCAGGCCCATCGCGGGAT
>JBCDLN010000355.1:0-3438 GCA_038745295.1 Pseudomonadota bacterium | reverse complement strand
TTGATGAGAAGCCTCCGGTGCGCCGCTATGAGCGCGAGCGGCCCGGCGAGCTGATCCATATCGACACCAAGAAGCTGGGGCGCATCAATGGCATCGGCCATCGCATTACCGGCGACCGCAGGGGCCAGTCCAGCAAGCGCGGCACAGGGTGGGAGGTGCTGCATGTGGCTATCGACGGAGCCTCGCGCCTTGCCTACACCGAGCTGTTGGCAAGCGAAACGCGCGAGGACTGCATTGCCTTCCTGACGCGCTCTTTGGCCTTCTTCGCCCGTCACGGCGCCGCAGTCGAGCGCGTCATGACCGACAACGGTTCCGCCTATCGCAGCCATGCTTTCCGTGCTGTCTTGAAGGCTGCCGGGCTCAAGCACATCCGCACCCGGCCCCACACGCCGCGCACCAACGGCAAGGCGGAGCGTTTCATCCAGACCTCCCTGCACGAATGGGCTTACGCAAACCCCTATACATCATCGGCAGAGCGAACCCGTGCCATGCAGCCATTCCTCACCACCTACAAGACGGGACGACCCCACTCAGCCCTCGCCGACCAGACGCCGTGGCTCAGGCTGAACAACCTCTTGGAAAAGACAGCTGGCCAACCCGACTTGTCCCAGAAAGCAGCCATACCCAACCGAAGCGCTTGTCACCGGATCTAAGGGGCTCTCTCCGCCCGCTTCGATGGGCTCAAAAAAGGTGGGTAACGCTGCAAAGGAGAGCCGTCCATTAAGAGATGCAAGCCCTCGTACACTGGCCAATATCATCAAATCGAACCGTCGGATCGCGAGGGCAAAAACAGACAAACCTCTTCAGGGGCGCAGCCCCCGCCCGGGTGCGTTCTGCAGACTTGCAAAAGCGTGAGAGCGTCCGAATATAGTTAAAGGTTATGTTTTGGGTGTTTTATGCGTGAACTCTACTCAAAGTTTTATAAAGGAGCGGCGATCGCCGCATGGGCGATTTTGGCGCCCCATGGCGCCCTAGCGTTTAACCCTCAAGATACCATCGGTCTCTACGGCGCCGGTGACATGACTGACGCGGAAAGCATGTCCCAGCCGCAGATGTCTCTCACCCGCGCCTATATTCCCGATGCGGTTGACCTTTCGCCGATGATGCCGACGCCCGTCCAGCAGATCAACGGGAGCTGTGTCGCCTTCAGCATCGGCTACGCCACCCGCGGCTACTACTCCATGCTGGAATCGGGGGCGCGCGAAGCCATTGCCCCAATGCCGAGCCCCGCCCATCTCCACACGCTCATCCGCCAGCCCAACGTACCGTGCGAGGTGGCCGGAAGCCGCGCCATCGATGCCTATGCGGCCCTGCGTGCCGGCGCCACCGACAGGCGCACCTTTCCCGACTCTGAAACCTGCAAGTCCGCGGAATACTATAGCGGCCCGCTCGATCCGAAATTTCGCATTGTCGGACACGACTTTCTCTATATCCGCCGGCGTGATGGTGCACTCACCACCCGCCACCTTGACCTCATCAAGCAGCAACTGGCGGCTGGGCATCCAGTGCCCATTTCGATGCGCCTTTACTTTCCCCCCGGGGTGACACCCGCTCCCGGCGCGCCGCAGCACGAGATGATCGCAGAGCTGCGTGGTGATGAGATTTATCGTGGCTCAGCAGGTCCCCATGGTCCGGGTCTTCGGGCAGGTCATGCCATGGTTGCGGTCGGCTACGATGACCGTAGAGAGGCGGTTCTTGTCCAAAACTCTTGGGGGACGGGCTGGGCCGGCTCGGGCTACGGCTGGTTCGGCTACGATGCTTTGCGCAATGACCTGAAAACCGCGTCGGTGATGCGCACCAATGTGATCCCGCCCCGGCCCATTCCGGGCATATCGGGCACGGTCAACGAGCTTGCCACTGTCACCGATGAGCGCATCGACCCCTGCTCGAGCCTGCGCCGGGTGAGTGATGTCTTTGGGCCAAAACTGGTTGGTCACGTGGCATCGTCCGCCGACCGGGCCCGCCTTGCTGCAGACTTTAACGTGACCGAAGTGGACGTCCGCCCCTACCCCGTGTGCGAGGCGCTCAAGACGTTGGAGGAGCCGCTCCTATCTCCCATTCGCCCCCAAGTGCGTATGCTGGGCGGCAGCACCGATGTGCGCTTTGGCCAATCGCTCGCCTTTGAGGTGACGACGCCCAACGTGCCCTCCTTCCTCTACCTCATCTACATCGATGCCGAAGGCACCGCCATCAACCTCACCCCACGCCGCGGTGTCATGCGCCAGCAGCACGCGCCCAACACGCAGCTTGTCTTTGGTGATGGCGGACCGGGGCGGCTCACCTTCACAGCCGTGCCGCCGTCGGGGGATGAGGCTATCATCGCCATTGCCGCCAGAAGCCCGCTGAGTGAGCTTGAGGCGCTAGAGACGGGCGAAATGCTCTACAAAATGCCCATCATCAACCGCCAAGCGACCCGCGGGCTCACCCTGATCGGTGTCGACGATGAGGACGAGCCCGCCGATGACCGGTTTTTCCTGTCCGCGCTGAAGCGCGATCTTCTTGCCCGACCAAACCCTGGCGCGTTGCCCCGAGAGATCGGCGCAACTGTCCTCCACATCAAAATTGGAGACTGATATGGCCTCCGCCCTCACGCGCAGAATTGCTGTCATCGCCGCACTGTCTGCCGCCGTGCCGCTCGTGGTGGCTAGCCCCGTCACAACACTGGCCCAGTCGTCGGATGTGATTGTGCGCGCGCTCACCCCGAAGGCTAAGAAACGCACGCTGGTGCGCTCCTTTCGCCGGCAGGACAGCGAGGCACGCGGCATTGCCATCGGGGGAACGCCCGAGCCTGCAGGCCCGCCCCGCATCGATCTCACCGTGAACTTTGAGTTCGATTCAGCCAGACTCACCAACGATGCCCTCATTGTTCTGGCCGAGCTTGGCACTGCGCTCAAAGACCCACGCCTTCAAGGCATGCGCTTCCAAATCATCGGCCATACGGACGGACGGGGCGATGCGTTTTATAACCGCGAGCTGTCAGAGCGGCGGGCGTATGCGGTGGTGGAACACCTTATGTTTGCCCACAATGTCGAGCCGGCCCGCATGATGCCGTTGGGCTTTGGCGAAAGCCAACTCATCCGGCCCGATGATCCGGGGAACGCTGTCAATCGCCGGGTGGAAATCATCAATATCTCGCCGGGCTCCTAGAGCGCGTCACGCCTCCATGGAAGCGCACCGCGCTCAGGCTTCGCTTGTCGGTCGCGGGTGCACGGGACGCCGGATGATTCCATCCGGCTGTGATCCGCTCTAGGTCTATAAGCCTTGGAGGTTGTATACTCTAGGCTCCGCCAAAACTCATAAGTGCCCCCAAAGAGCCCTTCACATGTTCCTTTGGTGGGACACCAAACAGCGACGTTCCTTCGGAGCCGACACCATCAGAAGCCCGCGGTGGGTCTGATGGGTCAACCCCACCGAAACGCGCTTGCGCGTTTCGGCAAC
>JBCDLN010000354.1:0-3446 GCA_038745295.1 Pseudomonadota bacterium | reverse complement strand
TCGCGAGTGAGGTTTTGGCCGTTGCCACCGTTCTCGCCACGGGCACGCTGACGCTCTTCACGCCGCTGCCGCCGCTCTTCGCGAGTGAGGTTTTGGCCGTTGCCACCGTTCTCGCCACGGGCACGCTGACGCTCTTCACGCCGCTGCCGCCGCTCTTCGCGGGTGAGGTTTTGGTTATTGCCACCGTTCTCGCCACGGGCACGTTGGCGCTCTTCACGCCGCTGACGCCGCTCTTCGCGGGTGAGGTTTTGCCTGTTGCTACCGGTTTCACCCTGCGCGCGCTGGCGCTCTGCACGGCGCTGGCGACGCTCTTCGCGGGTGAGGTTCTGGCCGTTGCCACCATTCTCGCCGCGGGCACGCCGGCGCTCTTCACGCCGCTGGCGCCGCTCTTCGCGGGAGAGGTTTTGCCTGTTGCTACCGGTTTCAGCTTGCGCGCGCCGGCGCTCTGCACGGCGCTGGCGCCGCTCCTCACGGGAGAGGTTTTGGCCGTTGCCGCCGTTCTCTCCACGGGCACGCCGGCGCTCTTCGCGCCGCTGACGCCGCTCTTCGCGGGTGAGGTTTTGCCTGTTGCTACCGGTTTCAGCCTGCGCGCGCCGGCGTTCTGCACGGCGCTGGCGACGCTCCTCACGGGAGAGGTTTTGGCCGTTGCCGCCGTTCTCTCCACGGGCGCGCCGGCGCTCTTCGCGCCGCTGACGACGTTCTTCG
The DNA here is from genome assembly GCA_038745295.1 of Pseudomonadota bacterium. GTDB lineage: Bacteria > Pseudomonadota > Alphaproteobacteria > Rhizobiales > Amorphaceae > Acuticoccus. The sequence continues at coordinate 2,741 of JBCDLN010000354.1, read as the reverse complement.
CGGGAGAGGTTTTGCCTGTTGCTACCGGTTTCAGCCTGCGCGCGCCGGCGCTCTGCACGCCGCTGACGACGTTCTTCGCGGGAGAGGTTCTGCCTGTTGCGACCGTTCTCACCGCCAGCGCGACGGCGCTCGCTTCGACGTTGGCGCCGCTCTTCGCGCGAAAGGCTGCGCGTACCGCCATTCGCGTCCCGGTTTTGCTGCCGGGCTTGCCTTGCCTTGCGTCGCTCTTCTCGGCGCTGCTTTCGGCGTTCATTGAGCTCATCGTTGCTGGCCTGCGCCATCACAACGCCTTGCGGCGCCATGGCTGGCGGTGGCGATGACGCCGGTGCCTCTCGCGCCTCCAGCGGCGCTGCCATTAAGAACGCTGCCAACGCTAAAGCGCTCATCTTCAACACGTGCCGCATACCCCAACCCTCACTTTGCGATCAGTGCCTCATAGAAAAAGCGCAATGTACCGCGCCTGAATAAACTTGCCCCGCATGGCCCTGCTCCGCCGGACGCAAGCCTCGGTAAGAATTGTCCAAAACCGGCCCCGGGCCGCTGGCCGCCCTGACAGCAGCACTGACCGCACTTGGCGATCCCCTCCCCCGACTGCAACCTTTTCCAGGCTTTTGACCCCCGCCCAAACGAATTACCGACCATGGGTAAGGCATCGCCCCAGTCCGCGCCCAAATCCTAGAGCGTGTCACGCCTGCGCGGAAGCGCGCCGCGCTCAGGCTTTCTTTGTCGGTCGCGGGTGCATGGAACGCTGTTTGGATCCATCGGGCTGTGACCCGCTCTAGATGTGGATTACGCGACCATAGGCATCTAACACCGATTCGTGCATCATTTCTGACAGCGTGGGGTGTGGGAAGACGGCATGCATGAGGTCTTCTTCGGTGGTCTCAAGGTTCATCGCAACGACAAAACCTTGAATGAGCTCAGTCACTTCAGCGCCTGCCATGTGCGCTCCTAAGAGTTCGCCCGTCTCACTGTCGAACACGGTTTTGACCAGCCCCTCAGGTTCGCCCAGCGCAATGGCTTTCCCGTTGCCCATAAACGGAAAACGGCCCACCCGGACATGATGCCCCGCAGCTTTTGCTTTGGCTTCGGTCAACCCCACCGAGGCAACTTGCGGCGAGCAATAGGTGCATCCGGGAATTTTCAGCTTGTCCAGCGGATGGGGATGAAGTCCCGCAATGGCTTCCACGCAAATCACCCCTTCGTGCTCGGCCTTGTGCGCAAGCATCGGCGGGCCGGCCACATCACCGATGGCATAAGTCCCGGGGACGTTCGTTCGCCCCAAACCATCCGTCAGAACGGTCCCGCGCTCTGTCTTGACCCCCAGTGCCTCGAGGTTGAGCCCCTCGATATTGCCCACCACGCCAACGGCTGAGATGACCTTTTCGACGCTGCGCATTTCAGTTTTGTTGCCCAAAGCGATGGTGGCGCTCAGCACCTCACTCTTGTCGACGTTGGTGACCTTCGCACCGGTCAGGATCTCAATCCCCGCCTTTTCAAGGCGCTTGCGGACATGAGCGGCAATTTCAGCATCCTCAGCGGGCAGGATCTGATCGAGAAGCTCGACCACGGTGACCTTCGCACCCATCGAATTGAAGAAGCTTGCAAACTCAATCCCGATGGCGCCAGAGCCCACCACCAGAAGGGACTTGGGCATCACATCGGGCACCATCGCTTCAAAGTATGTCCAAATGCGCGCCTTGTCGGGCTCCAGGCCAGGCAGCACCCGCGGCCGTGCACCTGTTGCAATGATGATGTGCTGAGCCCGGTAGTGGCCCGGCCCGAGGGCGCCTTTGGGGGGCCCCTCGGCCGCTGCAACGTTCACCATTCCCGGCTTCTCGATCGTGGCCGTCCCCCAAATCACATCCACTTTGTTCTTTTTGAGGAGAAAGCCCACGCCCTGATTGAGCTGCGTCGACACCCCGCGGGAGCGCTTTACAACCGCGCCAATGTCAAAGGAGACCTCAGAGGCAGACAAGCCAAACGCTGCGGCATGGCGCATATGGTCGTAAATTTCCGCCGACCGCAGCAGCGCCTTGGTGGGGATGCAGCCCCAGTTGAGACAAATCCCCCCAAGGTGTTTGTTTTCAACGACCGCCGCCTTGAGGCCCAGCTGCGCCGCCCTGATGGCTGTCACATAACCACCGGGACCTGACCCGATGATGATGATGTCGTAGCCGCCCTCGCCCTTATCAGCCATGCCCACCCCTGACGCCGTCGCGCGTGTCTTTGGGTGAAGACTACAAAGAGATTTGCGAAAAGTCCGCCACCTCGGTCGTCAACCCCCGCAGTTCTGAAAGAAGACGCAGCCGGTTGGCCCTAATGGCATCGTCGTCCACGTTCACCATCACCCCATCGAAGAATGCATCCACCGGCACGCGCAGGCCGGCAATGGCTCCCATGGCGCCCGCATAGTCCTCAGCGGCCACACGGTCAGCCACACCTGTCCGCGCCTCCACAATCGCAGCATGGAGGGCCACCTCTTCGGGCGCGGTGAGGGCGGAGGTATCGATCGCTCCCCCGATCGCCACCTCATCTTTCTTTTCCTCAGCCTTTAAAATGTTGGCAGCGCGGCGATAGCCCGCCATCAATGTTACCCCGTCATCCGATGCCAGGAAGGTTTGGAGCGCGGCGATCCGGTTGGTGATGTCCACGAGGTCGATGGTGGCAAGGGCGGGGATGATGGCCTTCACCACATCGGCGGACACGCCATTGTCGCGCTGCTGCACGATGAGCCGCTC
>JBCDLN010000353.1:0-3465 GCA_038745295.1 Pseudomonadota bacterium | reverse complement strand
CCCGACTGGGCCAAGATCCGTTCGATGGGGCCTGCCAGATGGATCAGCGCGTCAATCACATGGATGCCGGAGCCGGCAAGGCCGCCCGCGGGGCTCTCCGCCGGGTCGACCCGCCACATGCCAGCCTTATAGCGTGCTCCCACATGGCCTGACATGTTGCCTTCAAGGTGAATGATCGTGCCGAGGGTACCATCGCTGACCATGTCCTTCAGCATCACCATCGCCGGCAAAAAGCGGCGGTTGTGACCGGCGGCAAAGACAACACCGGCTGCTTCGACGGCCGCCATGGCATCTTCGACACTCGATTTGGTGAGCGTCACGGGCTTTTCGCAGAAGACAGCCTTCCCCGCATGCGCAGCGGCTTTGATTTGCTCAGCGTGCTGGGAGTGGGGCGTGGCAAGCACCACACCGTCGATGGTCGGATCGGAGAGCACCAAATCGTAGTTTTCTACGAGAGTGATGCCCCGCGAGGAGCAGTAGTCCGCTGCTTTGGCAGGGGTGCGCGTCACCCCATGGGTGAAGCGCACCGTTTCAGAGTGTCCGGCGACCGCATCGATCAGCACGCGGCCCCAGCGGCCAATGCCAACTATTGCAAGGTTCGCCATGGTTTCTTCCTTGTTGAAAAGGTTAGGCCGATCAGGCCCAACCTTCCCGCATATCCCTCAGGTTCACTTCGGGATGGCGTTGACCGCGAGCGTATCTTCATCAGCCCGCGGCAGGTAGTCGAGTTCTTCGGTGTTGCCAGCCCAGATGGCTGAAAGGTTCACAATGGGGATCGCCATCAGGTCATTCATGGTGAGCGCCATCGCCTCTTCCAAAAGCGCCTTGCGCTTCGCTTCATCGATGGTGCCCAGCGCTTCTTGCACCAGCGCATCAATGTCTGGGTTGGAGTACGAGAAGTGGTTGAAGACGCCAAAGTTACCATCGTCTTCTTTGGTGTGAACCATCGAAGACAAGATGTAAGACGCTTCGCCCGTAAGTGAGCCCCAGCCGTTCATCATGAGCGAATATTCCCGGCCTGATTGGGCGGGGAAGTACACGGCCCGGGGTGTCGCGTTGACGGTGGCATCAATACCGATGCGGGCCAACATCGGGCCGAGCGCGGCGCAGATGTCCCCGTCCATCGGTAGCCGGTCACTGGTGCAGTGAAGGTCAACATTGAACCCGTCCGGATACCCCGCCTCTGCCAGCAGCGCCTTCGCGCCCTCAAGATCATAGGTGAGCTCAGGCAGATCAGGGTTCCACCCAAAGAAACCTTCCGTGATGATTTGCGAGGCGGGCGTGGCAAGGCCTTCCATCACGCGCGATGCAATGGCGTCCCGGTTGACCGCAAGGGCAATCGCCTGTCGCACTTTAAGGTCTTTAAAGGGGTTTTCTTCCAACGCGCTCCCATCTTTAGCGGTCACACGCGGGGTGTTGTCGCTGTAGTCTGGGAAGAGCATAAAGATGTAGACCGAAGGCCCTTTGAAGACACCCATGTCGTCTTCGCGCTCGATCCGCGCCACGTCTGTCGGCGGTGCGTAATTGATCATGTCCACACGGTCGGACAAGAGTGCAGCAACGCGCGCGGCATCGTTGGAGATTTCGCTAAACGTCACTTTCTCCCATTTTCCGGGTTCGCCCCAGTAGTCCTCAAAGGGCTCCACCACCATGTCCCCCTTTGCTTCCCAGGAGACAAGCTTATAGGGCGCGGTGCCGATGGCCGCTGCGCCTGAATTAAACTCTGATACCGGCGTATCGATGGGGATCTCAGACGGGATCACGAACAGTCGGGTCAGGTCGAGCGGCAGGGTCGCAGCGGGGGTGTCGGTGGTGAGCTCAACAGTGAGGTCGTCGATCGCCTTGGCATCCACAATCCGGCGCACGTACGTGACGAGGCCACCGTCAGGCCCCGCTGCTTCGGGAATGCGGGCGATGGAATGCACAACGTCGGCAGCATCAAGCGTCGACCCATCGTGGAATTTGACGCCGGGGCGCAGTTTGAAGCGCCAGGTCAGTTCATCCACCGGTTCCCACGATTCAGCAAGACCCGGAGCAAGCTGAAGGTTATTGTCGCGCGCAGTCAGCGTCTCATAGACGTTCTTCATCGCCGACACGTTGATGCCGATGGCGGAAAAGTGCGGGTCCATGCTTTCAGCGCCAGAGCGGACGCCGATGGTCAGCTCCTCAGCGATCGCAGAGCCGGCGAAGGCGGTCATCAGCGCGGCAACCGCCACCGATGACGTCAAACGCTGTAAGGTGTTGCTCATCTCGTCCTCTCCGTCTTCCTCATTGGTCTCGTGCCGCTCTCTCCGCGGCAAGCTGGCTTTGGCATGCAATCCTTAAGCCAACGATTTAAGGATAGGTCGCACCAGGGCCTGCCAGCCAAGACACGTAGTCTTTGGCGGCGTTATCAACGTCAAATTCTGGGGTGAAACCTGTGTCTTCCTTCAATCTTTCAATGGAGAGGATACCGCGCTCCTGCATCCCATAAAGGTTGATGGTCGGCTCTTCCGATGGGGTGGCGGTGCGGCACTGAAACCCTTCGAATTGAGTTTTCAGCGCTTCGCCGAAGTCCAGCACCGACGAGCTGACGCCGCAAGACACATTGTAAAGAGAGTGGTTGAGGCGTTCCGCGTCCATCAAACCCACAAGGGCGTGCGCAATGTCGGTCGCGTAAGTCCAATCACGCGCATCGCGGCGGGACAGGACAACCGGTGTCCCGGACTGGGCAGCGCTTATGAGTTGATGTTGCGGGCTGGGCGTGTCGCGCACATCAGTCTGCCTTTCCCAACGCCCAAAAACCCCCGAAAGGCGCACGCTCACCGCATCCAGAGACCAAAGCGATGCCATACGCGAGGTGACCCTCTCGGACGCAAATTTTGTCACCGCGTAGAGCGTTGAGGGTTCAGCGGGAAGATCCTCAGTGAGCACGTCAGGGCCAAACGCGCTGGCACCATAGGCTGCTGTGGACGACAAATTGATGAGCCGGCGGACGTTGTGATCGCGCGCCTGCCGCAACACGGTGAGAAGGCCCATCAGGTTCACGTCGAGGACGGTCTCGGGCATCTGGCTGTCGCGCGCATCGCCCGCGGTCACCGCAGCGCCATAAAACACATCAGTTGCGCCTTGAAGAGTGTGTGCCACATCAGCGGGGATGGTCACATCGCACGTCACCATTTCCAAGGTGCCGGGGAGTTGGGAAAACGCAGCCTCAGCGGCCGCGGGGAGCGCGGTCTTGTCGACGCAGCGCACGTGTTTTCCTTTGAGAAGCAGTGCCTCTATGAGGTTAAGCCCCACAAAGCCTGCTCCACCGAACACCACAGTCGCCATAAATCTCTCCACAGTCTCTCGCCGCGGGGGGGCCGGCTGTGCATGCTGGGGCCATCCTTGCCGCTGTGGAGATGATGTGATGCAAATTCAGCGCCTGAATACCGCGATGGTGGAGGCGTACCTTGAGCAAGACGATCGCTGCGTCCTGCCCAT
>JBCDLN010000352.1:0-3484 GCA_038745295.1 Pseudomonadota bacterium | reverse complement strand
TTTTGAAGGCTGTTGACTCTGAGGTCCAGCAAAACTCAGAAGTGCTCCCAAAAAACCCTTTCACATGTTCCTTTGGTGGGACACCAAACAGCGACGTTCCTTCGGAGCCGACACCGTCAGGATCCCGCGGTGGGCCTGATGGGTCAACCCCGAAGAGGCGAAGCCGTGGGTTGATGCATCAGGCCTCACTGCTCCCGCCTATGCTCAATCGTCCCGCGGTGGGCCTGATGAATCAACCCCCGGCTTCGCCTCTTCGGGGTTGACCCATCTGGCCCACCGCGGGATCCTGACGGTGTCGGCTCCGAAGGAACGTCGCTGTTTGGTGTCCCACCAAAGGAACATGTGAAAGGGTTTTTTGGGAGCACTTCTGAGTTTTGCTGGACCTCAGAGTCAACAGCCTTCAAAACTTCTGCAACTAGGGCAAGGGGCCAAACTCACATGATGAACCGCACACTTTTGGGCGCGGCCATGGTCGTGCTGCTGCCGTGGTCGGCGGGCGCAGAAACGCTCACGATCCTCCACGTCAATGACGTTCACAGTCGGATCGAGCCCATCACCAAGTACAACAACACCTGCGACCCTGAAGACGATGCTGCAGGCGAGTGCTTTGGCGGCGCGGCGCGTTTGATGAGTGCCATTGCCGCGGAGAAAGCCACCGCGGATGGTCCCGTCCTGGTGCTGGACGGGGGCGACCAATTCCAAGGGTCACTCTTTTATACCCACTATAAAGGCGAGGCCGCCGCGGACGTGATGAACGCCATCGGTTTCGACGCCATGGCCGTCGGCAACCACGAATTCGACGATGGGCCTGAGGTCCTGCGCGAGTTCGTAGATCGCGTTAATTTTCCCGTCTTGATGGCGAATGCGACGATTGCACCAGGCTCGGTGCTTGACGGAGCCGTACCGGCCTCCGTCGTGCTTGAGGTGGAGGGGGAGCGGTACGGTATCATCGGCGTGACCCCTCAAGGGAACGCAACGCTTGCCGCACCTGGACCAGACCTGACATTCAGCGATCCTGTGCCGGCCGTCACCGCTGAAATTGCAGCCCTGGAAGCTGATGGGGTGAATAGGATCATCCTTCTCAGCCACTCTGGGCTCAATGTGGATGAACGGATCGCGGCAAACGTTGATGGGATCGACCTGATCATTGGCGGTCACTCCCACACGCTGTTGTCGAACGAGATTGAGGGCGCGGCGGCCGCCTACCCGGTGATGGTACGCTCGCCAGGCGGGTCGCCGACACCCATTGTTCAAGCCGGCGCCTACACCAAATACTTGGGCCGCATAGACCTCACCTTCGATGACAATGGCGTTGTGACGGGCCTTGATGGTGACACCATGCTCATCGACGCCTCCGTACCCAAAGATGCTCAGATGGACGAACTTGTCGTCGCGCTTGCTGAGCCGCTCGACAGTATTCGCGAGGAGGTGGTGGGCGAGGCCATCGAAGCGCTCGACGGAAGCCGCGAAAATTGCCGCTCACGCGAGTGCGTGATGGGAAGCCTTGTGGCTGATGCTATGCTCGATTACGCGGCGGACGAGGGCTATCAGATTGCCATCCAAAACGGTGGTGGCGTGCGCGCTTCCATCGATGCCGGGCCGATCACCATGGGCGATGTGCTCACGGTGCTGCCGTTCCAAAATACCATCGCCACGTTCAAGTTTACCGGACAGGGGATTGTTGACGCCTTGGAGCATGGCGTCTCCGGCGTCGAGGATGGGAGTGGCCGGTTTCCTCAACTTGCGGGCCTCAGGATGGTGGTGGATCTTTCCGTGCCGGCCGGCGAGGGGCGCGTGCAGCGCGTTGAGGTGAAACTTGGCGATGGTTGGAGCCCCATCGACCCGGCCGCCACCTATGGGGTGGTCACCAACAATTTCATGCGCCAAGGCGGCGACGGCTACTCAGGCTTTGCCGAGTTCGGCGTGGATGCATATGATTATGGCCCCGGACTCGAGCGCGTCTTTGCGGACTATTTGGGCAAGATCGGACCGGTGACACCTAAGGTGCACGGCCGCGTCACCGTCGAGTAATCGGGCACGGCCGCCCTGCTGTTGCGCAGTGGGTGATGGCCGTGTCACCTTTAAGGTGTGGGCGACGTGCACGTCACCTTTCAGGCGTGGGTGACGGCCGCGTCAGCTTTGAGGCGAGGGTGACGCCGGCGTCACCCTCGGGGCGTGGGCGCCGATCTGGCAGCGCCTCGTCGGGCGCGCCAGGCTCTAAGCCTTAAAGGGATAGTCCGCGTGGGTGGCTGACGCGCCGCTCAGGAAAAACCCAATGTCAGACGGACCCACAATGAGCCGGCAACCGCGGGTGTGGAGATCAGCCGCCGTGCGCCCGGGGCGCGGGATCGATCCCAACCATTTTCCTGAGGCGAGGATCGCGTCTTCAGCCGTTTGAGCGAGGGCAAGAACGTCGGGGTGATCCAGCTCTTCGAGCCGCCCGATGGACCCGGCCAAATCATTGGGGCCGATGAAGAGCATATCGATCCCATCCACCGCCGCAATTTCGGGGATCTTGTCGACCGCCTCGTGGTGCTCGATTTGCGCAATCAGCAGAATATCCTCGTGGCTGTTCCGCCGATAGTCGGCATTGGCACCGTAGCCTGAAGCGCGCACCACTGGCGCTGCATAGCCGCGCCGACCGCGCGGCGGGTAGCGGCACGCAGCAACAAATTCCCGCGCCTCGTCGGCCGTGTTGATCATCGGCGCCATGATGCACCGAAAGCCTCTGTCCATCACCAGCTTAAGGTGGACCGGATCGGCGGCCGGCACCCGCAAGATCACCTCACCACCTGCAGAGCGTGCCGCCCTGTGGAGTTCAACGGCTTTGTCGAGCGATGACACGCCGTGTTCATTGTCCACCACCAGCGCCGTCCAACCGCGGTGAACCGCCGCCTCGGCAAGATCGGGCGAGCCCAGCTCCATCCACATAGCAACCACCGTTTTGCCCGCTCTGATGGCGGCAAGGATGGGATTGGGCGTCATTGTGGTTCCTCAGGCGGGCGGGAGGGGGAGTGCGATGTGTGGCCAGTAGCGGACTGCCGCAGCGCGCGTATCAAAAGGAGCGCCCACAACGCGACAGTTAACGGTCCCAGAACGGCGGCCACCGGCCGGTCGAAGAAGGCAGCAAGGTCTCCCTGCGCCTTCAACATTGAGAGCATGAAGTTGTCTTCCAGCACGCGGCCCAGAACGATGCCCAAGATCGCCGGCGCCATGGGGATGCCGTTCTCTTCCATGAAGAAGCCAACAAAGCCCAGGACGAGGACGATCCAAACCGCCATGGTGGAATTGGTGATCGCGTAAGCCCCCACCAAGGATGACAGTAAAATGAGCGGCATCATCACTGAGCGAGGCACCTTCAAGATGAGGGTGGCAAGGGCGATGGCGAGGGCGCCGGTGAAGAGCATGACACTGTTGGCCACAAAGAATGAGCCAAAGAGCGCGCCCACCAAAGTGGGGTCGTTGGTGAAGATCTGCGGCCCCG
>JBCDLN010000351.1:0-3485 GCA_038745295.1 Pseudomonadota bacterium | reverse complement strand
CGGTAGGAGACAAAGCTCTCCGTGATTGTTTTGACCAGCGCATCATCATCGTTGCGCAGATCTTCGATCACCTCGTTGGCCGCCCGGCCCATTTCCACGATCACATCTTCAGGCAGTTTGCGCACCATCACACCCTGCTCATCAACAAGCTGTTTCAAAGCTTGCGCATGCTTGGTGGTGTATTCGGTCCACACCGGGTTGTAGAGGCTTTCAGCAGCAAAGGCGACGGCTTGCTTCAAGTCGTCCGGCAAGTCAGCGAACACTTTCCCGTTGATGGCACACTCTTCTGCCGACGACGGCTCGCCCACCCCCGGCCAGTAGTAGTTTTTCGCAATCTGATAAAAGCCCAGCGCAGAATCAGTCCACGGGCCGATGAACTCGCCAGCATCCAAAGCGCCCGACTGCAGCGCCTGGAACATGTCGCGCCCACCCATGGCCTGCACCGCCATACCAATCTTGTTGCACATTTCCGAGGCGAGACCGGTGGTGCGGTAGCGCATGCCTTTCAGATCATCGATGCTATTGATTTCATTGCGGAACCAGCCGGCCCACTGCGGCCCAGAGTTACCGCATAGGAAGGGTTTGAGATCAAACCGGGCGTACATCTCATCGTAGAGATCTTGCCCACCACCCCATTTGAGCCAGCCAAACTGCTCGGCCGCCCCTAGGCCGAAAGGCTGGGAACCAAACAGCAAAATCCCCTTAGACTTCGACCCCCAGTAGGCCGGCACAGCGTGGTAAATCTCAGCGGTCCCTTCCGACACAGCGTCGAATACGCCCCGCCCCGGGACCAATTCGCCGGCGGCATAAAGATCCACCTTAATGCGCCCGCCCGACAGCGCGGTGATGCGATCGGCCAGCATCTGCGCGGCCACGCCGGGGCCTGGGAGGTTCTTGGGCCACGCCGTCACCATTTTCCACGTGATGGTGCTTTGGGCAATGGCAGGGGTTGCGAGGGTTGCCGCCCCCGCGGTGGCGGCAGCAGCACCGCCCATTAACGTTCTGCGGGACAGGTTGGTCACAGCGGTCTCCCTCATCGCTCATTCATTGGCGCGCATCGTGCCGGGCCGGCCGCACGTCATCGCCCAGCCCTGCCGCCTCCTAGCATGATTTGCGCCACCGCGGTCATCGCCTCCCACCCGCGCCTTTCACCCGCCATAGCTTCCAAAGTGAGAAGAAGGTACTACCTAGCCGGGCTTGACACTGCGGAGGCCACTTATGCGCATCGATGCCATCCCCATTGGGAAAAACCCGCCGGACGACATCAATGTTGTCATTGAAGTGCCCGTCGGCGGCGAGCCCATCAAGTATGAGCTCGACAAAGGCTCCGGCGCGCTCTGGGTGGACAGGTTCCTCTACACACCCATGCGCTACCCGGTGAATTATGGGTTTGTGCCCCATACCCTGTCACAGGACGGGGACCCCATCGATGTGATGATTGCATCCACGCGCCCCATCGTCCCCGGCGCGGTCATGAACGCTCGCCCCATCGGCGTCCTCCAGATGGAAGATGAAAGCGGCGAAGATGAAAAAATTCTCGCCGTCCCGGCGACGGCGCTGACGCTGCGCTACGAAAAGGTCAAAACCTACGCTGATATGCCCAACATCACATTGGAGCAGATCGAGCACTTCTTCACCCACTACAAAGACCTTGAGCCGGGCAAATGGGTCAAAATCGTCGGCTGGGCCGATGTGGATGTGGCCAAAGACAAAGTGCGCCAAGCGATTGAGCGAGCCGCCGAACAGTCAAAGCCGACCGGCGACCAGAGCCCTCTTGCCGCCCAGTAAGGCCGCACACGACAAGCGCTCCACCCCCACTGTTCACAGCTTCCCCAACGCGTCATAATCGCGAAAAAAAGATGCACATCGTCACGTTGGGGGAGGTGACTATGCTGGGGTTTCAAGGGGCTAAGGTGTTTAACGGCCGCGCGGTCGCTGAACCTTTGACGGACGTCTTGGTGGAGGGCAACACCATCAAGGCGGTGGGGCAGGGGGTGATCCCGCCGGGCACCCAAACCATCGACGGGACCGGCATGACGCTGATGCCCGGCATGGTGGAAGGCCATTGCCACCCAAGCTTCACCGGCGTTGGAGAACCGCCTGAACTGGGCCGGATCACGCCGGAGCGGCATATGCTCCTCACCGCGCAGAACCTGCGCCTGCTGCTCGATTGCGGCTTCACCTCCATCTTTGAAGCAGCCTCGGCAAAGCCGCTCCTTGGCGTCACCGCGCGCGATGCCATCAACGAAGGCCTCATCAAAGGGCCCCGCATGCGCGCCGGCAGCCCCGAGGTTACCAACACGGCCGGCCTTGGCGATGAGCGGCGCCGCCACATGCACCAAGAAAGCTTTGGCCTCATCGCCGACGGGCCAGACGAAATGCGCCGCGTCGCCCGCGAGTGCGTGCGCGATACTGTCGACGTCATGAAAATCAACATCTCGGGCGATGAGTTTGTCTCCCACGCAAGAGCCGAAATCACTCCGCTGGAAGATGAAGAGCTGGCCGCCTTCGTCAAAGTCGCCCGCGCGTTCCATAAAACCACCGCCTGCCACGCCCGTTCGTCCCAAAGCGTCAAGATGGCGGTGCGACATGGGCTGGATTGCATCTACCATTGCGACTTTGCCGACGAAGAAGCGCTCGACATGCTGGAAAGCGTCAAAGACACAGTCTTTGTCGGCCCCGCCTTCGGCCTTGTGCACAACTGTGTCCACGAAGGGGAAAGCGTGGGCATGTCGCCAGACGTGGTGGAAAGTCTGGGCCTTTACCGAAAGTTCGAACACACCGTCGCCACGCTCACACAAATTCGCAAACGCGGTCTGCGGGTGGTCGTGGGAGGCGACTATGGCTTCTCCGTCACCCCGATGGGCACCAACGCGCGCGATATCGGGCACTTCGTCAAGTATTTCGGCTATAGCCCCGCAGAGGCGCTCACCGCAGCCACAGCCATTGGCGGGGAGTTGATGGGGATGCCTGTGGGCGAAATCCGCGAAGGCTACTTTGCCGACCTCCTCCTGGTGCGCGGTGATGTGCTGGCCGACGTCACCCGCCTTGAAGATCGCGCGAACCTCGCCCTCATCATGAAGGATGGGCAGATCCACAAAAACATCTTGGGTGAAGCTCCTGCGCACGAGGGGTTGATTGCTGCCGAATGAGCACTGACAGCCGCGCATTTTGGAACTCGGAGCTGGAACTTTCCGTCATCCTCAAAGACACCGAGGAGATGGTTGCGCAGTTCGCCGCCATGTCGGCCGCTGCTGTCACAAGGTTCGGGGCGCCCGAGGCCCTTTCCACAGGGAGCGATCCCCTTCAGGCGGTGTGGCGCACCCGTACCGGCCGGCCGGGCCGCGCCCTCGTCTTTATCCACGGCGGCTATTGGCGAAGGTTTTGCGCTGCGGACTATGCGTTTGTGGCCAACCTCGCCCACCACGCCGACGCCACCTTCTATAATGTTGACTATCGCTTGATGCCGGATGTGCGCATGGCTG
>JBCDLN010000350.1:0-3486 GCA_038745295.1 Pseudomonadota bacterium | reverse complement strand
TGCGTACATCAGGCTCCCCTTCTTATTCGGCCGCCATCGCCGGGCGGGTTTCTTGGATCGCCCGCCAAACCTTTTCAGGTGTCGCTGGCATGGTGATCGCCTCAGTGCCGATGGCATCGGTGATCGCGTTAATCACGGCGGCCGGTGAGCCGATGGCCCCCGCTTCACCGCACCCTTTCACCCCCAGTGGATTGTTGGGGTTGGGCGTTTCCACATGATCGAGCGCGAAGGACGGCAAGTTGTCGGCCCGCGGCATGGTGTAGTCCATGTAGGAGGCGGTGAGAAGCTGGCCGTTCTCGTCGTAGAACGCGCCTTCCAGAAGCGCCTGGCCGATCCCCTGCGCAAGGCCGCCATGAACCTGGCCCTCCACCACATTGGGGTTCACGATGACCCCAAAGTCATCGATGGCGACGAAGTTCACCACCTCGGTGACACCCGTTGCAGGATCAATCTCCACCTCACAGATGAAAGTGCCTGCGGGGAAGGTGAAGTTTGCCGGATCGTAGAATGCCTTTTCGGAGAGCCCCGGCTCCATATCGTCGGGGATGTTGTGGGCGGTGTAAGCGCCCAGCGTCATCTCATGCCAACCGAGCTTCTTGTCGGTCCCTGCAACCTTCAGCTCGCCGTTTTCGATGACGATGTCGCTCTCATCGGCCTCCAGTAGATGGCCGGCAAGCTTCTTGGCCTTGGCCTCCACCTTGTCGAGCGCTTTGGCAATGGCACCCATCCCCACAGGGCCTGAGCGCGAGCCATATGACCCCATGCCAAACTGCACTTTGTCCGTGTCGCCATGGACAATGGAAACGTTGTCGACAGGAAGCCCGAACCGATCGGCAATGACCTGAGCAAAGGTCGTCTCATGGCCCTGACCGTGGCTGTGGGAGCCGGTGAGCACCTCAATCGTGCCGACGGGATTGACCCGCACTTCGGCCGACTCCCACTGGCCGACACCACCGCCCAGTTGCCCCACAGCTTTTGACGGTGCGAGCCCGCAGGCTTCGATGTAGCAGCTCATTCCAAGGCCGCGCAGTTTGCCCCTCGCGGCGGCTTCTGCTTTGCGCGCTGGATACTCGTCGTACTTGATGTGGTGGAGCCCCTTTTGGAGGAGCGCATCAAAGTCCGTCGGGTCGTAGTTCATCAGAACAGGCGTCTGGTAGGGGAACTCGCGGATGAAGTTTTTCTTCCGCAGCTCCACCGGTGTGACGCCGAGTTGGCGCGCTGCCGCCTCGACAATGCGTTCCACCACAAAGGTCGCCTCAGGACGACCTGCTCCGCGGTAGGCGTCCACCGGGGTGGTGTGCGAGTAGACGAGCTTGACGTTGCAGTAGATGTTGGGTGTCGTGTACTGGCCTGCAAGCAACGTTGCGTAAAGATAGGTCGGCGTTGCTGAGGAGAAGAGCGACATGTAAGCGCCAATATTGGCGATGGTGTCGACTTTGAGGCCGATAAACTTGTGGTCAGCATCAAGGGCGAGCTTGGCTTTGGTGACATGGTCACGGCCATGCGCATCCGTCATGAAGCTTTCGGTGCGGTCCGCCACCCATTTCACCGGCCGTCCCAGCTTTTTGGCGGCAAAGAGGCAGGTGATTTCTTCAGGATAAATGTAGATCTTGGAGCCGAAGCCGCCGCCCACATCCGGCGCAATCACCCGCAGCTTGTGCTCGGGCGCAATGTTGTAGAACGCGGACAGAACCAGCCGCGCCACGTGCGGGTTTTGGCTGGTGGAGTTCAGCGTGAAGTGGTCTTCGGCCGCATTGTACGACGCGATGGCCGCCCGAGGCTCTATGGCGTTGGGCACCAGGCGGTTCTGCTCAAGATCAAGCTCCACCACATGGGCTGCGCTTGCAAAGGCCGCATCGGTCGCCGCTTCATCGCCCAGCTGCCAGTCGCAGATGAGATTGTCGGCCGCCACATCGGGGTGGACCACCACACCGCCAGGCTCCATGGACTTGGAAAAGTCCGTGAGGGCGGGGAGTTCTTCGTACTCGATCTCGATCTTTTCGGCTGCATCAACGGCAGCAGCCCGGGTTTCAGCCACCACCAGAGCAATGGGCTGGCCCACATGGCGCACCACATCGGGGTCCATGGGCTTCCAGGGTGCGGCCTTCATGGCGGAGCCATCTTTGGAATAAATCATCCAGCCGCAGATGATGTTGCCCACCGCCCCATCGATCAGCTCTTGGCCTGTGACAATGCCGATCACGCCCGGCATGGCCTCGGCCGCACTTGTATCCATGGACGCGATTTTGGCGTGTGCGTGCGGGGAGCGCACAAACACACCATGGGTCATATCGCGCTCTGAGATGTCGTCGGTGTAGCGGCCCTGACCGGTGATGAAGCGCTTGTCTTCTTTGCGAAGAACTCTTGCGCCGATGCCCTCTTGTCCCATGCGTTCTCCCCTTTACTCGGCCGCAATCGGCGTTGCAGCCATGGTCTTGGCAGCAGCATCGATCGCTTTGACAATGTTGTGGTAGCCTGTGCAGCGGCAGATATTGCCTTCAAGCTCTTGGCGAATGGTCGCCTCGTCGAGCCCATTTGGATGACGGTTCACAATGTCCACCGCCATCATGATCATGCCCGGTGTGCAAAACCCGCACTGAAGACCATGGTGCTCGCGGAAAGCCGATTGCATGGGGTGCAGCACATCCCCTTCGGCAAGGCCTTCAATGGTGAGAATGTCCGATCCGTTCACCTGACCGGCGAGCACCGTGCAGGCCTTGATCGCCTTGCCATCGATGTGGACGGTGCAGGCGCCGCATTGTGATGTATCACAACCAACGTGGGTGCCGGTGAGGCCAAGGTTTTCGCGCAAAAGTGTGACGAGCAAAGTGCGATCTTCAACGTCGCGCGTCACTTCGCGACCGTTCACCGTGAGCGTAACCTCACTCATGTGCTGCTTCTCCCCATCAGCTTGGTTGCAATTGGTGCAATTCCAATTACTGCAACGCTATCAGAACAAGAATGACAACAGCAAACGCGAAGATGCCCCACATGAGGGCTGCGCTGAGGGGAAGGCCGTCATCGTCGTCGAGCGCCTTGTTGTCATCGAGGAAGCTTGGAGGCGGGCTTGAGGCGGGTATCCGCTCCGCGGTTTCCTCAACCAGCGGCAACGGGTTCATGGCGGGGCGACCGTCATCGAGCACCACCGGGTCTGCCGGCATCGTTGCGGGCGCCATTTCCACCGCCCGGGCAAAGCGCTCAAAAAAGTCGCATGCCCTTTTGTACGCCACTAACGTGAGGTTGCGCTCTCCCAGAATGGTCATGCGTCCTGAGACAGCTGCATTCACGGTGAAATCGAGCCACGTGCCGCCATCACCCTCCGACATTATGACGCGCATATCTCCGCCGACCGCCCCATCGGGACCGCCATCGCCGTTGAACGTGACCGTCAGGTGGTCAGGCGCGTTCAGCTGGGCTATGACGGTTGTGTCAAACACCAGCGCGACGGCACCCAGACGCATCTGGACGACGGCGCGCTGCTCAGCG
>JBCDLN010000349.1:0-3513 GCA_038745295.1 Pseudomonadota bacterium | reverse complement strand
CCGCGGTGGGCCTGACGCATCAACCCACGCTTCGCTCTTCGGGGTTGACCCATCAGACCCACCGCGGGCTTCTGAAGGTGTAGGCTCCGGAGGAACGTCGCTTTTTGGTGTCCCACCAAAGGAACATGTGAAGGGTTCTTTCAGAGCACTTCTGAGTTTTGGCGGAGCTTAGAGTGAACGACCTCCAATGCTTCTACAGCTAGATGCTGTGAGGTTATCGATCGTTGGGGCCGGTTCGCTCTGATTGGCCGGCCCGATGGTCGGCCTGTGCGGGTCTTGTTGCGCACGCGGTCGGTAAACCGAAACGCCCGCCTCCTTTTCAGGAGACGGGCGCCGGGTGAACCTTCTGGGATGCTTTTGGGCGTAAGCGATCAGCAAACCCGTTGGCGGACTGTCACGTAGCCGTTGTAGCGGTTGCTCCAGCGCTGGCGCTTCACAACGCGGCAGCGGGGGGCGGACTGGGCGGCGGTGGCGGCAAGGATACCAAGAGCAACTGCGCCCACACCGATGGCAGCAGCGGTACCAGCGTTGATGCCACGACCGCGACGGTAACGCTTGCCGTAGCGCTTACCACGGCGCCGCTTTTTGACTTCCTCAACCCCGGTGGCGGACGTTTCGATTTGGGCGGTCTTCATCGCGCCGAAGGGGGAGGCTGCAGAAGCGGTGGCGGGGAAGGCAATGGAACCGGCGGCGATGGCGAAAGCGGTGGTGGCGCCGATGATGCTGGACTTGATGTTCATGGCTCTCTCCTGGGGTGTTGGTGGGGCGGTGGGTGCCGCCGACACGCTCAAGATGGGGGGAGCTGCTTGAACCTCACGTGACCAGAGTCACAAACCTTACGGTCTTGTTAGTTCCGCATTTACCCATTGAGAGGGAACGGGTTTTTCCCCGTCCCCCAATAGGGCGCTATGGGAAGGCGCTATGGCTTGCGAACAATCGGTTGTTCGCTGTTAAGGCGCATCCGGGCGACACCGGCCGCCACGTTGACGCCCACCTGCCCCTGCACCGAAATGGGCTGCAGGTTGATGGACTGGTCAAACCCACCCACCAAAATGTTGGCGCCAAGGCCCACAGCAGGGGTCACCTCGGCGGTGAGGCCGTAATAATTCCCCTCCAGCGCGCCGCTATCAATGCTGCTTGAGGGGGCAAAAACCGCCCAGATCACCCGGGTTCCACCCGTGAGTCCAGCATCAATGCCAAGCTTGGTGATGGCGCCGTCATAAAGTTCAGGCGCACCGCGCAGGGGATTGAAGTCGCAGCTGAGCGCTTTGCGCGAGCCCAAGATAAAGCCGGCGCCTGCCTCAATATCGCAGACCAGCATGCCGACCTTCACAGTCGCCGCCTCAGCCGGAGCTGCGAGGCCAAGACCAAGAAGTGCCGCGCCAAAAAGCTGTCCAATCCGTTTCATCGCCTCACCTCGTGTTATCGTTCGGCGGAAACGAAAATGACCCCGCCAGCCCTTCAGTTAAGCATTGAAACGATAACTTCGAGGTGGAAAGCGCGCGGCGTCTGACATTGTGTTTAAACCGCGCGCATTTTTGTTAACGAAGGCCGCCGCAAAAACGCTGGATCCGGGTGCAGGCTTCTTCCAACGCGTCGGTCGCTGTCGCGTAAGAAATGCGGAAGTGCGGGGCAAGGCCGAAGGCTGATCCGTGCACCACGGCAACCCCTTCTTGCTCCAAAAGCTCCGTCACAAAGTCTTCGTCGGTCTCAATGGTTTTTCCCGACGGAGACGTCCGCCCAATGGTCCCCTCGCAGGAGGGGTAGACGTAGAACGCGCCCTCCGGTGTGGGGCACTTGATGCCGCTGGCCTGGTTGAGCATCGATACCACGAGATCGCGCCGGTCTTTGAAAACGGCGTTGTTGGCATCGATGTGGGCTTGTGTTCCCGCGAGCGCCTCAACAGCCGCCCACTGCGAAATGGAGGACGGGTTGGACGTCGACTGCGACTGGATCTTCGCCATCGCCTTGATGAGATGGGCGGGCCCGCCGCCATAGCCGATGCGCCAGCCCGTCATCGCGTAGGCTTTGGACACACCGTTGACGGTGAGTGTGCGCTCTTTCAGCCCCGGCTCCACCTCGGCCACGGTGTGGAAGGTGAAGTCGTCGTAGATGAGGTGCTCGTACATGTCGTCCGTCATCACCCACACGTGGGGGTGGCGCATCAAGACATCCGTCAACGCTTTGAGCTCGGCGTGAGTGTAGGCGGCACCCGAAGGGTTAGACGGTGAGTTGAGGATCACCCACTTGGTCTTGTCGGTGATCACCTTTTCCAGCGCGTCGGCCGAAAGTTTGAAGTTGTCTTCTGCGCGGGCGGTCACATCGACTGGGGTGCCGCCGGCTAAGAGCACCATGTCCGGGTAGCTCACCCAGTAGGGCGCAGGGATCACCACCTCATCGCCGGGGTTCAACGTGGCCATGAGCGCGTTGTAAAGGACCTGCTTGCCGCCGGTCCCTACGCTTACCTCGTTTGGCGCGTAGGTGATGTTGTTCTCCCGCGCGAATTTTGCGCTAATCGCCTCTTTCAACTCCGGAATACCGTCAACAGCGGTGTATTTCGTCTTCCCGTCGGTGATGGCTTTGATGGCAGCGTCTTTGATGTGCTGCGGTGTGTCAAAGTCGGGTTCGCCTGCGCCAAGGCCAATCACATCGCGGCCAGCGCGTTTCAATTCAGCCGCCTTTGAGCTCACGGCGATGGTGGCGGAGGGTTTCACCCTGGAAAGCGTATCGGACAAGAAGGCCATGATTTGGCACCAAATGAGTGGACTGACCCGCTCTTATCGGAGCATCGCGGGGCGCCCGCAAGGCCCATCTGAAGATTTGAGCAACCCGCCGCCGCACGTCTTTGGTGGGGCCAGCGTGCCTTGGTTGATGAGATCAGCGTCTCTCACTGGACGCAGGCGAGGTGACTTTCCCGGTCCACTCAATGTCGGCTGTGGCAGCCTCGGCAAGGGTCATCCCACCAAAGAGGACTTTGCGCACCATCGGCCACGAGGCTGTGGTCATGAGACAGAAGGGAAGCGGATCGCGCCATGCCCACAAGACGTGCCGCGTGGTGAAGACGTCCTTCACCCGGCGAAAGAACTCCTGCGGCCTTAAGATGTGTGTGTAGGCGATGGCAAGGGCGGTATGCCCTTCTTGAAGGGTTAACTGAGGTTTGTGGGCCAGGCGCGGCGGCCTGCCGTCAAGAAAAGCCGCTGCGAGCCCGGCGTGGTCGAAAAAGTGTAGCCCGCTGGTGAGGCGCGGGTTGCACTCGATCACAAAGGGCGTGCCTGCCTCGTCGATCATCACGTCGAACGCGATGAAGCCGCTATACCCGGTCCGGGCCACGAAGGTCTTCACCCACATGTCAACCGCCGGGCAATCCGTCACCCTGCGAAACGCCACGGCGACAGTGCCTGAGTGGACGAGCCCTTCATACGTGGTGCTCATCAAAACCTCACCGTCCCGCGCAAGGCTCAGAACGCTCACCTCCCGCCCTCTGATGCGCCTTTGGACAATCATGTCGTTTGT
>JBCDLN010000348.1:0-3527 GCA_038745295.1 Pseudomonadota bacterium | reverse complement strand
TTCCCCATCAGCATAGACGACACGGGTATCGGATGCGGCACTTGCGGAGGCAAAGAGCGGCTTCATGATGGAGCCGGAGCGGAAGACGAACCGTGTCAGCCGATCAACATAGGCGTCCATGTCCGCAATGGGGCGTAAGGCAACGCCGGTCGCCTCAGCGGCTTTGGCGACCGCCGGCGCAATGCGCAAGATGAGCCGCGGATCGAAGGGCGCGGGGATCAGATAGTCCGGCCCAAAGGGAGCTGCGACACCGCCATAGGCCCGCGCAACCTCTTCGCTCGGCCGCTCGCGCGCCAGTGAGGCAATCGCCTCCACTGCTGCCAGCATCATCTCCCTGTTGATGGCCCGCGCCCCCACATCGAGCGCCCCGCGAAACAGGTAGGGAAAGCAAAGGACATTGTTGACCTGATTGGGATAATCGGACCGGCCGGTGCAGATTAGCGCGTCGGACCGCACCTCTTTGACGAGCTCGGGCATGATCTCAGGTGTCGGGTTGGCAAGGGCAAGCACCATGGGTTTGGGCGCCATTTTGGCGACCATGTCCTGCTTCAACACCCCGGCCGCAGACAGCCCCAGAAAGATGTCCGCCCCTTCGATGGCTTCACTCAGCGTCCTGAGCGGTGTTTCGCGGGCAAACTTTGCCTTCCACCGGTCCATTCCCTCGGTGCGCCCGGTATGGACCACGCCGTCAATGTCGGTGACGATGATATTTTCAAGCTTCGCCCCCAAAAGGAGCAGGAGATTCAACGTGGATAGTGCGGCTGCCCCGGCGCCTGCGGTGACGATGCGCATGTCCGCCAAGGACTTGCCGTTGATCCTCAGCCCGTTTTGAACGGCAGCTGCAACAATGATCGCAGAACCATGCTGATCATCATGGAAGACGGGAATATCCATCTTTGCCTGCAGCGCTTCTTCTATGAAAAAGCAATCAGGACCGCGAATATCTTCAAGATTAATGCCGCCAAATGAAGGCTCAAGCGCACCAACTATTTCGACAAATTTTTCAGGATCCGTCTCGTCAACTTCGATGTCGAGACTATCGATATTGGCAAATTTTTTGAAAAGGACGGCTTTGCCTTCCATCACCGGCTTGGAGGCTAGGGGACCTATGGGCCCGAGACCCAGTACGGCGGTCCCGTTGGTGATGACCGCCACCACATTGCCGCGCGCCGTGTAGTCGAGCGCGGTGACGGGGTCTTCGGCGATTGCAAGGCACGGCGCCGCCACCCCGGGTGAATAGGCCAGCGACAGGTCGCGCTGGGTGGAGAGCGGTTTGGTGGCGCGGATCTCCAGCTTCCCGGGCGGATCAGCCCTATGATAGGCGAGCGCTGCAGCGTCAAGGGCGTTTGTTTTATCTGTCATGGCGCGCTCCAAGTCCGGGCCCCCTGGTTTAAGCGGCATGCGATTCAGGTCAACACTGTGTCGCCGCGGCGCGCTTGAAGACGCGGTGACACGCGCCCCTGACACGCTAAAACCCTAAAAACGCGTGGGCCTTGCGCTTGTCTCGCTTAGGGATGAGCGCGTGCGCACGAACCGCTCAGCGGCGTTAAAGAGGACCCAATCGATGCCAGGACTTGATACCACCCGCCCGTTTCACCCGGTGCGCTTTGCCATCGTCATTGTGTCAGACACCCGCACAGCGGCCGACGATAAGTCAGGCGATGTGTTGGCTCAGCGCATAGGCGAGGCGGGCCATATCGTGGCCGCCCGCACGATCGTGAAGGACGACAAGGCCGCCATTGAAGCGGCGGTCCAATTGGGTGTGACGGACGAAGGGGTCGATGTTGTGATCACCTCCGGGGGCACCGGTTTTACCGGGCGCGACGTGACGCCCGAGACGGTAGAGCCCCTCCTCCATAAGCGGATGGATGGGTTTTCCGCGCTCTTTCATGCCATCTCGCGGGAGAAAATCGGAACTTCCACCATGCAGTCCCGGTGCACAGCGGGCCTCATCGACACCACTTTTGTTTTTGTGCTGCCCGGCTCGCCAGGGGCCTGCCGCGATGCGTGGGACCACATCCTTGTCCAGCAGTTCGACTATCGCTACCGGCCCTGCAACTTCGTTGAGTTGATGCCGCGCCTCGCCGAGCGCTGACGTTTGGCGCCCGCGCAATTGACCAATGCGATAAAGGAACATATCAAGTACACATGAACAAAACGGGGGCGCAGTATGGCCGTTCAGCTCAACATCCGCTCCAAGGACAAGTCCGGGCGCGGCGCTGCCATAAACCCCCATCCACGGTTTGACCGAGAGCGGCGCGAAAGCGACGTTACGCAGGGCTTAAGCGCTTGTGGGGACACCAAAGCCGCCCCCCGCACGCGCGTCACCGAAGAGGCGCCCAAGTCCATCATCACCCGTAACACCTCGCCCGACCTGGGTTTTGACCGTTCCATCAATCCTTATCGCGGCTGCGAGCACGGCTGCTTTTATTGCTTTGCCCGCCCCTCACACGCCTATCTGGGACTGTCGCCGGGGCTTGATTTTGAGACCCAGCTGTTTGCCAAACCCCATGCGGCCGATCTTTTGCGCAACGCCCTTTCCCGGGCGGGCTACGAGGCTAAGCCGATGGCGCTCGGCACCAACACAGACCCCTATCAACCCATTGAGCGAGAGCGAGAAATCACCCGCTCAATCCTGAAAGTCTTGGCACAAACACGCCATCCTGTGGGCATAGTCACCAAGTCTGACCTTGTGACCCGCGACATTGATATTTTAGCGCCCATGGCAAAGGAGGGGCTTGCCAAGGTGGCGATCTCCGTCACGTCGCTTGATGCAAAACTCTCCCGGCTCATGGAGCCTCGCGCGCCAACACCGCAAAAGCGCCTCGCCGCCATCAAACGTCTCAGCGACGCCGGCATTCCGGTGATGGCGTTGATTGCGCCCATCATCCCCGCACTCAACGATCATGAGATTGAAGATGCTGTGGCGGCTGTGGCGACCGCCGGCGCAAAACGGGTCAATTACGTCATGTTGCGCCTTCCCCACGAGCTAAAGGACTTGTCACGGGAATGGCTGGAGCGCCATTTCCCCGATCGTGCGCGCCGGGTGATCGCCATGGTGCGCGATATGCGCGGCGGTAAAGACTATGACGCCACTTGGGGCCGTCGCCAGCGCGGCGAAGGCCCTTATGCGCAGGTCATCGCCGCGCGCATGAGCCTCGCCATAAAGCGCCAGGGCCTTACGATTGGAAGCCTGCCGCTCAACAGCGATCTTTTCAGACCACCTAAACGCGACGTGGCGTCCCCGCGGCCCAAGCGCCAGCTTGACCTTTTTGGTGCGTAACCAACAGCACGAGCGCCTGGCCCTTTCAAAAGCCCTCTAGGCGTAGAAGTTTTGAAGGTTGTTCGCTCAAATCTCCGCCAAACAGCCCTTCACATGTTCCTTTGGTGGGACACCAAACAGCGACGTTCCTTCGGAGCCGACACCATCAGAATCCCGCGGGGGGGCGGCTGGGTCAACCCAGAAAAACCTAACGTGGGGTGATTGATAAAGCCCCCCCCGGGAGGAATTTGCAAAAGCGGGGGCC
>JBCDLN010000347.1:0-3529 GCA_038745295.1 Pseudomonadota bacterium | reverse complement strand
GCCCTGAAGCGCGCCATTGTGGCAGGTCATGGCGCGCGCCTTTGGGGGCGAGGCTGCGGGAACGGTCACGGGAGATGTCGGCGATGCCCACACCAACGGTTTTGATGATCCTTGATGGTTGGGGATGGCGCGAGGAGGCGGAGGCCAACGCCGTCAAGCTTGCCGCAACGCCCCACTTTGATGCGTTTTGGGCGCAAAACCCGCACGCCTTTTTGCGCACCTGCGGCCCTGCGGTGGGGCTCCCTGAGGGACAGATGGGCAATTCTGAGGTGGGCCACCTCAACATCGGGGCAGGGCGCGTTGTCATGCAGGAGCTGCCACGGATCGATGCGGCGGCCAAAAGCGGCGATTTGGCAGCCCGCATTGAAGCCTCAGGGCTCATCAAGACAATGAAGGCGAGCGGCGGGACGGTACACCTTCTGGGCCTCATCTCGCCCGGCGGGGTGCATGCCCATGAGGCCCATGCCCTCGCAGTGGCGCAGATTATTGCGGCCCACGGGGTGCCCGTTGTGATCCACGCATTGACCGATGGGCGCGATACACCGCCCCAATCGGGTGCAGCTGCCATTAAAGCCCTCAGCGCAGCCCTTCCCGATGGCGCAAGGATCGGCACAGTGATCGGCCGCTATTACGCCATGGACCGCGACCAGCGCTGGGAGCGTGTCTCCCGTGCCTATGACGCCATTGTCTCAGCGCAGGGGACAGCCGCGCGATCGCCCCTTGCGGCGGTGGAGGCTGCCTACGCTCACAGCATCACCGATGAGTTCATCGAGCCTGCCGTGATCGACGGCTATCAAGGCGCCCGTGATGGGGATGCGGTGCTGTGCATCAATTTCCGCGGAGACAGGGCGCGCGAGATCTTATCGGCACTTTTGCTGGAAGATTTTGATGGATTTGACCGGTCTAAGGTGGTGCGTTTTGCTTGCGCTGTCGGCATGGTGTCTTACGGAGGCATGCTGAGCGGGGTGATGCACACCCTTTTCCCACCCCAAAGCCTGGCTGATGGACTATCAGAAACTGTTGCCAAAGCAGGGCTCACACAAATCCACATGGCGGAGACGGAGAAGTACCCGCACGTGACGTATTTCTTCAATGGCGGGCGGGAGGAGCCGTTTGAGGGCGAAGAGAGGGTGCTCGTCCCCTCGCCCAAGGTGGCGACCTATGACCTTCAGCCCGAAATGTCCGCGCCCGCACTCACCAAAGCGCTCCTTGCTGCCATTCACGGCGGGGCGCACCAGGCGATCATCGTCAACTATGCCAACCCTGACATGGTGGGCCACACAGGCCGCCTCGACGCGGCCATCAAGGCGGTGGAAACGGTGGATGGGGCGCTTGGCGAGGTGGTTGCGGCCGTCGATGCACGCGGCGGCGCCCTCATCGTGACCGCGGACCATGGCAACTGCGAGACAATGGTGGACCCCGAAACGGGCGGGCCTCATACGGCCCATACGCTCAACGATGTTCCTGTGATTGTGCGGGCCCCGCACGTCACGGCCGTTAAGAACGGAAAACTTGCCGATCTAGCGCCAACGGTCCTTGCACTTTTGGGCGTGCACCCACCGCCGGCTATGACCGGCACGTCACTCATTGAGACAGGGTGATATCCTCGATCCGGGCTTGCCTGTCCGATCCTCCCGGTTTTTGAGATAAAGACGTCGATCGCTTTTCTTTGACAAGTCGTGACTTCGGCAGATGCTGAAAGGTATCGAACCCAACGCACATCAGATGCGATAATTCTGGCTTATCATCCGGGGGTGATGTCCCAACACGTGTGTCGGAAGAAGGGGTCTACACGATACCCAAGCTGGAAGCTGCCCTTAGGGCCGATGCGTTCCTTAACCTTATCTCAGTAAACTATCATGATCTGCGCCAACTGCTCCCGTTGAAGTCAGCGCTCATCGATACTCTGGTGCAGGGTGTTGATTGTGAATGCCACATCTATAACTTATGGTATCTTCAACGCGAAGCCGTTTCAAGTACGCGATTATTTGATAGTCATCGCGACTTGCTTGCAGGCGCCTAAAATTCAAGCAGATGTATGCTGCAAGATGACCCAAGCAACCTATATTGTATACCAGCTGCCGTAAGGTTGCTCGCTGAAGAACCGCGGTCAATGAAGAGGCCGTTCTAGAGCCTCGCCCGACCTGATTGAATCGGCTTAAGGTTTTGTAGACGGCGTTTTGATTCACGGTGTCTGCCGGGGAGGAGGCCGGCAGACATGTCAAAAGCCCTTTCATTCGATTTGCGGGTACGTGCGGTGGCGGCCGCTGAGGCGGGGATGGCGCATCGCGCTGTGGCCGAGCGGTTCGGTGTCAGTGCCGCGAGCGTCAGCCGGTGGCGGGCCATTGCGCGCGCTGAAGGAGCTCCAGTCTCAAAGGCGCTGGGCGGCGATCGCCGGTCGGGGCGGGTGGAAAGAGCAGCTCCTGCAATCCTGTCGGCGCTGGATGCGCGTGCGGACATGAGCATCGATGAACTGGTCAAGGTTCTGGCGGACCAGGGGCTTCACTTCGGATCGAGCACCCTGGGGCGTTTCTTCAGGCGCCATCGGATCACGCGTAAAAAAAGACCGCGCACGCCAAAGAACAGGATCGCCCCGACGTCCTGAAGGCGCGTCGCGCCTGGTTCGCAAAGCAGCTGGATCTCGATCCGCGGCGGCTTGTTTTCATTGATGAGACCTGGGCGAAGACGAACATGGCCCGCGCTCATGGCCGCTGTATTCGCGGCGGCAAGCGGCTTCGTATGGCCGTGCCCCACGGTCATTGGAAGACGACCACCTTCGTCGCCGGCCTGACTATCGAGGGGATCATCGCGCCCTTCGTGATTGACGTTGCAATCAACAGCGCCGCTTTCCAAACCTACGTAGCCAAGGTTCTGGTCCCCGAGTTGCCGCCCGGCGCCATTATCGTGATGGACAATCTGGGTAGCCACAAGGGCGAACCCGTTCGCCGACTGATCAAGGCTGCCGGGGCCGCGCTCCTGTTTCTCCCGCCCTACAGCCCCGACTTCAACCCCATCGAAAAGGCGTTCGCCAAGATCAAGGCGCTTCTGCGCAAAGCCGCCGAACGCACAGTTGACGGCCTCTGGGATCGCATCGCCCAACTCATCGATCTTGTCACGCCGCACGAAGCGCGAAACTACTTCAACGCCGCCGGATATGATCCAACCTGATCGGGCGGCGCTCTAGAGCGCGTCACGCCCCGATGGAAGCGGGCCGAGCTTAGGCTTCACTTGTCGGTCGCGGGTGCACCGGACGCCGGGCGCTTCCATACGGCTGACCCCCATCCCAGCTGTAGCAGCTTTGAAGGTTGTTCCGTCTCAGCTCCGGCAAAACTGAGACGTGCTCTGTAAGAACCCTTCACATGTTCCTTTGGTGGGACACCAAACAGCGACGTTCCTTCGGAGCCGACACTGTCAGGATCCCGCGGTGGGCCTGATGGGTCAACCCCACCGAAACGCGCTTGCGCGTTTCGGCAACGTCTGAGGCCGGCAACTGTGCCGGCTGAGCGAAGCCGTGGGTTGATGCATCAGG
>JBCDLN010000346.1:0-3569 GCA_038745295.1 Pseudomonadota bacterium | reverse complement strand
TCGCGCGCCATCAGTCGCGCCTGGTCCAACGCGTGAGAGTGAACCCATGTCCAACAAAGTAGCCGTCTCCCTCACCGTCAATGGTGAAAAGCACGACGTTCTTGTCGAGCCGCGCACCTTGCTCATCCACGTGATCCGCGAGCAGCTTGGCCTCACCGGGCCGCACATTGGCTGCGAGACCAGCCACTGCGGCGCCTGCACGCTCGACATCGATGGCCGGTCGGTCAAATCGTGCACCATGTTTGCCGTCCAAGCCGAAGGTGCCGAGATCACCACCATTGAAGGCATCGCGACCCCCGATGCCCTCCACCCGTTGCAGACCGCGTTTCGTGAGCATCACGGCCTCCAGTGCGGGTATTGCACGCCCGGCATGATCACGAGGGCCTACCGCCTCCTCAAAGACAATCCCAATCCCACCGAAGAGGACGTGCGCTACGGCCTCTCCGGCAACCTGTGCCGCTGCACGGGCTACCAAAACATCGTCAAAGCGGTGCTTGCCGCGGCAGAAGAGATGAACGGCGCATCAGTCCAGGAGGCTGCAGAATGAACGACATGACGCCTCCGAGCGCTGAGCGCGCCGCCAAACTTCAGGGCCTTGGCCACTCCCGCCGCCGGGTGGAAGACGTGCGCTTCACCCAAGGCCGCGGCAACTATGTGGACGACGTCAAGCTCCCCGGCATGCTCCACGGTGACTTTGTGCGCTCGCCCTACGCCCACGCCAGGGTCAAATCCATCGACGCTTCAGCGGCCCTCGCACTGCCTGGCGTCGTTGCTGTGCTGACCGCGGAAGACTTAAAGCCCCTCAACCTTCACTGGATGCCAACGCTCGCGGGCGACAAGCAAATGGTGCTCGCCGACGGCAAGGTCCTCTTCCAGGGCCAAGAGGTTGCCTTTGTGATCGCCACCGACCGCTATGTGGTGGACGACGCACTGCAGCTTGTGGACGTCGACTACGAGCAGCTCGATGTGGTGATCGACCCGTTCAAAGCCCTTGAAGAGGGCGCAACGGTCCTGCGCGAAGACATTGCAGATGAGACTGAGGGCGCGCACGGCCCGCGCCGCCATCCCAACCACATCTTCCTCTGGGAAGAGGGCGATAAAGCTGCCACCGAAGCGGTGGTGGCTGAGGCCCCTGTGGTGGCCGAAGAGACCGTCTACTATCACAGGACCCACCCGTGCCCGCTCGAGACCTGCGGGTGCGTTGCCTCCATGGACAAGGTGAACGGCAAGCTCACCGTTCATGGCACCTTCCAAGCCCCGCACGTGGTGCGCACCGTCGCCTCGCTCCTATCGGGTATTGATGAGCACAACATCCGCGTCATCTCGCCCGATATTGGCGGGGGCTTTGGCAACAAAGTGGGCGTTTATCCTGGCTACGTCTGCTCGATTGTCGCCTCCATCGTCACCGGCAAACCGGTGAAATGGGTCGAGGACCGGATGGAGAACCTCTCCACCACCTCGTTCGCCCGCGACTACCATATGCACGGCAAGATCGCCGCGACCGCTGACGGCAAGATCACCGGCCTATGGTGCCATGTCACCGCCGACCATGGCGCGTTCGACGCTTGCGCTGACCCCACCAAGTTCCCTGCCGGCTTCTTCCACATCTGCACAGGGTCCTACGACATCCCCGTGGCCTACGTGGGTGTTGATGGGGTCTACACCAACAAAGCCCCTGGCGGTGTCGCCTACCGCTGCTCGTTCCGGGTGACGGAGGCCGCTTACTTCATCGAGCGGATGATTGAGGTGCTGGCCATAGAGCTCAACATGGACGCCGCTGAGCTCCGGGCGAAAAACTTCATCCGGAAAGAGCAGTTCCCCTATAATTCTGCGCTCGGTTGGCAATACGATTCAGGGGACTACCACACCGCCTGGACCAAAGCGCTTGAGGCGGTGGACTATCAGGGCCTGCGCCGTGAGCAGGAGGAGCGCGTCGCCGCCTTCAAGCGGGGCGAAACGCGCAAGCTGATGGGGATCGGTCTCACCTTCTTCACCGAGATTGTGGGCGCTGGCCCGGTCAAGAACTGCGATATCTTGGGCATGGGGATGTTCGATTCCTGCGAAATCAGGATCCACCCCACCGGCTCGGCGATTGCCCGGCTTGGTACCATCAGCCAAGGCCAAGGCCACGCGACGACCTTTGCCCAGATCCTCGCCTCCGAGATCGGCATCCCCGCCGATGCCATCACCGTCGAAGAGGGCGATACCGACACCGCCCCTTATGGCCTCGGCACCTACGGCTCACGCTCCACGCCTGTGGCAGGGGCGGCCACCGCGCTGGCAGGCCGGAAAATCCGCGCCAAAGCGCAGATGATTGCTGCCTACCTCCTCGAAGTCCACGACGATGACGTAGAGTTCGACGTGGACCGCTTTGTGGTGAAGGGCGCGCCTGAGCGCTTCAAAACCATGAAGGACATCGCCTACGCCGCCTACAACCAAGCGATCCCAGGTGTTGAGCCAGGCCTTGAGGCAGTCTCCTACTACGACCCGCCCAACATGACCTATCCCTTCGGCGCCTACATCTGCGTCCTGGACATTGACGTCGACACCGGCGTTGCAGACGTCCGCTCTTTCTATGCGCTGGATGATTGTGGCACCCGAATAAACCCGCTGGTGATCGAAGGGCAGGTTCACGGCGGCCTCACCGAGGCGCTCGCCATCGCCATGGGTCAGGAGATCGCCTACGATGAGATGGGCAACTGCATCACGGGCTCGTTGATGGACTTCTTCCTGCCCACCTTTGTCGAAACGCCCAACTACACGACCGACTTCACGGAGACCCCGTCGCCCCATCACCCCATTGGCGCGAAGGGTGTGGGGGAAAGCCCGAACGTGGGCGGCGTGCCGTGTTTTTCCAACGCGGTGAACGATGCATTCCGTCCGTTCGGGCTGAAGCACACCCATATGCCGCACGATCACTGGCGGATTTGGCGCACCGCCAACTCGCTTGGCCTGCACGAAACCTAACAGCGCCATGAACGCGCCCGAACCGGCGTGGGGCGGCCTTAAAGCTGCCCTCGCTCAGCAGGACTACATCGCCTCCGAGGAACTGGCGATCGCCCTTCACTTGGCGCTCTCCTTAGGCCGGCCGCTGCTTCTTGAGGGGGCGGCCGGGGTTGGAAAGACCGAGATCGCCCTCACCCTTGCCAAGGTGAAAGAGGCCGAACTCATCCGCCTCCAGTGCTATGAGGGGCTCGACGCCACCCACGCCATCTACGAGTGGAACTATCAACGCCAGCTCCTCGCCATCCGTGCGGCCGCTGAGGGGGGCGAGGCAGGTCCCGCTGTTGAGGCACGGCTCTTTTCAGAGACCTACCTCATGGAGCGGCCACTTCTGGCGGCGCTGCGCTGCGAGAAACCGGCTGTCCTGCTGATCGATGAGGTGGACCGCTCTGACGAGGAGTTCGAAGCCTATCTCCTCGAAATCCTCTCAGACTTTCAGGTTACCATCCCAGAGCTTGGGACCATCCGCGCCATCACCCGGCCCCATGTCATTCTCACCGCAAACGGCACCCGCGATCTGTCGGACGCTCTGCGCCGGCGCTGCATCTACGCCTATGTCGACTTTC
>JBCDLN010000345.1:0-3610 GCA_038745295.1 Pseudomonadota bacterium | reverse complement strand
TTTCTGGATGGACCGCTGCCGCAATCACCCCAGGCAGCATGGGCGCGGGGTGTCGCCTATGTGCCTCAGGAGCGCCGGACGGAGGGGTTGATGATGGCCATGGGCGTGCGGCCCAACGCGCTCTTGCCGCATCTTGATGGTGTGTTCGCAAAGCTGCGGCAGGAGCGGCGCCTTGTGCGATCGCTTGCTGAGGATGTCCGCCTTAAAGCCGAGGGGCCGGAGCAGCCGGTGTGGCAGCTCTCGGGCGGCAATCAGCAGAAGGTGCTTTTTGCGCGCGCCCTCGCGGGGCAGCCAAAGCTCCTCCTCCTTGATGAGCCGACGCGGGGCGTTGATGTGGCGGCCCGCTTTGAGATCTATAGCCTGATAAAAGAGCGCGTGGGGCAAGGATGTGCTTGCCTTGTCGCCTCCAGCGATCTCCAAGAGTTGCTGACGTTGAGCGACAGGATCCTGATCCTTCATGGCGGACACCACGGGGGCATCTTGGACACTGCAGCCCTTACCACCGAAACCTTGCTCACGATGCTCTACCAGCACGAAAGCCTCAGCCGATGATGACCCGTTTGAGGCAATCGGGCACGTTGATCGGGTTAATCCTCATCATGGTGTTCTTTACGGTCAACTTGCCCGAAACGTTCTTGACCGCGCGAAACCTCCTGAACGTGAGCCAACAGATTTCCATGCTGGCGGTGGTGGCGTTTTCCATGACCGTTGTGATGGTGATGAACGACTTTGACCTTTCGGTGGGATCAATGGCGTCCCTTGCGGGGATTGTGGCGGCGTCTTTGTTTGCGGCGGGCTACCCGGTGGCATTGGGGCTGTTGGCGGGCCTGCTGACCGGGCTGCTGGGCGGGGTTTTCAATGGTGTTCTTGTGGCGCTCATTGGGATTTTACCGTTCGTCGCCACCTTGGGAACGCTCACCATTTTTAGCGGCCTTGCGTTTTATATCAGCGATGGGCGGACCATTTTCGGGCGGGACATTCCGCAAGCGTTTTCTGAGCTGGCGCGCTCTGGAATCCCGCTTGATGAGATTGGGCTCGTTGGCCTGAAGCTCCCCGCGCTCACCATTGCTGCTGTGGTGGTCCTGGTTTTGGTGTGGGTGATCTTAGAGCAAACGCACTATGGGCGGCGGCTTTATGCCATTGGCGGAAACATGGAAGCCGCGCGGCTTGCGGGGGTTCGGGTGCGGCTTTTGCGGCTAAGCGCATTCGCCATCACGGGGCTTGGTGCGGCAACGGCAGGCCTGATGTACGCCAGCCGCGTGGCGTCTGCGAACCCCACCCAAGGGGCCGGGCTGATGCTCGACGCCATTGCCGCTGTCTTCTTGGGAATGACGATGGGGCGCGAGGGCGAGCCCAGGGTGCTTGCGACCTTGGTGGGCGTGCTCATCTTGGGTGTGCTCGACAATGGGCTCACCCAGATGAAGGTGGACAGCTACATTCGCGAAATGCTGATCGGCGGCATTGTGATCGCGGCGGTGGCCTCATCCTCACTGGGACGCAAGCGGTAGTGCGGTTTTCAAAGGGGCGAGCATGTTCTGCGCGCCGCATGCGGCGCGGAGCGCGCTAGGCGATCCCCCCTACGCTGGGGTCCGCTCCGGTGGGCTTATTGGGAAAAGACGGCCGCACCGAGGGTGAAAAGCGCAATGAGAAAAAGGCCCGAGAGGCTGATCGCCCGGTAGTGCTCGTGGGGAAGCCTGCGGAACGCCACCACCCCTACCAAGAAACCCAGAGCCACCGCTGGCACCATGGTGAGCGCCAGCGTGACAGTGACCGCTCCCTGAAGCCCACCAACCATCGTAAGCACAATGCCGAGCGCAGCGCTGAGAGCAATAAACTGAATAAGGAGGGCCCTGGCCGCATGGGGCCCCAGCGGGCTCCCCAGCACCACGAGGATGGCTGGTGGACCACTGAGCGCCGTCGCGCCGTTGAGAAGCCCTGAGAAAAACCCTGCACCAGAAAGGACAGGGGCACTGAGGCCGAAGTGCGCCTTGCGCATCCGCCAAAGCGCCACCACCGCAACCGCCACAACGGCCGCAATTGTAAGCCGCATCGCTTCAGCTGGGAGATTGGAAAGGGCGACAACTCCAATCGGCGTCCCCAAGACAGAGCCCAGGGAAATCGGCAAAAGCTCTTTGGCACGCAGGGGCAGGCGCTCAGCAAGAATTGAGATGATGCCGATCAAAAGCTCGTGGATCAGGACGACAGGCACAGCGACGAGCGGGGGAACGCCAAGGGCCATAATGGGAACGGCAGCCATCGCAAAACCAAAGCCTGAGTAGCCGCGCAGAAGCCCACCGGCGAAACCGGCAAGGAGGGTCAAGACAAGGTTATGTCCATCAGCTGGGAGCGTTTCGATCACAGCCTAGGGTGATCCGTCGCGTAGGACGGGTTTGCAAGGTGTTTTCGCTCTATTCCGTGACCGTCGCCCGCATGACGCTATCCACCAGTCGTTCGGTCGTTTGGGTTCCATCACGTGACCGCTGATGAGTGTCCTACACGTACAAAAACGCGCTTTGGCTCGTAGCAGTCGGATAGGTGAGGCGCGGACCTGACGCGCCCCCGGAGAGTGGGCGGTGTGTGAGTGGCAGCAGCGTTCTACACGCTTTGCGCCGATCGCTGGCGGTGCGGTGACTTAGGGCGGGTTTCAAAGGGGCGAATATGTCGCCGCGCGGCATGCGTTTTAGCGCGCCACGCCTCTGCGCACGCGCACCGCGCTCAGGCTTCCTTTATCAGTCGAGAGTGCACGGGACACCGTCCGATACCATCCGACTGTGACCCGCTCTAAGCTGATGGCAGTCTCACAACGAGGCGGGCGACGGGCAAGGAAAAGGTTGCTGTTGCGTCGTTGGCATCGGCCGCGAATTGGGTTTCCAACTCTGAAAAGAGCATCGCTCTGGCATCCGCCGGTAGCACAAAACTTGCATAGAAAAAGCCCATCGCTTCGCGGGCAACGTCTGCGGGAGACCCGGTGAGACGCATGACGGAGGGCTCAAGGCTTACCATTGCTCCGGGGAACGCTGTCTGTGCGAGGCTCTCAAGCGAGCTGGCTTCGCGCACCCGCGGGTCGCCAAGGTCGACGGTGCCGTAAAAGGGGGCCACCTTGGACACGGCGGAGAAGATCGCGTCGTCGACAGCCTCGTACCCTGGCGCAAGCGCTGATGGTCCGTCGACCACGGCAGCGAACACCCCGCCGCCCCGCAGGACCCGCTTCACCTCGCCAAGAACAGGCTCCAAGGGATCCATCAACGTAAGTGCCCAGTGGCAAAGCACGGTGTCGACGCTGCTGCTCCCGATCATTGACAAGTCTTGAGCCATCGTGCGGTGGAGTGCGACGGGTTTGGGCCCAAGGCGTGCTTTGGCGAGGCTGAGCTCGTGGGGGCTCATATCAACGCCGATAAGTTCAGCCTCAGCATCGCGCTCGGCGCACAGCGCAAGCAGCGGACCACTCCCGCACGCCAGATCAAGTACACGGCGCTGCGCGCCGCGCCCCTCTGCCACCAGTTCGGCCAACCATTCATAGCTCGTCCGCCCCACCTCATCACGGCACCGGCCCGCGCAGCTTTCGGTGAAGCCGGTGTGCTGGCGGTGGACGGCAACAAGGTGGTCTTTC
>JBCDLN010000344.1:0-3663 GCA_038745295.1 Pseudomonadota bacterium | reverse complement strand
GCCTCACGCCCGATCCTTTATACCGGTGGCGGCCTCATCAACTCGGGCCCTGCGGCCTCGCACCTCCTGCGCGAACTTGCCGATCTCACCGGCTTTCCGGTGACGAGCACGCTCATGGGCCTTGGCGCGTTGCCGGCAGACCACCCCTCCTGGCTCGGGATGCTGGGGATGCACGGCACCTATGAAGCCAACCTTGCCATGCACGGCTGCGATCTGATGATCAACATCGGCGCCCGGTTTGACGACAGAATCACCGGCCGGCTCGATGCGTTCTCGCCAGGCTCGCGCAAAATCCACATCGACATCGACCCCTCCTCCATCAACAAGAACGTGAAGGTGGATCTGCCCATCGTTGGCGATGCCGCCCACGCGATGGAAGACATCGTGCGCGTGTGGTCTGAAAACGGCCCGCACGATAAGGTGCGCCTGAAGCCTTGGTGGGATGAGATCAACACCTGGCGGGCGAAGGATTCCCTCGGCTACACCACCCGCAAGGACGTGATCTTGCCGCAGCAGTCCATCGAGCGGCTTTATGAGCTCTGCAAGGACCGTGACCCCTTCGTCACCACCGATGTGGGCCAGCACCAAATGTGGGCTGCGCAGTACTTCGGGTTCGACAAGCCCAATCGCTGGATGACCTCAGGCGGGCTCGGCACCATGGGCTACGGCTTGCCGGCGGCGATCGGAACGCAGGTGGCAAACCCTGATGCGCTGGTCCTGTGCATTGCAGGCGATGCGTCGATCCAGATGAACATCCAAGAGCTCTCCACCGCCGTTCAGTACGAGCTGCCGGTGAAACTTTTCATCCTCAACAACCAGTATATGGGGATGGTGCGCCAGTGGCAGCAGCTCAACCACGGCAACAGGCACTCCCACTCCTATTCAGAGGCGCTGCCTGACTTTGTGAAGCTTGCCGAGGCCTATGGCATCAAGGGCATGGAGGTCTCGCACCCCGATGCGCTCGATGATGCCATCCTGGAAATGATCGACCACAAAGGCCCTGTGGTGATGGATTGCCGCGTGGCGAACCTCACCAACTGCTTCCCGATGATCCCCTCTGGCAAAGCCCACAACGAGATTTTGCTCGGCAGAGAGGACGATGATCAGTCTGACGCGGTGGCAAACGCCATCGACGAAGCGGGCGCAGCACTGGTTTAACGCGCTTTAAGGCCCCGCGCACGCTAAGGCCCCGCACACTTTAAGGCCTCGCACACACTGGCTGCGGGGCCTTCCAGCGTCCTTGACAATCTGGCGGAACCTGTCCGCCGAAACGGCAATTCATGGAGCCTCCGTGAACCAACAAGTTGGCATTGCCCCTGCCCCCTCCCCTGGCGACGAGCAGGAAGCGCACACCCTTTCCATCCTGGTGGACAATGAGCCGGGTGTGCTCGCCCGCGTGATCGGCCTCTTTTCGGGGCGCGGCTACAACATCGATTCCCTTACCGTGTCGGAGACAGAGCACACACGGGGCCTGTCGCGCATCACCATCGTCACCACCGGAACGCCCATGGTGATCGAGCAAATCAAGCACCAGCTGGCGCGGCTTGTCCCTGTGCACCGGGTCGCAGACCTCACGACCGATGTGCGCGATGCGATTGCGCGCGAGCTTGCCCTTGTCAAAGTGAAGGGCCGTGGGGATGAGCGCGTGGAGGCGCTGCGCCTTGCCCAAGCCTTTGACGCGCGCACCGTAGACGCCACGCTGGAAAGCTTTGTCTTTGAAATCACCGGTGACACGCGGGAAATCGAGCGCTTCGTCAATCTCATGGCAAGCGTTGGCATGGTGGAGGTGTCGCGCACCGGAATTGCGGCCATCACACGCGGTACTGAGCCCACCTAGTCGCCGTTTTGGTGAAAGGCCGTCTCACTCCTTCGTTGGGGGATGGCAGGTGTGCCGCGTGCGCCAATTGCAGGGCGCGCTGTCGTGCGATAGACGCGAGCCTTGAGGGGCGGTTGCGTTGGTGCGCTTTAGGTCCGCCTTTATTGGAGAGCTTGGTGATGGGAGGGGCCGCCCCCTCCTGGCCGGCGCGCGGACCATCGATGGAGGGCGACTGTGATCTTACTGTGCTATGGCATCACCAAGTCGGGCAGCACGCTGGCGTTCGAACTTGCCAAAGGGATCCTCGCCGCCGCAGGCCATGAGCAAACCCAGCTCCCCGATGGCGTGGTGGAGCCTGGCCGCAAGATCAACTTCATCAACACAATCACCGAGGAGCGGCTTGAGCCTCTGTTTGCCGCCGCCCCTGGCGACAAGTTGATTGCTGTCAAAACCCATGCCGGCTTTTCCCGCTCTCTCCTTCCCTACCTCGACAGCAAGGTAGACGCTGGCGCCCTAAAAGTGCACGCCGCGTACCGCGACCCTCGGGAAATTTGCTTGTCGTTGATGGATGCCGGTGAACGGGCCCGCGCCAAAGGCCGCCAAGCCTTTTCCGACGTGTCATCATTGGATGTGGCGGCCGAAAACGTCGCCCGCCAAATGGCAACCTTCTTGCGCTGGGCCAGCATCAAAGGGACGCTTCACCTCAACTACAACACCACCGCGTTCGATATGGACAATGCGGTGCGCACCATGGCGAGCCACCTTGGCGTTCCCGTCGATGCACCCGCCGTCAGCCAAACGGTCACCGGCGGAGCGTTTACCCAGAAGAATAAGGCTGTCCAGGATCGCTACAAGGACGAACTCACCGTTCGCCAAAACGAAGAATTATACGCCAAGTTCCGCCAGTTCATTGAAAACGCGTGTGTCAGCCAAAACCAAAACTGGTTCGCAAGGCGCCGCGAGCGGATCTTAAGCCAAGCACAATCCGATCTCTCGGCCGCTTAAAACCCGCACAGAGCGATAGATCAGGCTGGAGGGCCGCCTGCCTTATTGGGATGAGCGTTCGGGGAGCCGTCGGCCCCCCGGCCCTGAGGCGCTAGGCCGCCATTTCCTTTTCAAGCCGGGCCGCAACGCTATCGAGGAAGCCGGTGGTGGACTCCCAAGTCTGATCGGCGCCGACCAGAAGGGCCAAGTCCTTCGTCATATGGCCGTCTTCGATGCAGCCCACAGTGGCGACTTCGAGGGTTTTGGCAAAGGCGGCCAAATCGTCATTGCCGTCGAGCTTCGCGCGATGGGCGAGCCCCCGCGACCAGGCAAAGATTGAGGCTGTGGAGTTGGTGGACGTCTGCTCACCGCGCTGATGCTGGCGGTAGTGGCGGGTGACGGTGCCGTGGGCAGCTTCTGCCTCAACGGTTTGCCCGTCGGGCGTCATCAGCACCGAGGTCATCAAGCCGAGCGAGCCGAACCCTTGGGCCACCGTGTCGGACTGCACATCGCCATCATAGTTTTTACAGGCCCACACATAGCCGCCCGACCACTTCATGGAGGCCGCCACCATATCGTCGATCAGGCGGTGCTCGTAGGTGAGCCCGGCGCTCTCGAATTTTTGTTTAAATTCAGTGTCATAGATCTCTTGGAAGAGGTCTTTGAAACGCCCGTCATAGGCTTTGAGGATGGTATTCTTGGTGGACATATAGACCGGATAGCCGCGGCCGAGCCCGTAGTTCATGGAGGCGCGGGCGAAATCGCGGATCGAATCGTCAAGGTTGTACATCGCCATCGCGACGCCGCCGGACTTGAACTCATAGACCTCACGCACGTCAGCCGAGCCGTCTTCGGGCTCAAAG
>JBCDLN010000343.1:0-3683 GCA_038745295.1 Pseudomonadota bacterium | reverse complement strand
GTTTGCGACTTGCCCAAATATTGAATAGTACCAGCTTGTGATCTTTTTCTTGCGTAAGTTGGTTTTTGAAAAACGAATTCAATAAAAATGCGATTAAATGTTAAATCGCTATCGGTCGGCGCCCGCTGTCCGCCGCCCGTTGTGTTCCTCTTAGCGCCGTTCGGGAAAGCCATCGCACCCCATATCCGTGGTGCAAAGTGGCTTTACTAGCTTGGATTCGCTGGCAGAACTGACCGCCATATAGAGCGGGCCCACGAGAAGCACCCCAAGAACCGCTAGCGCAAGCATGGCTCCACAGGTTTGCCTCATCTCATCCTCCTCATAGATAAACGTGCATAAACATCAGTGTTCAACGGATTGCAAGCCATGTTCATCCGGCTTGGCTCACGTCATTTGGTGGCCGAGTGCAGTGGACCGTGTGATGAAGGGCACAATTGCCGATTTGCTCATGCAAGCGGGCATTGCACCAGCGCTTGGACTGGCGCCTAGGCGATTGCAGTCATCGGCCGGCTCGTCTAACCGAACCCCATGACGAGTCCCATCAGCCTTTACGATACGCGCAGCCGCCAAAAGCGGCCCTTTGTCCCAGCCGACCCCACCAACGTGCGCATGTACGTGTGTGGACCGACGGTTTACGACTTTGCGCACATTGGCAATGCGCGTCCGTTCTTGGTGTTCGACGTTCTCTTCCGCGTCATGCGCGCGCACTACGGTGTGGATCATGTTACCTATGTCCGTAATATTACGGATGTGGAAGATAAGATTAACGCCCGCGCCGCCGAACGTGGAATCTCCATCGATGCGTTAACGGAAAGAACAATTAAAGATTTCCACGAGGACGTTGACGCGCTGCACTGCCTGAGACCGACGCATGAGCCTCACGCGACAGCGTATATTAAAGAAATGTGCCAAATGATCGACGAACTCGTGGCAAAGGGCCATGCGTACGTCGAAGCGGACCATGTTTTGTTTAGCGTCGCTTCAATGCCATCCTACGGGAGCTTATCGCGCCGCAGCCTTGATGAAATGATCGCTGGCGCGCGGGTGGAGGTCGCGCCCTATAAACGCGACGGGCTCGACTTTGTGTTGTGGAAGCCCAGCCTCAACGGGGAGCCAGGCTGGCAAAGCCCCGCCGGTATTGCCGTGCCGGGCCGTCCTGGTTGGCACATTGAGTGCTCGGCCATGTCAAAGGCGCTTTTGGGCGAACGGTTCGACATTCACGGCGGCGGGATCGATCTCGCCTTTCCCCATCACGAAAACGAGCGGGCCCAAACCACAGCCGCCTGCGGCACAGAAGAAATGGCATCCTACTGGATGCACAACGGCTTCCTGTTGGTGGAGGGCCGCAAGATGAGTAAGTCTGAGGGCAACTTCCTCACCATCCGCGACGCCCTCAAGGCCGCATCGGGCGATGCTTTGCGCCTTTCTATGCTCATGACCCAGTACCGCCAGCCCATTGACTGGACGGCGCGCCGGATTTCGGAGGCGAACGCGATCCTCAAAACCTGGTCGGATGCTGCGGTGGGAGATGCCGATACTCCCTATGACGAAGGCGTTTTCGCCGCGCTTGCTGATGATCTCAACACGCCTCGAGCCGTCAGCCGGATCAGCGAGCTTGCCAAACGCGGTGAGGCCTCAATTCACCAAAGCGCAGGGCTTTTGGGGGTGGATCTGGCCAGGGTGAAAGATGCGATCCGGGCCCGGGCTGAGGTAATCTCGCCAGCACTCAAAACGCATGTGGAGGCACTCATCAAAGAGCGCCTCACCGCCCGTGCCGAACGGCGCTTCGCCGATGCTGACAAGATCCGTGATGATCTGGCGGCTGAAGGCGTTGCGCTTAAGGATGGGAAAGACGCCGCGGGCCAGCCGGTCACCACCTGGTCGCTCAAAGCGTCGGGCGAATAGCCCATTTTGCACCGCATGCGGCGTATGAAGGGTTCGCCCCTTTGAAATGCGCGCCGCTCCTGATCGAGCGGCTCCATTTGATTGGGAGCCGCCCGGCACCCATGGCCTATGGTGGCGGCTCCAAGATCGCTCACGCCACCGCTAAGGTGCTTGCGATTGGGCATACAGCCTGCCCATGCGCGGCAGTTGAGGGCTGTTTGCCCTCGGAGAGGGGATCGCCGGAGAGCTATTTGGAGGGGTCGTAGGGCATTGTGTTTCGCAAGCGGCCCGAGAAAACGGCTCGCCCCTTTGACAACCGCCCGCCTAGAGCGCGCCACACCTCTATGGAAGCGCTCAACGCTCAGGCTTCACTTGTCCGTCGCGTGTGCATGGGACGCCGGATGGTTCCATCCGGCTGTGACCCACTTGTCGCATGATTTGTCCGCCTTTTCCGATCAGGGAAGAGGCGCCGCGCAGAAGCTGAGACTTGCCCGCAGCGGCGAGGGACGGATCGGTGACGCGCTGGCAATGAAGGGCCGAGCTAGAGTTTGATCGCCCTCGTCTTCAGCCAAGGCCTGAACGGATACGCGGCGCAAAGCGCCGCATGACAAGCAAAGGCGGACTGAAGATGACCGATGTCGTTGTTGGCGTCGATGTCTGGAAGGACTGGCTCGATGCTCACCGCCGCGTCGATGGGCAAAACCGGCGCTTTGCCAACACCAAACAGGGCCGGCAAAGCCTCATCCGCTGGGCCTGCGGGGCGCGTATCGCGTTCGAGCCCAGTGGTCCATACCATCGGGTGCTGGAGCGTCATCTGGCGGCGGTCGGCCAGGACGCGGTCAAGATCAACCCGCTTCAGGTGCGCCGCTTCGCCGAAGCGGTGGGAACCCGCGCCAAGACCGATGCGATCGATGGGCGCTTGATCGCCGTCATGGCCGTCACGCTCAACCTGCCTGCGACGCCGCCGCTTGGCCGAACTGCGTGCCTTCTCAAAGCGCTACAGATCGCGCGCCAAGGCCTCGTGAAGGATCACACCACCGCAAAGAACCGCGCGCACGCTCAGGAGTGCGCGTTTTTCAAACGCCAGGCCGCTGCCCGCCTCAGGCACGTCGAGGCCCAACTTAAGGCCCTCGATGGCGAGATCGACGCCCTCATCGCCGCCGACCAGAGCCTTGCCAGCCGCCGTGCCGTTCTCCTCAGCATTCCCGGCATCTCAACGGTCACCGCCGCGGCGCTTTTGGCCGAAGCGCCCGAGCTTGGCACGCTGAGCGGCAAAGTGATCGCCAGCTTGGCCGGACTTGCGCCCATGACGCGGCAATCCGGCCAAAGGAACGGCCGCGCGATGATCCGGGGCGGGCGGGCTCACCTGCGCCACGCTCTTTCCATGCCTGACCTCGTCGCTGCCCGCTTCAGCCCCGACCCGAAGGCCGTCTACAACCGTCTTATCAGTGCCGGCAAGCCGCCGAAGGGGGCGCTCACGGCGTTGATGAGGAAGCTCCTCATCCTTGCAAACGCGCTTCTGCGTGACCGCCGGCCATATGACCGCCGGCCATGGGCTTAAAAACTCACTTGACCAAGACGGATACTCTCGGTGTCGTTTGCATCAGCATTGTTCTTTGCGGAAGCGCGTTAAGGGGGCCGTGCCTCACTGCGCCCGCCTAGGCCGTACACCCATTAACGGGATCTGTAGGATTGTTCGGTTCCCTTCTGCGCACAGGAGCGTGGGTGGGAGAGTGCGATGGCAAGGTTCGATCTGACCGATCAGGAGTGGGCGATCATTGAGCCGCTGCTGCCGACGG
>JBCDLN010000342.1:0-3700 GCA_038745295.1 Pseudomonadota bacterium | reverse complement strand
TTCAAGGAAGGAGTTTTTGGTGAGCAACGTGGTGGTGGCGAAGGATGCCAGGGACAGCGCAATGAGGGGCAGCGTCAGATGCCAGAAATAGTCGAGGATCTTTTGCCACCAGGACAGCTGATCGAAATTGTCTGACACCAGCCCCGTTAAGGGGAAGAAATTGTAAAACGAGCCCCCTGCGAAGAGGACAATCAGGAGGACGGCAAACAAAAACCCTGGGATCGCGTAGGCGACAATGACGACCGCGCTCGTCCACACATCAAAGGCTGAGCCATCGTGGACGGCTTTGCGGATGCCCAGCGGGATGGAGATCAAATAAGAGATGAGCGTCATCCAGAGCCCGAGGGAGATGGAGACGGGAAGCTTCTCAACGATGAGATCGATGACGCTGCGGTCTCGAAAGTAGCTTTCACCGAAGTTGAAGGTGATGTAGTTGCCCATCATGAGGGCAAAGCGCTCAGCGGGCGGCTTATCAAAGCCAAACTGCTTTTCAAGCTCAGCGATGAATTCCGGGTCGAGCCCCTGCGCGCCGCGATAGGTGGACCCGGCGCTGCCGCCATCACTGGCAGCTGTGGCTGAGGAAAAGTCACCCGAATCGGTGCCACCGGAGACGCGCGCGGTGGCCGACACGTCCGTGCCTCTGATTTGCGCAATCACCTGTTCCACAGGCCCACCCGGCGCAAACTGGATGATGGCGAACGATATGAGCATGATGCCCAGAAGCGTCGGCACCATCAAAAGGAGCCGCCTGAGGATGTATGCCGCCATGGTTTAGGCTTCCTTCGCCCACCAGGTGGTGGCAACCGGCAACTCGTAGCGCGGTTTCTTATCAGGAATGCCAAACTCGTCCCAATAGGCGACGCGGTGGGTGCGGTTGAACCACTCGGGCACCCAATAAAAGCCAAGCCGCATAACCCGGTCGAGCGCGTTGGCGGCCGTCACCATCTCTTCGCGGGAGGAGGCGCCGATCATGGTCTCGGTGAGGGCGTCGATCACTGGGTCGGCGATGCCAGCAAGGTTGCGCGTGCCTTGCACGTTGGCGCTGACGGATGACCAGTACTCGCGCACCTCTTCGCCGGGCGTGGGGGCGAAGGCGAAGCGGGAGGTGGTGAGATCGAAATCGAAGGCGTTGAGGCGACTTTGGTACTGCGCCGATTCCACTAGGCGGAGGTTTGCCTCCACGTTGAGCCGGCTGAGCCAGGTGGAGTAGGGCTGCAGGATCCGCTCGGATGTGGGCTGAAAATAAAGGAGTTCGATGGTGAGGCGCTCCCCATCATCGTTGACGAGGCCTGAGCCGTCCCGGCGCCATCCAGCTTCTTTGAGAAGTTGGTTTGCCCTTTGGAGGGAGGGACGGTGGCGGCCGCTGCCGTCCGACACGGGCGGCTGCCATACGGGTCCAAAAACCGCATCAGGCACCTGGCCGCGGAAAGGTTCCAGGAGCTCTAGCTCGGCAGCTGTCGGCTCGCCTGTCGCCATCAGGTCGGAATTCATGAACATGGAGCTCGTGCGCTCGTAGGCCCCGTAAAAAAGGTTGGCGTTCATCCACTCAAAGTCGAACGCGTAGCCAAGCGCCTCGCGGGTGCGCGGATCGGCGAACTTTTTGCGGCGCATATTGATGAAAAGGCCCTGCGCGCCTGCGGGACGCTCATCAGGGAACTCGCGCCTGACAACCTTGCCCTCGTTGATGGACGGGAAGTTGTACTCGGTCGCCCAGATCCGGGAGGTAAACTCCTCGCGGTATCTGAGATCGCCCTTTTTGAA
The DNA here is from genome assembly GCA_038745295.1 of Pseudomonadota bacterium. Lineage (GTDB taxonomy): Bacteria > Pseudomonadota > Alphaproteobacteria > Rhizobiales > Amorphaceae > Acuticoccus. The sequence continues at coordinate 1,939 of JBCDLN010000342.1, read as the reverse complement.
CGCTTCGAACGAGGCGATGCGCTCTCTGAAAAAGTCGACCCGTACCTCGTCAAAATTGAAGTGGCCCACACGCGAGGGGACGTTTGCGGTCCAATCATCCGCGCGCCGGCGGAAGCTGACGAAGCGGCCCGCCCGAAAGTCGCCCACAGTGTAAGCGCCAGATGTAACAGGGACTTTGAGGGTTGCTTCGGTGATGGGGTTGTCGGTCCAATAGGCTTTGGAAAGGATCGGAAGGGCGCTCACGATGGGCGGCAGGCGGTCTGATGTGTCGGCACCAAAAATGAGCGTTGCGGTTCGCTCATCATCGATCCGCACCTCTTCAAGCCCCCGCAAAAGCGCCCGCCATATCGGGTGCCCGTCAGCTTTCAGCGTATCGAAGGTGAAGGCGACATCGTCGGCCGTGATGGGGCTCCCGTCTGTAAAGGTCGCCTCCGGCCTCAGATCAAACGTATAGGCCTTGCCGTCCACGGTGACGGTTTTGGCGATGAGGCCATAGACGGCATCGGGCTCATCAAAGCCGCGCACCATTAAGGAGGCGTCCGTCAGCTCCATAAAGGGCGGCGAATCACCCCGTAGGATCATCATGTTGAAGGTGTTGAACGTGGTGGGGTTCTGGTTCGTCATCCAAGAGGATGGCGTCAGCTTGATGGACCCGCCCTTAGGGGCGTTGGGGTTCACATAATCAAAATGTTGAAAGTCTTCTGCGTGGCGCGGTTCGCCGAAGACTGTGAGCGCGTGGCGCGGTTTGGCAGCGGCTGGTGCCTCGCTTCGATCGAGCGTGGTGGCGGCAGCTGAGCGCAGCGAGCAGGCAGCAAAAGCGGCCGCGCCGGACATAGCGAGCACCGTCCGGCGGGTGGGGGTGCGGCGGTTGGGCCCACTCATGAGCCTGTCCCAACGCTCTTGGCCTTATCCTCGTCCCACCACCAAATGCTCGGGAAACCGTGGGTGTAGGGCGGGATATTCTCGGGGTGACCGAACCTATTCCAACGCGCGGTCCGCAGCTTGTTGGTGCTGTATTGGGGCACCAGGAAATGGTTGTGGAGGAGCACGCGGTCGAGCGCTTTCGTGGCGGCCACCAGCGTTTCGCGGTCAGGGGCGGTGATGACGCGCTCGATCAGCGCGTCGATCGCCTCATCCTGAATGCCGGCGTAGTTTTGGGATTGGAGGCGGTCTGCTGAGGCGGACCCCCAATAGTCGATCTGTTCATTGCCCGGCGAGAGGGACTGGGCCCAGCCCAAGACGGTCATCTCAAAGTCAAAATTTCGAATGCGGTTCACATACTGGGAGGTGTCGACGATCCGCAGTGTAAGCTCGACCCCAATCCTGGCGAGGCTCGTTTTAAATGGCAGCGCAACCCGTTCCATGGTCGGCGAGTTTTCGATGAGCTCGATGGTGAAGGGTTCGCCGGTTTGGGCGTTCACCATCTTGCCATTGCGAATTTCGTAGCCCGCCTCTTTGAAGAGGCGAACAGCTTCGCGCGCGTTTTCGCGCACATTTTGGGGAGTTCCGTTGACAGGGTTGGCGTAGGGCTCGGTAAAGACCGTGTCAGGCACTTTCCCGCGCACGTCTTCCAAAATCTCCAGTTCCAGCCCCTCCGGCGTGCCGCTTGAGGCCAGTTCAGTGCCGTGGAAGTACGATGAAATCCGCTCGTACTGCCCGTAGAAGATGGTCTCTTTCTGGGCTTCAAAGTCATAAAGGAGGTTCAGGGCACGGCGCACGCGGGGATCTTGGAACTTAGGCAGCCTGAGATTGATGACAAAAGCTTGCATGATCCCGCGCGCTTCGTTCGGGAACGCCTCAAGCACCACATCGCCGCGGGTTTTTGCAGGAAAATCGTATCCGAGAGCCCAGTTTTTGGCGCTGTTTTCGGAGCGGAAATCGAACTTGTCACCCTTAAAGGCTTCAAGCAGGACCGTCTGGTCGCGGTAAACGTCGTAAC
>JBCDLN010000341.1:0-3725 GCA_038745295.1 Pseudomonadota bacterium | reverse complement strand
TTGAGCGAACAACATTCAAAGCTGCTACACCTAGAGCGCGATCCGCTGAGTTTGTTTCAAGCTAAGCGGTTGAAAACGTCATCGCCCCTGAAGAGCGCATGTTCTCCTCGCTCGATCTGATCCAGATCGAGCGCGCCATGCACTAGCCTGCCCCCGGCAGACGCAACCGGCAGACGCAATGTGCCCCCCGAAGCCAGCAGCCTACCGCGCAGGAACTAATGCTGCACCGGGCGGGCGGGAGAGCGCGCATCACGCAGTCTTGACCGCTCGTCCGCCGACACACATCCCGGCCGCGACCCGCTGAGAGATGGAACCATTTGAGACTGCCCAGAGGACTGTGTATGAGTTCCATCATGACCACTGAAGCGCTGTCCGTGACCACGCCCGCACACACCCCGACCCTTGTCGACACCTTCGGCAGAACGGTGAGCTATCTGCGCATTTCCGTCACCGACCGGTGCGACTTCCGCTGCGTCTACTGCATGTCGGAACACATGACGTTTTTGCCCAAGCGCGACCTCCTTACCCTTGAGGAGCTGGACAGGGTGGCCTCAGCATTCGTGGCGCGGGGGGTCAACAAGCTGCGCATCACTGGCGGAGAACCTTTGGTTCGGCGCAATGTGATGAGCCTCTTTCGCGCTCTTGCGCGCCACCTCGACACGGGGGCTCTCAGCGAGCTCACCCTCACCACCAATGGCTCGCAGCTGGCAAAGTACGCCACTGAGCTTGCCGATATCGGCGTGCGGCGGGTCAACGTATCGCTCGACACCCTCAACGCCGACACCTTCAAAGCCATCACCCGGTGGGGCGATCTCAACAAGGTGCTAGCAGGGATTGATGCAGCGCAGGCCGCAGGCCTTTCGGTGAAGATCAACATGGTGGCGCTGCGCAACGCCAACGCCCATGAGATTGAGCCCATGCTGCGCTACTGCCACGGCAACGGCCACGACCTCACCCTCATCGAAACCATGCCTTTGGGCGAGGTGGACGAAGACCGAACCGACCAATACCTTCCCCTTTCCCTCGTCCGCCAACGCCTTTCGGAGCGCTTCACGCTGACCGACCTTGCCGACCGCACAGGCGGCCCGGCCCGCTATGTCAACGTTGAAGAGACCGGGGGCAGGCTGGGCTTCATCACCCCCCTCACCCACAATTTTTGTGAAAGCTGCAATCGTGTACGCCTCACCTGCACCGGCACGCTCTTTTTGTGCCTTGGCCAGGACCATGCCGTGGACCTGAGAACCCCGCTCAGACAATCAGAGGGGGATGAGCGTCTGCACGCGGCCATTGATGAGGGGATGGCCATCAAACCCCGGGGGCATGATTTTGTGATCGAGCGCCGCGGCGCAGCCCCCGCCGTCACGAGGCACATGTCCTCCACCGGCGGGTAACCCACCGCACGCGATCAGGTCCGCTCCAGAAGGACGGCGGCGCCGTTATCCGATGGTCCGCTTTGGGGGGTTAGCCTCGCGTTGCATTCCCGCGATGACGCACTGCCTCAACCCGCCGTTTGTGATTGACGCTGCATGGGCGGTAGCCCTGGGGCCGGACAGTCCGTGTTGGCCGGCTACTGCCAGCTCATCAGAGCCATTTCAACGCAATGTCACGCCTCGCCACCATCAGCTGGGCTCCAAGACCGCAAAGCGCCCTCCAGGTAGAGTTTCTTGTTCTCGGAGCGACTCATTTTCCCGCTTGTGGTTTTCACAAGCGTGTCGATCGGCACCAAAAGGACGTGGCCTGGATAAAGGCCGAACTCATCCATAATGGCTTGATTGATGGCCGTCTGGAGGTCCGGCGCGTCGGACGTGATCTCTGTTTCTGCAACAATAACAAGGGATTGTGAGCCCGCCCGATCGTCGTAAGAGCCGAATGCGCTGCACCGGCCAGCCTTGACGCCCCGGACATCACTGCAACTCGCCTCTAGATCATGCGCCAAGAGGTTTTTACCGTTGACGATGATCAGATCATCCACGCGTCCGCATACGTAGAGTTCACCGTCATCGATAAACCCAAGGTCATTGGTGTTAAACCACCCATCCTTGAAACGCTCTGCCGTCAGCTCCGGTGCCTTGTGGTAGCCGCGAAAAACGCAGCGCCCACGCAGCCAAATACGCCCTACCTCGTCCTTTCCGACCGGACTGCCATCAGCGCGGCGGATCTCAGCCTCAGTCCCTTCGATGAAGGGTCCACATGAGGCAAACTCCAAAGACAGTGAGCCCGCCTCAATGGGAGGCTCGCCCATTGCACGCCTCCCGATGGGCCGAACCGTCCCGGTGTCGAAGGCGGCCTGGTCGACCGTCAGCGCCCGAACCCGCTGACCAATCGGGGTTTGCGTTGCAGCAAACACATTCTCCGCCAGCGCGTAGGACACTTGGACCGCCTCAGGCCGCAACCGGTGAGGCGCGAACGCACGGATAAATCGGTCCATGGAGGATGGCTTGCACGGCTCCGAGCAGTTCACCACCGCATGGAGATTGGACAAGTCTAGGGGCTGCTTCAGCCGCCGAGCATGGTTGGCGAGGTAGTTGAAAGCAAAATTGGGAAGCCAAAGGACGGCGGACGGCTCGTCTGCTGCAAGGCGCAAGATGGACAAAGGGTCCGCAAGCCAGGCGAAGGTGTCCATCAACACCAGCTTTTGGCGGAGCACCACCGGCAAGATGGTGCACGCAATCAAGCCCATGTCATGGTAGAGCGGCAGCCACGAAACCACAGTCGTGTCCGGTTTCAGCTTGAGCGCAGCGCCATACGCGTTGACCTGTTCAACGAGCTGGTTGTAGTCGAGCGGAATCCCCTTTTTGAGGCCTGTGGTCCCGGAGCTGTGCTGCAGCAATCCCACCTGTGCTTCGCCCGGGTAGGGGCCAATAGTGGCAGGCTCCATCTCATCAAGTTCACGAATACTTGCGGTTGGAACTGGAAAAACGCCCCTCAATCCTTCTGCAGCCGCACCGTTGAGCAAAATGAGCTTCGGAGCAATTCTCTCGCACACTTGGCGATGGGCGCGCATGTAAGGTTCAACAGCTTGCCGCGGCGATGGTGGAGGCATGTACGAAGGGATGGCACCCAGCCGTTGGCATGCAAAAAACGCATGGAGCGCGTCCGCCGAGTTCTGGGCAAAGATGAGGACGATCGCGCCAGCGCCGATGCCGCGCATCGAAAGCGCCGCGGCTAAACCCTCAGTGCGCCGCCAAAACGCGTCGACAGTGAGGCGTTGCTGCTTCTGGCCGTCCACCACCACAAGCTGGTCCCGCGCGCCATCAGCGCTGAGGCAGTCGAAGTAACGGTTCATGGCGCTGGCGCTCCAGTGACGCTAGACAGGGGGTCCCTCGGCCTCAAAATCGCGATGCCAGGCGCGCATTCCCGTCTTTATCGCGTCAGAGACCGCGTGGAGCTGGTCGTGGTCGGCACCCGGCGCTGAGCATAACCAAGCTTTGCAGTAGCCCGCATTGTCGGGATGAGCGCGAAATGCGACGCTATAGGCCTGGTGAGCCTGGGCGCCTTCGCCGATGAGGTCCAGTGCTTTGCCCAAAGAGAACCACACATGGCCGCTGCAGCGATGATCGCAGACCGCCTCGTAAAGCGCCCCACACGCCTGATCGAAGTGCCGCTCGCGGATATGCTCATGGCCAGCCATCCAGTTGGCGTACCAGGCCACATTCGCCCATTCCAGCTCAAGCGCATCGGCCACTGCCGGATGGGTGGGATGGCTTGTTTGGTGGTTGATCCCA
>JBCDLN010000340.1:0-3743 GCA_038745295.1 Pseudomonadota bacterium | reverse complement strand
TCGCCCAACGGCCATGACGCGGTGGCCCATCGGCTCGGCCCCAACATTTTGGCCGGTGAGCGCCCGCAGGTGGTGGTGCCACGCGGTGAGTGGCAAACGGCCGAATCGCTCGGGTCATGGACGCTGGTGGGTTGCACCGTTGCTCCAGGCTTTTCGTTTGATGGGTTTGAAATGGCGCCTGACGATTGGCGCCCCACACCGCGCCCCGGTTCTCCACCCGGCCCAAGGTGATGCCCATCACCTGAAAGCACAGTCAAACTGAGGGGGCAACGCCGCCTTTTTTGGCCCTCGCGTTCAGCTTTTGGTCAGATCCCAAAAGGTCAAGCCGTTGAACTGTGGCGGCTTCGTCCCTATTCCACTTCAAAGCTTCTCCATTCTTTCCCGCGCCCAGGCGACGCGTGGACGCAAATCCTCAGGTGACACGTACATGATCCTTGCCCTGCAGGTCATCGGGGGGTTCATCGGACTCTTGATCGGCGGTGAACTCTTGGTCCGCGGGGCATCCGCCATTGCGGTGCGCCTTGGCATCTCACCTCTTGTTGTTGGCGTCGTGATCGTGGGGTTCGGGACGTCCGCGCCTGAGCTCGTGACGTGCTTGCGGGCAGCGCTCAGCGGCGCGCCGGGCATCGCCATCGGCAACATTGTGGGCTCCAACATTGCCAACATTTTGCTGATTTTGGGGGCGGCGGCGTTGATGCGCCCGTTCGTGACCTCGCGCGAAGCGGTGATCCGCGATGGCTCCATTGTCATCATCACCGCGATTGCCTTTGCTGCTGCCGCGGGCACGGGGTTGATCGACCGCTGGATGGGCGGCGTCTTCGTCCTGGCACTAGTGGCGTATCTTGTCTACACGATCCGCTCCGACCGTAAGCGCACCGTTGAGATCGAAGAGGTGCCAGAGGCCGGTGCCACGCCGCTGCGCTGGGCGCTGTTCTACCTTGCGGCAGGCTTGGTGCTGGTTCTTTTGGGCGCTGAGTATCTGGTGGACGGGGCCATTGAGACGGCCCGGCTTTTTGATGTGTCAGAAGAGGTGATCGGCCTCACTCTGGTGGCTGTGGGCACCTCCCTGCCAGAGCTTGCCACCTCCATCATGGCTGCCATCAAAAAGCACTCCGAGATCGCGCTGGGCAACGTGCTGGGCTCAAACGTTTATAACACCATCGGGATCGGTGGGATTACCGCGCTGGTGGCGCCCATCCCGGTGTCGGACAGCATGCGCTTTTTCGATGTGCCGATGATGGTGCTGATTTCGATTGTGCTGATTGTTGTGGTGGCCACTGGCCGGCGCGTGTCGCGCTGGGAGGGGGCGGTGCTCCTCCTCCTTTACACAGGCTATATCGGCTACCAGGCAGAGCTCGCGTAGACCGCCCACGCTTTCACCTGTTCCTGCGGTCATCGGCTCTGATCAAGCGCCGACACGAAGGCGCTCGCAGCGGTGTCAGACGATGGCAGAGAGACTTTGCGCTCCTTGCGCGCACAAAGCGCCCGCCAGATGTCGTTTCCATCAACGTTGTTCATTGCGGGACCGCCGTAGGGGCCGTGCCTCACTGCTCCCGCCTAGGGGCAATCGTCCCGCGGTGGGCCTGATGCATCAACCCACGCTTCGCTCTTCGGGGTTGACCCATCAGACCCACCGCGGGGTTCTGACCGTGTCGGCTCCGAAGGAACGTCGCTGTTTGGTGTCCCACCAAAGGAACATGTGAAGGGTTCCTTCAGAGCACTTCTGAGTTTTGGCGCTGCTGAGAGTGAACAACCTTCAAGGCTTCTACAGCTAGAGCGCGTTACGCCCCCATGAAGGCGCGCCGCGCTCAGGCTTCACTTGTCGGTCGGGGGTGCACGGGACGCCGGATGATTCCATCCGGCTTTGACCTGCTCTAGGCCGCCAGCAGTGCTTTCAGCGTCTTGCCCAGTTGGGCCGGTGATGGGGAGACCTTGATCCCGGCTGCTTCCATGGCGGCGATCTTATCTTCAGCACCGCCCTTGCCACCGGAGATCACCGCACCGGCATGGCCCATGGTCCGGCCAGGCGGTGCGGTCCGCCCGGCAATGAAGCCGACCACAGGCTTGGAGCGGCCTTTCTTTGCCTCGTCGGCCAAGAACTGCGCAGCGTCTTCTTCGGCAGAGCCGCCGATTTCGCCAATCATAATGATCGACGTGGTCTCGTCGTCCGCAAGGAACTTTTCCAACACGTCGATGAATTCGGTGCCTTTGACCGGATCCCCGCCAATGCCCACAGCCGTGGTTTGGCCCAACCCTTCGGCCGAGGTTTGGAACACCGCTTCATAGGTGAGTGTGCCTGAGCGCGACACAATACCCACCGAGCCATCGCGGAAGATGGAGCCTGGCATAATCCCGATCTTGCACTCATCGGGGGTCAGCACGCCGGGGCAGTTGGGGCCAAGAAGCTTGGAGTTGGATTGATCAAGCCGTGCTTTCACCTTGACCATATCCATCACAGGAATGCCCTCGGTGATGCACACGATGAGCGGGATTTCCGCATCCACCGCTTCGATGATGGCAGCCCCTGCGCCGCCGGGCGGCACGTAAACGACGCTCGCATCCGCCCCTGTGGCTTCGCGGGCTTCAGCAACGGTGGTGAAAATCGGAAGCGGCTTGGCATCGCCGTTGGCGCCGGTCCAGGTTTCGCCGCCCTTCTTGGGGTGAACGCCGGCCACCATTTGGGTGCCGTGATAGGCGAGCGCCTGCTCGGTATGGAAGGTGCCCGTGCGCCCAGTGAGGCCTTGGACAATGACCTTGGTGTTTTTATCGACGAGGATGGACATGGCACCTCTTGGGGAACGTGATGACGCGCGATGGGCTCTGGCTAGAACAATCGTCGCAGAACCTCAACCGGACGTTCCCTATCTTGCAAAATGAGCATCGCGCTCGGCTTGCGCCGCAGAGGCCGCGCGGACGGGGGGCGAAGAGGCGGCGCGCAGGCTATCCACCACCCGCAAGGCGCCGCCAGCAAAGCGGGCGCAGCTCCCCTAGACGGACGGGGACGGGGTTGGCACCGAACTCGTCATCACCACCAAGGTGCCGCTGAGCTTATCGTGCAGCGCTTGCTTCTTGGGGCTGACCAGGATCGAGACCATGCCGATGAAGAGGGTGATCACGCCAAGCGCGGTTCTGCCCAGGGTCCGACCGTAGCCTGGCGCGCTCAAAGTGTCCGCCGTGAGGATAGTAACGCCGGCGAAAAGCATCCCCGGCGAGCGGCGCATCAGCGTGGATAGACCAAACACATAGCCCAGCACCAAAACGATGGCCCACAGCGCCGGCACCATGAGAGGGTCTGACGGCGCTGCCCCCGCATCAGGCGCGGGGGGCGGTCCAAAGGCGTCCAGCGCGGGCCAGCCAAGCAGTTGCTGGATCACGTAGATGACATTGACCACAATCAACACGTCACCAAGGCCTGCAAGCACCCGGCGGACAAAGCCTGCGTATTCGATGGTGTCGGACCGCGCCATGCCCCTCCCCGCCCTTTTCCCGTCGATTGCCGCCGCTCTGCCTTGCTGGACGGTGAAGCTGGCGGCTTCTTAAAGGGATAGAGCCCGCCCAGCGGAGCTGAGAAGCCCTTTGACTGCTAGCGTTTTATGGCGGCAACGATTTTTTGCGCCTCGTCGTCGAGGTTATCGGCGGGCAAAACGTCAAGGCCGGATTCGGCGAGGATCGCCTTACCCTGGTCGACGTTGGTGCCTTCAAGGCGGACCACCAGAGGCACTCTGAGCCCCACCTCTTTGACC
>JBCDLN010000339.1:0-3755 GCA_038745295.1 Pseudomonadota bacterium | reverse complement strand
TCAGCCGGCACAGTTGCCGGCCTCAGACGTTGCCGAAACGCGCAAGCGCGTTTCGGTGGGGTTGACCCATCAGGCCCACCCCGGGATCCTGACGGTGTCGGCTCCGGAGGAACGTCGCTGTTTGGTGTCCCACCAAAGGAACATGTGAAGGGTTCATTCAGAGCACTTCTGAGCTGTGGCGGAGCTGAGAGTGAACAACCTTCAAAGCTTCTACACCTAGCCGCCCAGCGTTTCGCTCAACACGCGCAGCCAGTTGTCGTGAAAGATCTTAGTCATTAACGCTGGGCTGTACCCCCGCGCCGCCATCGCCTGGCGCAAAAGCGGAATCTGGTCGACTGTGGCAATCTCCTGGGGCACGGCCGCGCCATCGTAGTCAGAACCAAAGGCCACGCCGTCCTCGCCCAGCCGCTCCAAGAGATAGTCAAGATGGTCCACCACGACATCGAGCGGGACATCGGTCGCCATCCGCCCATCGGACCGCAAAAACGCTGTGGCGAAGTTCACCCCCACGATCCCGCGTGACTGGGCGATGGCGCTCAGCTGCTCATCGGTGAGGTTGCGGGCGCTGTGACAAAGGGCATGAGCGTTGGAGTGGGTGGCGACCAGCGGCTGCGTGCTGATCTCAGCAACATCCCAAAATCCCGCTTCGTTGAGGTGAGATAAGTCCACCATGATCTTGAGCGCATTGCACCGTTTGATCAGCGCGCGGCCGGCAGGGGTGAGGCCCGGACCGGTATCAGGCCCGCTGGGGAAGCGAAACGGCACCCCGTGACCAAAATGGTTAGGCCGCGACCATACGGGCCCGAGCGAACGAAGGCCCGCTGCATAAAATACGTCAAGCGCGGCCAAATCTTCGCCGATGGCCTCTGCCCCTTCGATATGAAGAAGCGCCGCCACGATGCCTTCGTTCATGGCAGCGCGGATGTCTGCAACAGACCGGCAAATCCGAATGAGCCCCTCTCGCTCCAGCATCGATGCGATGGACAATTGGGCGTGAACGGCCCGGTCGGCGGCCTCGCGCGGCACCGGAGCGGGCAGAGGAATGTCAAAAGGCGCCTCAGCCATGGCCGTGATATCGCCTAAAGCGTGATCGTCGGATGGCACCCAGATGGCAAAAAACCCACCGGCAAAGCCGCCCGCGCGCGCCTTCTCCAAGTCGATGGCTGTGGTGGGGTTGGAGCGAAACCGTTGGACCGCCCGCGCTGCCCCACCCGCATCAAGGACGGACAGTTGATCGTTGTGCCCATCGAAAAGGAGAGGATACGTCGTGATCGTCAGCGTGTTCTGCACGATGAGCTCAGGGGCTGCGCCACGCGGTGCGGGCAAAGGGGACTACACAAAATCTTTAAGTCCTGGGTAGCGGTCCTGAAGCGGCAGGCGTGCTGGTGCAAACCCGTCAGAGAGCCAGCGGCAAAAGCGGTAGAGCCAGCTTTCCCCGCTCACCTCTTCAGCGCTCCCACGCACGCTCGCCCAACGGACAAAATCGCGCCCACCCGGGCTCAGCTGGCCAGCGGGTGTTTCGAAAAGACCATCGCAGAAAATCGCTTTGGTGAGCCCCATCCCCGCCATCCGTGACAGCCAGGTGATGCGCTCATAACGCTTCTGCGCCTGCGCAAGGTGCCCTTCGGGACGGGGAAGAATGAGGGCATTGATGGCATCGGTCACCAGTGCCCGCTGCGCTGGGCGCGACAGCCCCATGAGATCCTGGGGAGAGATCGTCTCACCTGTTACGAAGAGTTGCGGCGCGAGGGACTTGGTCCACATGTTTCGCCCCTCCCGCGCGTCGGACGAGCCCCAGTTGAAGCGCGTCGGTGTGATGGGGATCTGATGGGTCAACACAAGATCGAGGAAGACACCGCCCATGCGGGTCATAGGCTCGCCCTCGGTCTGTTCGGTCTCGCCGCCCACGCACAAAAAACTCACTGATGAGCCGGCGCTCATCATTTTGCTGGTGATCGCCCGGGCCACGCCGCGCACATCTTTGGGATCGCGCTGGTTGACCATACGAGGACGAATGGTGGAGGTGAGTGAGCGGACCGCTTCAGGAGGATGGGTGAGGAGCCACCGGTTTACCTGTGCAGCATCAAGATCGTAATAGCCGTCCCAGGTGACGATGTCGGCATCCTGTCGGCTGAGCCCTGCGATCAGGAACGAGAAAAACACCACGTCGCTCGCGGCCTGATGGTTCGACGCATAAAGCCGTGGTCCAGGTGCGATGGGGGCGCGCACATCAAGCCCCACCACACAATCGCGCAACATCACCCGCATCACGTCGCGCCGGATATCGTGCGGAGGGGAGACTTCCGCCAGCACCGCCTCAAAACAATCGGGGCCGTAGGTGCCTTGATCGATTGGCGCGCCATCGCGAGGGTCTGTAAGGCTGGGCGCTTCGGTGGCGATCAAGTCATTTGTCCTTGCACAGTGCCCCGCGCGGTGTCGGTCCTTGGCAGCACTATGCTGGCGACACCCTGTCCATCACGGCAAGGCAAGCCCACAAAGCGCCTATAAGACCAAGTCATGGCCATGCTCACGCCCTCGCGTGAGCCCACCACATGTGGCCCATGGTGTGTTTTCCCGCAAGATCGGCCGCAAATCTTGCCTCGCGACCGATCAGCGGGAACCGCAGATTGCTTAGCTCTGGGGCAGCATCACAGCGTCGATGACGTGGATGACGCCGTTGTCGGCATTGATGTCAGCTGCCACAACGGTGGCGTTGTCCACGGTCACACCGCCGCCGGACTTGGTGACGCGCAGCGTGCGGTCGCCGCCAGACTTGATGGTTTTCACGTGAATGGAACGGCCGGGCAGCATGTTGGAGGTGAGCTTGCGCGGCAGCACGTGGTAGCTGAGGATCGCGGCGAGCTGGTCCTTGTTTTCAGGCTTCAAGAGCGTTTCCACGGTGCCGGCGGGGAGGGCTTCGAAGGCGTCGTCGGTGGGCGCGAACACGGTGAACGGGCCGCCTGAAGCAAGCGCATCAGCAAGACCAGCGGCCTTTGCAGCCGCGAGAAGGGTGTTGAATTGACCAGCGCCTTGCGCGGTTTCCACGATGTTATCGGCTTGCGCGGTGTTGGCTGAGGCCGCGAACGGAACGGCAAGAGCAGCGACAATGGCGAATTTGCGAAGGTTCATCAGGTATGGCTCCCGTATGGTGTCGGGCTCAAAACTCTCTTTGTTGGTCTTGAGCTGATCACTTTACGGCCACGGCAGGACGATGGATGACGGTGCGCCAAACTTTTTTCATTTTTGAGGGCGGTACTGCCAGAGCCCACCCCCATAATACGCAGCCTGTTCCGTTGTTTATCTCAACGTGCGAGAGGCTTTAGGGACTAAACCGCCAAATAGTCTTCGCGCAGCTTTTTGTCGGCCAGAACGTCTTGCGCTGTTCCTGTGTACACAATTTCGCCCATATCCATAATGATGGCGCGATCGGCAAGGTGGAGCGCGGCGATGGCGTTTTGCTCCACCATGATGGTGGTGATGCCGGCTTCTTTGATCTCACTCACAATGCTTTCGATCTCTTGGACGATCACAGGAGCAAGGCCTTCATAGGGCTCATCAAGGAGGAGGAGTTTTAACTGCCGGCAGAGCGCGCGCGCCACGGCAAGCATCTGCTGCTCGCCGCCTGATAGCGTCACCCCCTCCTGCCGGCGCCGCTCAGCAAGCCGCGGGAAACGCTCATAAACCCGCTCGATCTCCCAGCCTTTCGGCTCCGCGATTTGGCTAAGCTTGAGGTTTTCTTCCACCGTGAGGCCGGG
>JBCDLN010000338.1:0-3769 GCA_038745295.1 Pseudomonadota bacterium | reverse complement strand
GCGAGACATACTCTAGCTGTAGAAGCTTTGAATGTTGTTCACTCTAAGGCCCGCCAACACTCAGAAGTGCGCCCAAAGAACCCTTTACAAGTTCCTTTGGTGGGACACCAAACAGCGACGTTCCTTCGGAGCCGACACAGTCAAGATCCCGCGGTGGGTCTGATGGGTCAACCCTGAAAAGCGAAGCGTGGGTTGATGCATCAGGCCCACCGCGGGAGAATTGACCCTAGGCGGGGAGCAGTGAGGCACGGCCCCCTACGGCGGTTCGGTAATGAACAACGTTCATGGAAACGATATCTAGCGACGAGGTGGAAGCTGTGGGTTCGCCTGCCCGGTAGAACCTTGCGCGCTTCAGCGGGTCTTGTGGCGAGCGGCAAAGACCGTGTGAGGCGGCAACAGCGCTCGTCATCCCGACGGATTTGCGATTGTCAGGTCGACCCATAAAGCGCTTGCCACGTGGGAAAGCGGTCCCCCTCAAAGGCCTCGGCGGCGTAAACAGCTCTGGCCACTGCACGGGCAAGCGCACGGCTTGCTGCGGTCACCAGCGCCATCTGATCGAGAGGGTCTGCCCTTGCCGGCGTGGTGGCGGTGCTCGCTGCAAAGACCGTGTCACCGTCAAAGAGGGTGTGGCTGGGCCAAATGGACAGGACCAATCCATCGTGGGCCGATCGGGCAAGCCGGGTGGCGGCCGCAACATCGAGCGTCCGATCGGTGGCGATGAGGGCAATGGTGGTGTTGGCGCCAAGGGTTGCGTCAAGTTTCGTGTTCACCGTTGCAAAGTCGGCTTGGGGGGCGGTGGCGAGGTTGCCGAACTCCCCATTCCGTTCAAAGGGGGCTGCGCGAAACCAGGGGCCATTGGCGGCCGTCACCGCGCCGACGGCGTTCACCACGACGAGGGCGCCGACTGTGTCATCCCCCACCGCTTCAGCGGCAGAGCCAACACCGCCTTTGAGGCGAGCGGTTGTGGCGCCCACCCCCGCGCCAACGGTGCCGATGGTGCGGTCTGTGCCGGTAAGGGCGGCCGTTGCGGCGCGCTCGCCAAGGGCGGCGTAGTCAGGGGGTGGGCCGCCAAGATCAAACACCACAGCCCCGGGCACGATGGGTACGCGGTGCGGCCCCACTTGAAAGCCGCGACCAGCTTGGTGGAGCGCGCGCTGCGCCCCGGCGGCCGCAGCGATGCCGAACGCCGATCCGCCGCTGAGGGTGACGGCATCCACAGCAGGACACAAATTGCCAGGGCGCAACGCATCGGTTTCGACAGTCCCTGGCGCCCCGCCGAGCACACTCACCCCACACACGGCGGGTCGGTCAAAAACAATCGCCGTTGTGCCGGTGCGCGCACAAAAGTCCGATGCGTGGCCGACACGAAGCCCCGCCACGTCGCTAATGTGGCTCATGGCGCTGATACGTCGATCGCAAGAAGCGTGGGCAGAGTTTGGGGGTTTAGCATGGCGGCACTGACAAGCTGCAACGCGGTCACCGTCTCCTGTGGTGCAGCGCTTAGCGTCATCCTACCGGGTGATGCTAAGAACGCCTCGGCCGCGGCTTGCGCCTTTGCCGCAAAAGGGGTGTCACCCAGCGGTGCAAGGAGACCTGCAACGGCAGCACGGGCAGACGATTTGACGCCCTCGAGCGTGGTGCCGTTCTCCCGCGCGATGGTGGCGATGATGCGCTCCGTCAAGCCATCATCATTGATCGTGACGGTGAGACGGCTGAGGCCCACATTCCCGAGCGCTTCCAGGATTGAAGGAACATCAGCGCCGGTGGTGCGCAAGGCCTGATACGCACTCTGGGTGAGGCCGGTTGCGTCAAGGGAAAGGGTGAGCCGGCCCATCCCGGCGATCGCCAACTGCGCGGTCTCCAGGGTCGTGTCGCCCGCAACGGCTTCCCATGAGCCCCGCGCCTCAAAGCTCAATTGAACGGTGTCGTAGCCGAGCGCCTTCAAAGATGCGCTGGCATCATTGCCCAGGAGTTCGGGAGCGAACTGGAAGCCCTCCACAGCGATGCTTCCCGTACCGCCTTGCCGGTCGCCCACACGGTCGCCAAGGTCGAGAGCAAGGCGACCAAGGGCAAGGTCGTCGCCGGTGGCTGATTGGGCGCTCAGCGCCTGCAATGAGAGTGTGCCGAACATGCCCAGCAGGGACGGAAGGCCAGCGCCGGACTTCTCACCCGAAAGCGTGACGCGCGCCAGGTGGATCTCACCAATGGTGGCGAAAGGTGGCGCCGCCGGTGAGCCAAGGGCCACATCCTCATAGCGCAGCGCGTCGGCCTTCAATTCGTTAGCAGCGTTGACGAGGCCAGCGTCGATGGCGACCTCTTTGATGGCGACTTGGCGCCCCCCTTCACCGCCAGCTGCCACTCCCAAAAGGCGCGTGGTGCCCGCCTCCCGCGTGACGCTGGCGGCCCGCGCATCGGCAAATCCTGCCGCCTCGACGGCGCGCAAAAACGTATCGGCGACCGCGTTGCCCGTGGGCTCGAATGCCGCGGCAGCGCTATGAAGGGCGAGGATCAGTGTGAGGGTGGAAAGGGTGCGCATGGGCTCAACCAAAGCCTTTTGCCGACCGAGGATGAAGGTGCGCGGCGCAAGTGAGGGTAAAGTCCGCGGCATCGGCGGCGCGTCGATCGGTACGCGGCGCGCCAAAACCTTGCAGAACTGTTGGCATTTGTGAACTGGTTGGCGCCAACCTTTGGCGAGCGATTCGGCAGCGGGCTCTCCGGCGCGGCTTTCCCAGTGCGATAGGGAATGCCCTCTGTGGCAGTCCATCTCAGAACCACGGAGGCGACTTTGAGCGCGCAAATGCTGGCAATCATCCTGGCGGCCGGGAAAGGGACGCGCATGCGCTCAGCCGTTCCCAAAGTGATGCACAAGGTGGGGGGGCTTGAGATGGTGCGTCATGTCATCGCCGCCACCCAAGCGGCCGGGATCAAGGACTGCGCGCTTGTGGTGAGCGAAGGCGCGGACTGGGCCCAAAAGCTCGAAGGGGCGCCAGCCACCCACGTGCAAGACCCGCCGCTTGGAACAGCGCATGCCGTTCTTGCGGCCCGCACCGCTGTCACCGCCGACCACGACGCCGTGTTGGTTCTGTTTGCCGATAATCCGCTGATGCGTGCTGAGACCATTGCCAACGTGTGCGCGCGCGTTGAAGCGGGCGCTGATGTGGTTGTTCTTGCCTTTCAGGCGGCCGACCCTGCGGGCTATGGGCGCGTGCTCCTCGATGAGAACGGGGTTGCCGCCATCCGCGAAGAGCGCGATGCCAGCGATGCCGAACGGCAGGTGACGTTATGCAACTCGGGCATCATGGCGATCCGCACCGGCGCGGCCTTTCACGCGCTCGACGAGATTGGGTGCCAAAACGCTAAGGGCGAGTACTACCTCACCGATCTTGTGGCGATTGCGCGGGCCAAGGGGCTCACCGTTGCGGTGGAGGAGGCCCCAGCCGATGAGGTGCTTGGGGTTAACGATCGCGCGCAGTTGGCTGAGGCTGAGGCGGTTTTCCAACAGCGCATGCGCGCAGCTGTCCTCCACCATGCAACGCTCGAGGCGCCCCAAACAGTCTTCTTCAGCCATGACACGGTGCTTCACGAGGATGTGCATGTGGAGCCCCACGTAGTGTTTGGGCCCGGCGTCGAGGTGGCCCGCGGCGCACGCGTGCGCGCCTTTTCCCATTTGGAGGGCGCGACGGTCGGGGAGGGGGCGAGCATTGGACCCTATGCGCGGCTTCGGCCCGGAAGTGACATCGGCCCAAAAGCCCGGGTGGGCAATTTTGTG
>JBCDLN010000337.1:0-3785 GCA_038745295.1 Pseudomonadota bacterium | reverse complement strand
CGGCATGAGCGTTTCGGCCACAAACCGGCCGCCGAAAATGCCAAAGCGGCCCCGTTCGTCCGGCCCGTTTCGGTAGGTGTTCAAACGCTCGCTCATGGGTTGCCCTTGTTACTCCGCCGTTTGAGTGAGGGTTGGCGATGTTGGCTGCCCCCGCAGCCGCGCCAACTCGGCCTTATGCGCGGCTCCACGGTGAACGGTGGAGACGCCGCCGCCCCGCGGATTGGCCTGCCGCGTATGGGAGTGTGGTGAAAGCATGGGGCGGTGGGGCGGTCAAGCAGACCTGCGTCCGGGCGGGCGATGATTACTGCACCGCGCTATAATACCCCATGCCGACGTCCAATTCTGCCAACCCTTACGCGGCTACTGACAGGCCCACCGGCTTCCCAATCATGGGGCCTCAGGGTTGTGTTGCCACAAAAATTTCAATCTCTTTCACTGCACCGATGCTTTAGATGGTTTCGGGCAGTGACGAGTTGAGGGAGGGGTGACCATGGGACTTTGGAACGGATCGGGCCGGGCGTTGGCCCTTGTGGCGGCATTGGCGCTGGGCCTTGCAACAGCTGTCGCCGATGATAGCGGCAGCGGCGGAGGCGGTGGTGGCGGCGGCTTTGGCGGCGGCGGCGGTGACAGTGGTGACGGGAGCGATGACGGCAGCTTTGGCGGCGACTTTGGCGGTGGCGGTGGCTTCGGCGGCGGCGGTGATAGCGGCGTCGGCGACGGCAATCGCGCCTTTAGCAGCCGCGGCGGCTTTGGCGAGGCCAACGATATCGACTTTGGCGGCCGCAGCTTCAATGACATCCGATCAGGTGACACCGTCCGCTACGGGGGCCGCGACCACACAGTCTCCCACCGCGGACAGCGCGAAGGTCGCGGCCCGCACTTTAGCTTTTCCCGGGAGCGGTTTGAGGCCGATGGCGACAAGCGGGAGATCACAGCGCGTGCGGCCCACACACACCGCCAGCACAGGATAAACTTTGGCGATAAAACGCTTCGTACCGTTCGCCCCGGTGATCCGATCACCATCGATGGTGAGCGCCACAGGCATGGCGCCCGCCACGTAAACCGCAATCACGTCGTCGATCACCATCACCACCCTGACCGCAACCGCCACCATCGGTTCAACTGGGTCGGCCTCAATGACCGTGACGACAATGAGTGCTGGTTTATGTTCCGTCGGGAGCGGCACCCGGACCAGCCGAACACAACAAACTGCCCCTGAGGATAGCGGCCATCTGATGGGCGGACCGCTGGTGCGGGGCGCACAAGGGCGGGTGTGAGAGCGGGATGGGACGGCGCGCGTCAGACCAGCCGTCCTCTCCCCTCCGGCGATGTTGATCGCGAGGTCCACCCGCGATGGCCATCGCAAATTCACAGGCGATGCTGGTGGCAAGCCCAGAAGCGATGCTGATCGTAGTCTCCGAAGCGATGTTGATCGCAGTCTCCAAAGCGATGTTGATCGCAGTCTCCGAAGCGATGCTGATCGCTAGCGGGTGAGAAGGGGCACGCCTTTTGCCGCTTCCACAAACCGCGCCACCTTTTGGGGGTCTTTGCGCCCGTCGGTTTCGACCTTGGATGAGACGTCCACCGCATAAGGGTGGAGCGTTGCGACCGCGTCCTTGACATTATGTGCGTCAAGCCCGCCGCACAGCATGTACCCGGGCAGCCCTGCCGTATCGCTGAGCATACTCCAGTCGAACACGTTGCCGTGGCCACCGGGCCGGTCTGCCCCCCGGGGCGGCTTGGCATCAAGCACCGGCAGAGCCTTGTAGTCATGCACCCGTGCGAGATCGCCAGGGGCTGCAACGCCAATGGCTTTGCTCATAAGAAGACCGTAGCGAGCGCCCACCTCGTCAACCCTTTCGGGGGATTCTTGCCCGTGAAGCTGCAGTGCCCCTGGCGCGGCCCTGCGGACAAGGGCGTCGAGCGTCCCATCGTCAGCATCCACCGTGAGCGCCACCACCAGCGCCCCGCGCGCGGCCGCAGCGATCTCGGCAGCCTGCCCCTCATCCACATGGCGGGGGCTTGGCGCAAAATGCACGAGCCCGATCATGTCTGCACCCGCAGCCACCGCCGCCTCAGCAAGGGCTGGCTCGGTGAGGCCGCAAATCTTCACATAAGGGGTGGCGGCGGGGTCGGGCCAGCCTTCGGGGACCCGTCCGGTCACGTGTTTTGGGTGACCGGCTCAGAGCGGGGGGACGCGGTCGTCTCGTCGCTCATGGTCCGCCGGTCTTCGGCCCGCAAAGCCTCAAGCTTGGGCATCGACATGACGTTATAGCCGCTGTCGACGTAGTGGATCTCGCCCGTGACGCCGGAGGAATAGTCCGAGAGGAGGTAAGCGCCGGTCCTGCCGATCTCTTCAATGCTGACGGTGCGCTCCAAAGGTGCGTGTTTGCGCTGATAATTGAACATCAGCCGCGCATCGGTGACACCGGCCCCTGCGAGCGTGCGCACCGGCCCGGCCGAGATGGCATTGACCCGCACCCCATCGGCGCCAAAGTCGGCGGCCAGGTACCGCACCGACGATTCCAGCGCCGCTTTGGCAACACCCATGACGTTATAGTTGGGCATCACCTTGACCGCGCCGCCATAGGTGAGGGTGAGCATAGACCCGCCACCCGTCATCAAAGCGGCGGCCCGTTTGGCGCACTCCGTGAATGAAAAGCACGAGATCACCATGGAGCGGACAAAGTTGTCCCGCGTGGTGTCGGCGTAGCGGCCTTTCAGCTCATTTTTGTCCGAGAACGCCACCGCGTGGACGAAAAAGTCGAGCGCACCCCATTCCTTTGCCGCTTTGTCAAAAAGGGCGTCGACCGTTTCGATCCTTTCCACGTCGCACTGGATGAGGAACGCGGCGTTGAGTTCAGCGGCAAGGGGGCGCACCCGGCGCCCAAAAGGTTCGTTTTGGTACGTGAGGCCGATCTCAGCCCCTTCGGCGTGGAGTTGGCGGGCAATCCCCCAGGCGATGGAGTGATTGTTGGCAACGCCCATCACGATGCCGCGCTTGCCGGTCATCAGGCCGGCGCCTGTGACCTCAGCCATTGAAGCGCGACATCACAAGAGTGGCATTGGTCCCACCAAAGCCGAATCCGTTGGATAGCACCGTGTCCATTTGGGCGTCATCGACCCGCTCGCGCGCAATGGGGAACCCTTCGAATGCGGGGTCAAGCTCATCAATATGGGCGGAGGCTGAGATAAAGCCCGACTGCATCATGATGAGCGAATAGATGGCCTCGTGCACACCTGCCGCACCAAGGGAGTGGCCTGATAGTGACTTGGTGGCCGAGATGGGAGGGATGTCTTCGCCAAACACCTCGCGAAGCGCCTCCATCTCCCGAAGGTCACCGATGGGCGTGGAGGTGGCGTGGGGGTTGATATAGTCGATCTTCCGGTCGCCAGCGTCGGCGATTGCAAGGGACATGCAACGCACCGCCCCTTCGCCGGAGGGCTGCACCATATCATAACCATCTGAGGTGGACGCGTAGCCGACGACCTCAGCCAGGATGCGGGCGCCGCGGGCCTTGGCGTGCTCAAGCTCTTCCACCACCAAAACGCCAGCACCGCCTGCAATGACAAAGCCATCGCGGTTCGCGTCAAAGGCGCGGGAGGCGACGCCAGGGGTATCGTTATAGCGTGAGGACATGGCGCCCATGGCGTCGAAGAGCACCGACAGCGTCCAGTCCAACTCCTCGCAGCCTCCGGCAAACACCACATCCTGCTTGCCAAGCTGGATCTGCTCTGCAGCGTGGCCGATGCACACGTTGGTCGTCGCGCAAGCGGCCGAGATG
>JBCDLN010000336.1:0-3812 GCA_038745295.1 Pseudomonadota bacterium | reverse complement strand
TCACAAGCAAGGGCTGATCTATCGCGACAAGCGGCTGGTGAACTGGGACCCGGGCCTCCTCACCGCCATTTCCGACCTTGAGGTGGAATCGCGCGAGATCACGGGCGAGTTGACCCATTTTCGCTATCCCCTCGCCGACACCGTCTATGATCCAGATGACCCCACCACGTACATTGTGGTCGCCACGACGCGGCCCGAAACGATGCTGGGCGACACCGCCGTTGCCGTTCACCCTGAAGATGATCGTTACCGGGCAATGGTCGGCCGCGATGTGATCTTACCCCTTGTGGGCCGGCGCATTCCCATTGTTGCCGACTACTATTCAGACCCTGAAAAGGGCTCCGGTGCGGTCAAAATCACCCCCGCCCACGATTTCAACGACTTTGAAGTCGGCAATCGCCACAAGCTCCCTGTGATCAACGTGTTTGATGCCCAGGCCGCCGTGTCGCTTCAGGACAATGAGGCGTTTGCGGAGGGGCTCAACGCGATTGCACTCCGGCCACTGATTGCTGCCCTCCACGGCAAAGACCGCTATGAGGCCCGCGCGTGGATCAAAACGGCGATGGAGGAGGCGGGCTACCTCGACCAGGTTGAGGCCAACGTCCATCAAGTCCCGTTCGGCGATCGCAGCGGCGTTGCGGTGGAGCCCTTTCTCACCGACCAGTGGTATGTGAACGCCAAGCGCCTTGCCGAGCCTGCCAGTGACGTGGTGCGCGAGGGCAAAGTGCGGTTTGTCCCTGAGGTTTGGTCCAAAACCTACTTTGACTGGATGGACAACATCCAGCCCTGGTGCATCTCGCGCCAGCTTTGGTGGGGGCATCAAATCCCCGCGTGGTATGGGCCTGACGGTCATATTATCGTTGAGCGCACCGAAGCGGATGCTTTGCGCGTTGCTGAGACACGCTACGGTGGGACTGTCCTTGTGAAGTCGCGCGATGAGGCGCTGGCCGCCTGGCGGGCTAGCGCCGCGTCTGCGTCAGAGCCGCGCAGCGATAAGGCGCCGCCACCACAGATCGCCGGCGATGTGGACGCTGGCGAGCTTGACGGCATTGCACCCGCCAGCAGCGCAGCCCACCAAGTCACCATCCTTTACCGGGACGAGGACGTCCTCGATACGTGGTTCTCCTCTGCGCTTTGGCCATTCTCGACGCTTGGCTGGCCGCACAGAACCCCGGAATTGCGCAAATACTACCCCACCAGTGTCCTCTCCACCGGCTTTGACATCATCTTCTTCTGGGTCGCCCGGATGATGATGATGGGGCTCCACTTCCTCAACCGCGAGCCCTTTCACACTGTCTACATCCACGCCCTCGTTCGCGATGAAAAGGGCGCCAAGATGTCAAAAACAAAAGGCAATGTCGTCGACCCTGTGGCGCTGATGGATGAGTTCGGCGCCGACGCGCTGCGCTTTACGCTCGCGGCAATGGCGGCACAGGGCCGCGATGTGAAGATTGCCAAGGCGCGGGTCCAAGGTTACCGCAACTTCGCCACCAAGCTTTGGAACGCCACGCGCTTTGCCGATATGAATGAGTGCAAAATCGTTGCTGGTTTTGATCCAAGCTGCGCCCAATCGACCCTTGCGCGGTGGATCGTGACCGAGGCAAGCCGCGCTGAGCGCGATGTGGCGCAAGCCATCGCGGCTTACCGGTTTAATGATGCTGCAGCGGCCATTTATCGGTTCACCTGGAACACCTTCTGCGATTGGTATGTGGAGCTGGTGAAGCCGGTCCTGTCTGGACCTGACGGTTCTGAAAAGGACGAGATCAGAGCCACGACAGCTTGGGTCATTGATACGATTTTGAAGGTGCTGCACCCCTTCATGCCCTTCCTCACCGAGGAACTTTGGGCAATCACCGCTGAGCGCTCAGGGACGACACGCGCCACGCGTCTTATCCATGCACGCTGGCCGGGAGATGGTCCGCGCGACGAGAGCGCGGCGGCTGAGATCAACTTTGTGGTGGACCTCATCGCCACCGTGCGTTCCGTGCGCGCCGAAACCAACGTGCCGGCGGCCCTTGAGGCGGATCTCATTTTGGTCGGCGCAAATCCCTCTCACGAAAACTGGCTCGTCCGGCATGATGCTGCGATCCGCCGGCTTGCGCGCGCCGGAACCATCGCCGTTGCGGACGTGGCGCCGCGCAATGCGGCGCAAGCTGTTGTGGGGGACGTTGTGGTGTGCCTTCCCCTTGAGGGCCTTGTGGACCTTGACGCTGAGCGGAGCCGGCTCAACAAGGAAATGGCGCGCCTTGAAAAGGAAATGGCAAAGATCAGCGGGCGGCTCGCCAATCCCAAGTTTCTTGAAAAGGCCGATGAAGCGACCATTGAGGAGCAGCGCCAGAAAAGTGATGAGACATCATCACGGCTCGACAAGTTGCGCGCAGCCATCGACCGGCTTGATCCAGCGCTCTAGGGTGAGGACTGAAGAGCGCATTGCGTGACATAATCTGCAACGCACCGCGTAGGAGTTGAGGATGCAGACCGCCACAAAAGAGCAAACCTGGTCGAGCGCAGTTTATGGGAAGAATGCCCGCTTCGTGAGCGAACTGGGTGCGGGGATCCTTGATTGGCTGGAGCCGCAATCGGGCGAGCGGGTTTTGGACCTTGGATGCGGTGACGGGCATCTGACCCAAAAGATAGCCAATGCGGGCGCTCGTGTGGTGGGCGTTGATTCCAGCGAGAGCTTTGTTCAATCCGCCCAAGAACTGGGGCTCGACGCGCGGGTTCATTCGGGCGAAGCGCTGCCGTTTGACGGCGAGTTCGATGCCGTTTTTTCCAACGCAGCGCTCCATTGGATGACCGACGCACCGTCGGTGGTG
Organism: Pseudomonadota bacterium; assembly: GCA_038745295.1. Classification (GTDB taxonomy): domain Bacteria; phylum Pseudomonadota; class Alphaproteobacteria; order Rhizobiales; family Amorphaceae; genus Acuticoccus. The sequence continues at coordinate 996 of JBCDLN010000336.1, read as the reverse complement.
GACGGCATTTATCGCGCGCTTAAACCTGGCGGCCGCTTTGTTGCTGAGTTTGGCGGGCACGGGAATGTGGCCGCCATCGTCACCGCGCTCAGAGCCATGGCTCACCGGCACGGCATCGACGAAACGCTAGCGCACGTATGGTACTTCCCAACGCCTGACGAATATCGCGCACTTCTTTCAGAGCGCGGATTTGAGGTGGAACGGATTGAGCTGATGCCCCGGCCGACATTCTTGCCAACAGGTCTTCGCGGCTGGATTGAGACGTTTCGCATGCCGTTCTTCCACGCCGCAGGCGAAAAAGCTTCGCTTGTTCTTGATGACGTGGAGGCGCTTCTTGCCCCCGTCCTTCGATCGGGCGATGGCCGATGGATTGCGGACTATGTGCGGTTGAGAGTCATTGCCCATAGGGTCGCTGCCTAATGGGTAGAGCGTCTCTCGCCATGGCAGCGGTGCTGTGTGGCAGCGTCCTTGCCGGTGCGCCGTCCCACTCTTACGCCGAGCCGATCGAAAACCCCATCGCAGTGTTTTCCGGCCTCGACAAAGTGACCGGGCGGATCATTTCCTTTGATGTCTACATCGATGAGACAGTCCAATTCGGCGCCCTTCGGGTGACCCCGCGCACCTGCCATACGCAGCCTCCCACCGAAGAGCCCAACACAATGGTCTTTGCAGAGGTGGATGAGATTACCCTTGATGCCAAGATCCGCCGGATCTTCACAGGTTGGATGTTTGCAGCAAGCCCTGGCCTCAATGCAGTGGAGCATCCCGTCTATGACGTATGGCTCAAAGACTGCGCCTTGCGCTCCACCGTAACCCCGCCGGCCGGCTTCCAAGCGGAAGAATTTGCAACCGATAAGATGGGCGTCATCGAACGGCCGCCCGGCTGGTTTCCGCTGCCGCCCCGCCGGCCATTTGTGGAAGCCCCCGTCGAGATCGACCCCAACCTGATCGAAGACTGATCCCGCCTTACGCCTTTATGGTGATTGGCGCATGGTA
>JBCDLN010000335.1:0-3814 GCA_038745295.1 Pseudomonadota bacterium | reverse complement strand
CGAATCGTCAAAACGCCACGCCAGATTGGCGAAAGTCACCACCAAACAGTGACCTTTCAGTGAATCTTGCCGCCGGGCGGCAACACAAGATCGGTCGGGCGGTGGCCGTCAAGCACCGATTTGATGTTGACGATCACCTTTGCGCCCATGTCGGTCCTACCTTCTATGCGGGCTGACCCCGTGTGGGGCAACAGGAGTGCCTAGCCGACATATTGCAGGCTCGCGCTCATTGGGTCAGCGCTGCGCCAATGCGGCCCATGCCCACAACCCCCAGTCTTTGACCCGAAACTTTACGCCCGGGCATCCAAGCGGGCGACCAACCGCTCAAACCTCCGGTCGCCAGGGTCTGCGCACCCTCAACGAGGCGCCGCGGGGACTCGAGCATGCGTGCCACGGTCATGTCTGCGCTCTTGTAGGCTTAGATCTCCGGCGTGCTGGTGACGAGGACTGTCCGCACACTTTCCGTCTCCACAGGCATGGTTTCGAGACCGTTGCCCCAGATGGCAATAGCGCCGGTTGCGGGTCAGCCTGGACAGGGACGGTGGCTTCGACCTGGTGGGTGAGCGTGGGCACCAGGCCCAGAGCCTCTTGCACAATGGTGACGCGTTCAGCTGGCTTCAGACGCAGGTCGGTGGCGTTGAGCCGCATGGTGAAGAGCTGACACATCCACGCGCCAACCCGCTCCGGCGGAGGCGCGGGACGATGATGAGGTCATCCAGGGTCGCACTTCGTCCAAAGGCCCACCCGGCTGCCAAATCGGTAACGATGGCGCAACCCGTTGCCGTCACAATGGCGCCAAGCGTCAGAACGGGAGGATTGCGTGCGGCGAGGGTTTGGGTGCGGGTTAGCGATGGTGTTTGGGGCAATGGTCGCCCTTTGTGCTGGCGAAACGGCAAAAGCGGCCGAAGCGCTGACCCGCGGTGCCAGCGGTTATCCTGTGCCTCGGTTCGTCAGCCTTGCAAAAGCGAAGGTTAACGTGCGTGTGGGCCCTTCCACCGGCCATAAGATCAAGTGGACATTTAAGAAGGCTGGGCTCCCGGTCGAAATTGTGCGTGAGTACGGCAATTGGCGGCGCGTTCGTTATGCCGACGGTGCCAAGGGCTGGGTGCATCACTCATTGTTGTCAGGCCGCAGGATGGCCCTTGTCATGCCGTGGTCAGACGGGGAGACGGTGGCACTTCGGGCGTCCGCCAACGATGGCTCTAAGACAACTGCGCTGCTGGAGCCGCTGGTTCTTGCATCGGTGGAAGCGTGTGATGGTGCATGGTGTTCTGTGTCCGGCCACGGTTGGCGCGGTCACGTGCCACAGGGGACTTTGTGGGGCGTCTACCCGACTGAGCGGTTCGACTGAGCAGCTCAACTCAAGAAGTCCTCGAAGGACCGAGACCCAAGCCTCACGCCCTGGTCAACCCCGGGCTCGCTGCTTGGGCCAACGCCAGCGTTCCCGCCTGAGCCAACGCCGGGGTCAACGTTGAAGTCCACAATTGGTCGCCTCTGGCGGGCAAACAAAGCGGGACTGACAAGCAAAAAAGGGCCAGAGAATTCCCCGGCCCTCACACAGCGCGCTCAAAAACGCCTTTTTACGTGTTTACCGCTTGGGGCGGATCCTCACCACAACGTCCACGCGGCTGATTTCCATCCCCTCTGGCGCCTCGGGAACGCGCGACAACTGCAGCGTGTCCGACGCGATGTCTGAGACAACTCCTGTTGCCTCGTCAAAATAGTGGTGGTGGTCTGTGGTGTTGGTGTCAAAGTAGGTTTTGGTCCCGTCCACCGCGATCTCACGCAGCAAGCCCACCTCGGTGAACTGGTGGAGCGTGTTGTAGACGGTCGCGAGCGATACCGGCACGCGGGCACTCACCGCCTCTTCGTGCAACCCCTCCGCCGAAATGTGACGATGGCCCCGGGCAAACAGAAGGTCGCCCAATGCCACACGTTGGCGGGTGGGGCGCAGGCCAGCTGTCTTCAGCATTTCGCGCACGTCAACACTCGGGCGCCGTGCGTCTTTAGCCCCGTCCGCTGTGTCCCGCGTAAAAAATACAGCCATGTTTCCCCAAGCTCAGCCTGTACCCAGTCCCCCGAAGCGCGCACGGTCTCTCTCTGTCAACCGAACACGACACTTCGTATATAGCCGCCTCGCGGGCAGAGATCAACGTCACAAGACGCGGGGCGACTTGTCAGACCCGGTCAAAGAGACATAAGGGTCGGTGTGCGGGAAGGCCTTGTCGCGCAGACCCCTCCGAACCAAAGCGATCCATGTTGACCGATGGCGATGATGAACTTCACCAGGCGCTCGCGCTACGAGTATGATGACCTTCTTGCCTGTGGTCGAGGCGAGCTCTTTGGGCCAGGCAATGCGCAGCTGCCGCTGCCGCCCATGCTCATGTTTGACCGTATATCCCACGTCAGCGAAGACGGCGGGGCCAATGGCAAAGGCGAAATCCGAGCCGAGCTTGAGGTGCGCGAGGACCTCTGGTTCTTCCCCTGCCACTTCAAGGGCGATCCCGTGATGCCAGGTTGCCTAGGGCTTGACGCTCTGTGGCAAATGCTCGGCTTTTTTCTGGGCTGGCTCGGCGCACCCGGCCGCGGAAGGGCGCTTTCTGTTGGGACGGTGAAGTTCACCGGGATGGTGGAGCCGAGCGTCAAGCTTGTCCAATACGGGATCGACCTGAAGCGGGTCCGCCGCGCCGCCCTCACCCTTGGGATCGCGGATGGTTGGGTGAAGGCTGACGATCAAGAGGTCTTCAAGGCTGAGGATCTGCGGGTCGGCCTGTTTAAAGATGGTGCGCAGCAATCGTAGCTGCGCCACGAAGGAGCGTGTCATGAGACGGGTCGTGGTCACCGGGATGGGCATCGTGTCGCCTCTCGGCAGCGGTGTGCAGGAGGTGACGGCATCATTGCACGAGGGCCGTTCGGGCATCGTCCGCGCTGAACCCTATGCGGAGCTGGGCTTTCGCTGCCAAGTCCACGGCGCGCCGACGCTTGACGCCAGCGAGGCTGTGGACAGGCGTGCCATGCGCTTCCACGGCGGCGGCACAGCATGGAACCACGTGGCGATGGACCAGGCGGTGCGCGATTCTGGGCTTGAGCCGGGCGAAGTGAGCCATCCACGCACCGGGCTCGTGATGGGGTCAGGCGGGCCCTCCACCCGCGCCATCGTCGAAGCGGCGGACGTTGCGCGCGAGAAGAGCCCCAAGCGGATCGGCCCATTCGCCGTTCCCAAAGCGATGAGTTCCACCGCCTCGGCCACTCTTGCCACCCACTTTAAAATTAAGGGCATCAACTACTCCATCTCGGCCGCTTGCGCGACGACCAACGTGTGCATCGGCCACGCTGCAGAGCAGATCCAGCTTGGCAAGCAGGATGTGGTGTTTGCCGGAGGCTGCGAAGAGTTGGACTGGACGCTGTCGGTCCTCTTCGACGCCATGGGCGCCATGTCCTCGCGCTATAACGATACCCCTGGCGTCGCCTCCCGCGCCTTTGACGCAAACCGCGATGGCTTTGTCATTGCAGGCGGTGCTGGCGTTTTGGTGTTGGAAGAGCTTGAGCACGCCAAGGCCCGCGGCGCCCGCATCCTGGCTGAGATCGTCGGCTACGCGTCCACCTCAGATGGTTATGATATGGTGCAGCCCTCCGGCGAAGGGGCGGTGCGTTGCATGTCCCTTGCAATCGCCGACGCTGGCGACCGGAAGATTGACTATATCAACCCCCACGCCACCTCCACGCCCATCGGTGACCTTCGGGAGATGGAGGCGCTTCGCGAGGTGTTTGGCGAAGACATCCCTCCCATCTCGGCCACCAAGTCACTATCAGG
>JBCDLN010000334.1:0-3817 GCA_038745295.1 Pseudomonadota bacterium | reverse complement strand
CATTGAAGCCCTCACCCTTGAAGAAGCGCTTGGCCTCATTGAGAAGAAACGCGCGGCCGGTGGTGGCACCAAGAAAAAGGCGGCTTCGAAGGCGAAGTCGACCACCAAGGCCAAACCCAAGACGACAGCGAAGAAGACTGCGTCAAAGTCAGCGGCGAAGGCCGATGGGGCGGGCGATGGCGAGGCAAAGCCAAAGGCCAAAAAGGCCGCCAAGCCAAAGGCTGCTGCCAGCAAGACTGCCAAGAGCAAAGCGGCGGCCGCAAAGGGCGATGACCAACCGCCACCCAAATAGCAGGGCGGCAAACGGGCCAAGTCGCGGCGGCCTTTAGCCTCCCGCCTTGGCCCGCCCCTCGACGCCGCCGCGCCGCCGACCCACATAGCGCCCGTGACAGAGTTCGAACTTCCCACCCGCGAAGACATTTTGCGGTTCATTGCCGATAGCCCAGGACGGGTCGGCAAACGCGAGATCGCGCGCGCCTTCAGCGTGAAGGGCGCCGACCGCCCGGCGCTAAAATCCCTCCTTGCCGACATGGCCGATGACGGGCTCATCGAAAGATCCGGCAAGCGGCTTCAAAAGCCAGGGACGCTTCCCAGGGTGACCGTGCTAGCCATTGACGGCACCACCAGCGATGGCGAAATCACCGCCACCCCAACCCGGTGGGAGGGCGAGGGCAACCCGCCCAAGGTGATCATCATCGATCATGGGCGCGAACGGCCGCCCGCCATTGGCGACCGTGTGCTCGCCCGCATCTCAACGGAAGAGGACGGGCCGCCGACCGGGAAGATCATGAAGGTCCTGGAGCGGCGCCCCGCCACAACGCTGGCGGTGGTGGAGCGGGTCGGGGGCCGCGCGCAGCTCTCGCCCATCTCCAAGAAGGAGCGCGACCACTACCAGGCTGACCCGGCGCAGATCGCAGAGATCCCGAGTGACACCTTGGTGCGCATCACCGCACGGCGCGGCGAGCCGGCCCAGATTGTCGAGGTGATTGGGCCGGCAGGGTCTGAGGCGGCCGTCTCGCTGATCGCGATCCAAAGCCACGGCATCCCCAACGCGTTTCCCGAGCGCGTTTTGGCCGCCGCCGAGGCTGCGCGCGAGGACACCCCCACCCTCAAAGGACGGGAAGACTGGCGGGAGATCCCGTTCGTGACCATCGACCCGCCCGATGCCAAAGACCATGACGACGCCGTCTTTGCCGAACCCGACCCCGACAATGAGGGCGGCCACATCATCTCCGTCGCCATTGCTGATGTCGCACACTACGTCCGCCCCGGCTCGGTGATGGACCAAGAGGCGCGGCTGAGGGGGAACTCCACCTACTTCCCCGACCGTGTCGTTCCGATGTTGCCTGAGGCGATCTCCAACAACCTGTGCTCTTTAAGGGAAGGCGAAGCGCGCCCCGCGATGGCCATGCGCATGGTCTTTGCGCGCGATGGCCGCAAGACGCGCCACACCGTGCACCGCGTCTTGATGCGCTCAGCACGGCGCCTCGCCTATGCAGAAGCCCAAGCCATCGCCGACGGCAAAGACAGCGACATTGCCCCCCAAATTGCCGCCCTCTATGCCGCCTACGCCGTCTTGAAGCGCGGGCGCGATGGCCGCCAGCCCATGGAGCTTGACCTTCCTGAGCGCAAAATCGTCCTTGAAGGGGATGGCAGCGTTTCGGGAATTGCAGTGCCGGTGCGGCTCGACGCGCACAAGCTCATCGAAGAGTTTATGATCCAGGCCAATGTGGCGGCGGCCGAAACGGCCGAGGCTGCAGGCCTTCCCCTCCTCTACCGGGTGCATGATGCACCAAGCCTCCAAAAGGTGGAGGGGCTGCGCGAATTCTTGGCAACGCTCGACATTAAGCTTGCCAAAGGGACCCGGCTGCGGCCGGAGCATTTCAACGCGATCCTGTCGCGCGTAGCCGGCACACCGCAGGCCCAAATCGTCAACGATGTGGTGCTGCGCGCGCAAGCACAGGCGGAGTATGCGCCCGACAATTTGGGCCATTTTGGCCTCAACCTCCGGCGTTACGCCCACTTCACCTCGCCGATCCGGCGATACGCGGACCTCATTGTCCACCGCGCGTTGATCCGCGCCCAAAAGCTCGGCGATGACGGCCTGACGGACGATGAGATGGCAGCGCTCGGCCAGATCGGTGCTGACATCTCCGCCACAGAGCGCCGCTCGATGACGGCGGAGCGGGAGACCATCGATCGTCTCATTGCGGGGTGGCTGAAGGGCTCCGTGGGCGCCACATTCGCGGGGCGCATCGCGGGTGTCACGAAAGCTGGGCTCTTCATCCGCCTTGATGACACGGGGGCGGATGGGTTTGTGCCCGTCTCCACCATCGCCGCGGAGTATCTTGTCTACGATGAGACGCACCACGCGCTCATCGGCGCCGATACAGGGCACGCCTACCGACTTGGCGATCCTGTTGCGGTGCGGCTATTGGAGGCCGCCCCCTTGTCGGGCGGTCTGCGCTTTGAGATTGTCGACCACGAAGCAGGCCCGCGCATCAAGCTTCCCCCGCGCAGCCGACGAAGCCCAAGCCCGCGCCGCCGTCCACCCCCTCGCAGAGGCCGCCGATGACCGACCGTCCCGTCACCCCAGCCCTCCTCCGTGGCGCGCGGGCCAAGTGCCCCAATTGCGGCGAAGGCAATCTTTTTGAAGGCTTCCTCACCGTGCGGGAGACCTGCCCCCACTGCGGGGAGGACCTTTCCCACCAGCGCGCCGACGATGCGCCGCCCTATATCGTGATGTTCATCGTGGGCCATGTGGTGGTGGCGATCATGCTCTACTACGAGATCCTGATGACCCCGCCGCTCTGGGTGCACGCAGCGGTCTTCTTGCCACTCACTGTGGTGATGTCTTTGGCGCTGCTGCGGCCCGTTAAGGGCGCACTTGTCGCCTTCCAGTGGGCCAAGGGTATGCACGGGTTCAGCGCCGACGGCGAACGCTTTACGTGACACGGGGCGACCTTTCACCGGACGCCCTGACAGCACGTCTCACCGGCGAGGAACGCGACCGCAGCCACCCACCCATCAAGGTGCGCGATGCGGCTAGCCTCATCATCTTGGATCGCGAGGGCCCATCAGGGCCATCGGTGCTGATGGGCCGGCGCAGCGCCCGCCACACCTTCATGCCCAATAGGTTCGTGTTTCCGGGCGGGCGGGTGGACCCAGCCGATTCCCGGGTGGCCGTTGCCTCCTCCTATGGCGAAGCGACAGCCCGGCGCTTGGGCCACTTCACCTCAGCGCGGGTTGGTGTATCGCGGCAAAGGGCCTTTGGGATCGCAGCCTTGCGCGAGGCTTTCGAAGAGACGGGGGTGCTGATTGCGAAGCCCGACCCTCAGCTTGCTCCCAAAACAGCAGCGCTGTCGGCCTTTGCTAAGCGCGGTCTCGCGCTCCATCTCAGTCATCTGACGCTGGTCGCCCGGGCCATCACGCCGCCAGGCCGGCCCCGCCGGTACGACACGCGCTTCTTCCTCGCCGAGCGCACCACCATTCACGATATCGACCCGTCCGTTGTGGGCGAGGACGCTGAGCTTGAAGAAATAGCATGGGTGCCCATCGATGAGGCACGCCACCTGCCGCTCCCCACCATCACCATCACCGTGCTCGACGAACTGACCGCCCGCCTTCACCCGAAGGAGCCCGTCGATAAACGCCCCGTTCCCTTTTACCGCTGGGAACGCAAGGGCTTTGTCCGCCACATCATGGACTGAAGTTTTCCCGCTGTGTCCTGACGTCACTGGCGCCAGCCTATTTTTTGAGCGAGATAGGCGACCTGATGGACGTGTCGCACCCCCATAGGAAGGATGAGCCGCCCGAT
>JBCDLN010000333.1:0-3827 GCA_038745295.1 Pseudomonadota bacterium | reverse complement strand
GCTGCGCGCAGCTCCATGGCAGCGGTCACCACCCGCCCCCGAGGCTTCCTGGTGCTGGCCCTGTCGAGCGATATTTTCCGCTCCTTCCGCAAGTCGCGGCTCACCATCGTTGCGGCCTTCATCACGCTGGTCATCTTTCTGGCGGCAGCCTTTGCCCCTTGGGTCGCGCCTCACGATCCATTCGACCTTGCCTCCCTGTCACTCCTCGACAGTTTGACGCCGCCCATGTGGATGAGTGGCGGCAACCCCGATTACATCATCGGCACTGATGATCAGGGGCGCGACCTCCTGTCAGCCATCCTCTACGGCACCCGCATATCCCTCGGCGTGGGGTTTGCGGCGGTGGGGCTTGCGGCGGTGCTGGGCATCACGCTGGGGCTGGTGGCTGGCTACATGGGCGGTGCGGTGGATAGCGTGATCATGCGCATTGCCGATATTCAACTGACCTTCCCGTCGATCCTCATCGCACTCCTTATCGACGGGACCGCCCGCGGCCTCTTCCCCGGCCTGTCGCGAGAAGAAAGCGCGTTCTATGTCCTCACACTTGCCATCGGTCTGTCGTTTTGGGTCCAGTATGCGCGCACTGTGCGAGGCTCCACGTTGGTGGAGGCCAACAAAGAATATGTGCTTGCTGCAAAGCTTATGGGGCTTCCCACCTGGCTCATCATGCTGCGCCATGTGCTGCCCAACGTGCTTGGCCCAGTCTTGGTGATTGCGACCATCAATCTGGCGCTCGCCATCATCACGGAGGCGACGCTGTCCTTCCTCGGTGTGGGTGTGCCACCCACGCAGCCTTCCTTGGGCACGCTCATCAGGATCGGGCAGGATTACCTGTTTTCGGGCGAATGGTGGATCACCATTTTTCCGGGCGTGATGCTCGCCGTCCTGGTTCTTTCGGTAAACCTTTTGGGTGATTGGCTTAGGGACGCGCTCAACCCTCGCCTCAGATGAGCCTTATGGTGTTGGACGCCGATATGGGCGAGACCCTTGGGCTGCCCGACGGTGAGCCCACCATCGAAGACATCCAGTCTTTGTGCCGCAGAGTGGACAAACCAGAGGCGCTGCGGCTCTCACACAGCAGCAGTCTTGCAATGGGCGCCATGGTGATCCGCACGCAAACGGCTTTCCTCAGCCGGTGGCGGATGAACATGGCAGACCTTGCCGATCGCTTTGCCCCGATCAACGTGAGCGCCTGTGAAGCTGCGATGCTGGCGCGCGACACATTGAACCCAGGGGCGCTGGTCGCGGGCGTGTTGGGTCCGGTCCGCGCCGTGAACGAGCCGGACCATCTCCCGCCGCCTGCGTTGATCGAGGCCGAAATCGCCGAGCAAGCTCTGGTGATGGCGCCCTACGTTGACCTCTTCTTGTGTCAGACGATGTCGTTGGGGCAGGAGGCCGCCGCGGTCGCCCGCGCCGCGTCCAGTACAGGGCGGCCTGTATGGGTCGCTTTGAGCCTCAATGGTCGAGAACCGGTTCTCACCACAGGCGGCGAAACGGTTGCCCAAGCGGCTGCGCCCCTTTCGGGCATCAGTGTGGGCGCTTGGCTTGTCAGCTCACAATCCCCGACTGTCGTCACAAAAGCCATGGAATGGCTCAAACAGATTGCCCAAGGCGCGCCATTTGGTGGTTACGCCCATGTCGCCCCCACCGAAGCCGCCAACCAACAGGCTCAATTGCTCGATCCAGAGGCCTATGCCGACATTGCCAGGGAATGGACAGCAACCGGAGCGACCATCTTAGGTGCCGGTCGCGCCGCCAAGTTCGCCCACGTCGAACGCCTCAGCCTCCTTGCGCCACGCGCCGGCTAGCGAGGAAAACATGCGCGCTCTTCTCGGGCGAGCACGTTTTTATCCGCTCAGTTTGATTCAAACTGAGCGGATCGTGCTCTAGAGCCGTGTGTTGATGGCCCCCGCCAGCGCGTTCTTGTGACTGAACACGGCATCGGCCCAAGCTTGTTCCCCGGAGCCCGTCGTCGCTGGTGCCCGAAAAGAGCCGACGGGGAAGGGGGTGCAAGGCCGAAGAGCGCAGCGTGCCTTGCACCCCCTTCCACGTTGGCTCAGGGCGTCAACCAGTGATGGCGGGCTTTGGGGGACAGGCGCCCTCACATGTTCCTTGGTGGCGTTTGAGCACCTCGGGCGACGCAAACAGTCAAGATGGCGCGGTCGATCATGCTACCCCTTTCAAAAAAGGCGCCTGGCTCGACAGCGCCCCGGCTCCGGACCGCCGCCCGCTCCGACGCCGTTGCGGCAACCGAGCCAGGCTTCTTGTGGAGAGTGTCGCTGCAAAAATGGAACGCGTTGAGACTCTCAAGAGAAAACCATCTGAAGTAAGACGCACGGCAGACTGGCGGCGAGAAAAGATATTCTAATGATGTCAGGTGGGTTGCCCGCTCAGCCAGGTGTTGGCCGAGCGGGCAAAGTCTTACGCGAAGAGGCGCAGGACGTTGGAGTATTGTGAGTTGGCAATGGCGAGGGCTTGGATGGCCAATTGCTGTTGCGACTGAAGCGCGCTCAGATTCGCGGCTTCTTCTTCAAGGTCAGCATTCACCAGGGTCGCCACGGCGTTTTCTTTAGCTGAGGACAAGGCTTCCACGAAGGAGATGCCACTGTCGAAGCGGTTCAGGGCCACGCCGATGTTGGACTGCGCCGTCAGCACGCTATCCATCGCAGTGGAAACGGCCGAGGTGATGTTGGTGATGAAGGCAAGATCGGTCGCGGAGTCATCAAGACCGGAGATGTCGATGGTCAAGATCGTTTGGGTTGCAGCATCAACTGTGATGTCCGCTTCCAAGATCCCATCTGTACCAGCATCGGCATCTGTCAGCGCATAATTGGCCACGCCAATGTTCATGGTGGAGATGGCGCCCGCGGAGGACACGTTGCTCACATAGCTGGCGTTGGCGTTGTATGTGGCAGCACCTGAATCGACCGCAAGGAAGTTGTTACCGTCGACTGAGGCTGACGCAATGGCGCTGTTGATGTCGGTGATGTAGCCGGTGATTTGGTTTTGAAGCACAGCGCGATCAGCACCAGGCGCCTGGGCAGCGACCAGAACCGTCTGGATTTCGGTGAGGCTGTTATAGACAGTGCCAAGTGCAGCATCGGTCACAGTAAAGCGCGATTTGGCGTTGTTGAGACCGTCAACGATCGTGCTGAACGTAGAGACATCAGATTCCATGCGTGCAGCAATGGACCAGTAGGCAGTGGAATCTTGAGCTGAGTTGATCTTGCGGCCCGTGGAGACCACTTCGGTCGTCCTGGCAATTTGGTCGGTAATGGAGGTCAGAGCGGAAAGAGCGCTTTGGGCGGCGGCGTTGGTAAACATGTGAACTCCGATTTCACGAGCTGAGAATGTGCCCGGCGCGGTAGAGCGAGAGCGCGCAAGGCAGAGACGGATCTGACCGCGACGAATGCGGCCGGTTGGCAGTGGACGAGACGCAAGGGATCGAACGCACGCTCTTCATGACGCGCGCCGTCCTCACGCGGTGAGGTGGCACAAGAGTGAGCCGGGAAGAGATGGCGCAGCAAAACACTGCTGTTGCGCCATCTGCGAGCCTCAAAGGCGGGGTTGGGCTGAGCCCTGCCGCCCAATTCTCGCCCGGACGAAGCGGCGGTTTATGCCGCTTCAGGCAGGCAAGCGCTGCCGCGATCACGGCGAACGGCGGAGACGTACCGTTGTGCGAGAGGGCGGCGAGCGGTGGTGAGGCGGAAGGTGGTGGAAGAGCGAGCCCGGCAACTGGGGTGTGATGGCTCGCGGATGAACTTGCGCCGGATGTGCCCAACGGCTGGCGACAGCGGTGCGGTGGTCATCACCGCGGCATGTGCTGG
>JBCDLN010000332.1:0-3830 GCA_038745295.1 Pseudomonadota bacterium | reverse complement strand
GGTGATGGCGGCAAGTTTTGATGCATTATGGGACACGCAGGTCTATGGCACCCGTCCCGATGGTGGGCGTTTTGCTTATGTTTGGTTTGCAGCAGGCGGCTGCGGTGCCATCAAAGGGCGCGATGGTCTGTCAGCCACCGCATTTCCCTCCGGTATTGCGGGCGTTCAATCGGAGATGATCGAGGCTCTGGTGCCGATCCACATCGCAAAGCGGGAACTGGTCACTGACAGCGGGGGAGCGGGCCAGTGGCGCGGGGGTCTGGCACAAGCCTTCAGCATCTCAGTGGATGGAGAGGATGGCTATATCTTTTCAGGGCTCTATGACCGGATTCACTATGCCGCTGAAGGCTTGGAAGGCGGCAAGGCGGGCGCCACAGGCACCATTGCCACACGGTCCGGCAATCCGCTGAAGGCAAAGACCCGCAACTGGCTTCAAACCGATGAAGAGGTCACCCTTACGCTCCCCGGTGGCGGCGGATATGGCCCTGCATTAGAGCGGGATCCAGCCCTCGTCGCACAGGACGTTTTGAACGGCTACGTCTCCATCAAAGGCGCGCGGGAGGATTATGCGGTGGTTGTTGATCCGCACACATTCACCGTCGACCATAATGCGACGGACAAGCTCCGCCATCCGAAGTAACGCAATCGATCACCGGTCAAGAACACGGGGCAGAAGGCTATCGATCTTCTTCTTGAGGCCGAAGAAGCTCTTCGTGGTGTGCGGCCACGCCAGCGTGTCGTAGCGCCGCCGCATTTGGTGGATGGTGATGCCCGCGTTCTTGATCGCGTTGTGTGCGCTCGCCATGCGGTCGGCCGCCGGCCCAGCGGGCAAGAAGGCTGTCACCGCGTGGCGCACGCCTGCGCTCTCACAGGCGCTAATGATGGCATCCGCCCAGTCGGCTCCCTCCACGATGGGTGCAGATTGGCTGCCCGAACCGCGGTGCAAAGCATCTGTAACCGCACCATGTGCAAACGCTTTTGCGAGGCGACCGACGGGAAGCACAGAGCGATCCTCCGTTGCCACAAGGCCAAGCGCAGCCGCTGGTTCTAAAGGAAAAGCCAGCTCAAGACTCCCATCGTCTTCGGTCACGATGAGGAGGTAGTCTTCGCTCGGCAATGCGCCCGCAGCGTCACGCGGGGGGCGAAGCGTTTCGTCCGCCTCGTCATAAAGCGGAAGGCAGTGATCCTCGAGCTGGCCCCGCGGATCGAAACGACCGTCAGTATACTTTTCAATATTGGAGGCGCGTGCTTGGTAGACCTTGCCTTTCGTGTGCAACCCCGCAACCCAACGCCAGCCCAATGTGTTGGAGGCCGGATCACCATCGATCAAATGGCGCAAGAAAAAGTCTGCGCCCAGGTGCCAGGGAAGCTGTAAAGTGAAGATCCAAATCGAGGCGAACCACATGCGCGCGTGGTTGTGGAGGTAACCGGTCTCAACAAGCTCCACCGCCCACGCATCGAACCCATCGATCCCAGTGCGCCCGCTCACCGCATCGTCATAGGTCTTGCGCAGACGGCCGTCTTTGCTCAGCACCGAGAGGGATGCGCTGACGCCGTGCTGATAGTCTTTCCAGATGCCAGGGCGATGTTCCAGCCAGCCTTTGAAGTATGTGCGCCAAAACACTTCTTGAATGAACTTTTCAGCAGCGTTCGGCGTGTGCCGATCCAAAACCTCGCCGAGAACATCCACTTCGCTGATCAGCCGATGCCTGATGTAAGGCGACAAGCACGAGACGTTGGTCCTGCGGTCCGGCCCAAAGTCATAGTTGCGTGAGCGTTGGTATTGTGAGCCGGCTTTGGGCACAAATACTTTGAGTTTGGCAAGCCCTGCCGCGCGGGTCGGGGTGAAGGAGGTTGCTTCAGCGCTTTCGGTGCCGAAATCCAAAAGGTCAGGCTGGTGGGGCGGATGTGTTGACGTGGTCATAGCATATATGCCGTTGGCTAGGTGAGATTGAGAAGCCTGGCGGAGGCCATCAAGGTCGCTATCTCGCGTCCTTGAGAGGGAGTGCGAGCTGGTCGGCGGTCGCGTTGGGTCGGGGAGCACCGCGGTGGGCGATCCCGCTCCGGCGGCTGCCGTGCTTTTCTTGGATGGTGGTGGCTTCGCTGCGATAGGCGGGCCCGCGGCGCACGGCCCAAACCTTTTGCCTCGCCGTTTTGGCGGCCTCCAAATGGTCCACAACGCGCTCGGGGTAACGCGTTCCAATGACGTTGTGAGCGTCTGGCGCTTTCCAAGGCTCGTGGATGTGTTTTTGATCAAGGTGAGCAAGCTCGGGCACCCAGCGTCTGGTGAATTCGCCCGTGGGGTCTTGATCATAACCTTGCTTCACGGGGTTATAGATCCGCACAGTATTGATCCCCGTGGTGCCGGACTGCATTTGCACCTGGCTCCAATGGATCCCTGGTTCATAGTCGGTGAAGAAGCGGGCCAGCACCTCCCCTGGGGCCCGCCAATCCAGCCAAAGGTGGTAGCTGGCTGTGGCCATCACCATGGCCCGCATTCGAAAGTTGAGCCAGCCTGTTGCGCTGAGAGAGCGCATGCAAGCATCCACAAAGGGTAAACCTGTTTCGCCGTTGGCCCACGCTGCAAGGCGGGTTTGATCGGGAGCGGCCGGGCGCATCCCATCATAGCCGCGATGGAAATTTTCAAACTCGATCCGCGGCTCATCCTCTAACTTTTGGATAAAGTGGCAGTGCCAATGCAGCCGTCCAGAAAATGAGCTCATCGCCCCGCGCCAAAGCTTTGAAGGGGGGGCAGCTGCTTTGAGCGCTTGTTGCCGGGCCCAAGTGGCTTGCACGATCTCGCGCATGGACAGGGTGCCCCAGGCCAGGTGAGGCGACAGGCGCGAACACGCCGTCTCCCCGCTAAGGGGCGAAGACATTGCCTGGCGATAGGTTTCGCCCCGCTCTGCCAAAAAGGTTTCCAGCCGTTCCAGTCCCTGAGCGCGGCCGCCTATCTGGCGATGGGGACATGGGTCAGCTTCAAGGCCAAGCTCAAAAGCTGTGGGGATGAGACCAGCTTCCAGATCAACGGGGGCGAGCGCCGGCGGGCGTGCCACAGGCTCGCGCATATGTTTGCGCCAGCGGTCCGCCCAGCCGTTGCGTGACTTGAGGCGCCGCTCAACACCGTGATTCTGAATCTCGTGCCAATCGATGCCGTTTTCGCGGCACCATGCGGCGACGTTTTTATCTCGAGCGTAGGTGAGTGCGTTGCCTGTTTCTTCGTGCGACCAAAGAGCTGCCACCGCATGCGTGTCGTGGATCTCCTGCAGCACATCCACAACGCGCCCCACCCGAACCACAAGGGGCTGGCCAAGTTGGTGGAGATCGGCCCGAAGAGCCTGAAGACATTCGGTGATAAACTCGTAGTGGCGTGCTGACGCATCAGGCGCCCGCCATAGATCCGGTTCGATGATGTAAAGCGGTAGGACGGCGCCGGCGCGGGCGGCGTCTGCGAGAGGGCGGTGGTCTTCCACCCTCAAGTCGCGCTTGAACCAAACAATCTGCACGCCGCGCCTACCCCCATCTACACATCGCGATGTAGCGCGTGATTGGCAGAAGGCTGCAGGACCAAACGCCGCGAAACCCCGCGCGCAAGCGCTGTCGGACGGACCGAGATCAGCAGCCGACGTCTGGAGCCCGCCCAAAAGCGCTGCTGTAGCTGTAGAATCTATAAAGGTTATTCACTCTAGGGCCCGCCAACACTCAGAAGTGCGCCCAAAGAACCCTTCACATGTTCCTTTGGTGGGACACCAAACAGCGACGTTCCTCCGGAGCCGACACCGTCAGGATCCCGGGGTGGGTCTGATGGGTCAACCCCACCGAAACGCGCT
>JBCDLN010000331.1:0-3893 GCA_038745295.1 Pseudomonadota bacterium | reverse complement strand
TGAGCAGGGTGTGATGGTGCGCAAACTGCCTGAAGATGTGATCGTGGAAATGGGCCGGGCGGCCAACGAGGTGATCGAAGATCTGCGCAACGATGATGATGCGCTGGTCAAAACAATCACGGAGAGCTTTGTCTCCTACCGCGACCTGATGAAGAGCTACATGCCTTATGCCGACAACGGGCAGATGAACGCACGCCAGCTCGACGTTAAGTATTGATCACGGCGGTGAGGCGGGGTGGCTAGGCGAGATGATGGCGCTCAGCCGCTTCCTCGACGGGGTCAACCGCCTCGTGGGACATATCGTGGCGTGGATTGCGCTGATTTTGGTGTTGGTGCAGTTCGGGATCGTTCTGGCGCGGCATGTCTATGGTGTTTCCAATATCGCTGCGACCGAGGCGGTGCTTTATCTTCATGCAGCGCTTTTTATGCTTGGAGCGGGTTATGCTTACCTTGTGGATGCCCATGTCCGTGTCGACATCTTTTATGGAAAGCTGAGTGTCCGCGGTAAGGCTGTGATCGATGTGGCGGGGGCGCTGGTGTTTTTGCTCCCCGCTCTGGCGCTCCTCACCTACTGGTCTTGGCCGATGGTGCGGCGCTCATGGGCGATCCTGGAAGGGCCTATCTCGGTGGGGGGCATCCCAGCGTCGTTCTTGATGAAATCCTTGGTGCCTGCGTTTTGTGTGCTCTTGGCCATCCAAGGTGTGGCGCGGCTTTTGCGCGATCTTACGGCCCTGAATGGTGAAGTGTCACAAGAGGCGCCCCGCGTCTAATGCTTGATATCGTGATGCTATTGGGCCTGGTGGTGGCGATCCTCTCAGGGTTTCCAGCAGCGTTTGCCATCGCTGGCTCGGCGATGGTGTTTGCGCTCCTGGGCGCCAGTATCGGTGCATTTGATATCAGTCTTTTGGGGGCACTGGGGCAGAGGGTTTTCGGCGTTCTGACCAATACTGTTTTGATTGCGATCCCGCTCTTTGTGTTCATGGGAATTGTTCTTGAAAAATCGCGAATTGCTGAAGAGTTGCTCACAACGATGGGCCGTCTTTTTGGGCGGGCGCCTGGCGGGCTTGGCGTCTCGGTGATTTTGGTGGGAGCGCTCCTGGCTGCCTCCACAGGAATTGTGGGCGCGACGGTTGTGGCCATGGGGCTGATTGCACTGCCGGCGATGCTGAAAGCGGGCTACAGCGCGCCGCTGGGGGCTGGGATTGTCGCCACATCAGGAACGCTGGGGCAGATCATCCCGCCGTCGACCCTTCTCATCATCTTGTCGGATGTGATGAGCAATGCTTACCAGCAGGCCCAGTTTGCCGCGGGCAAATTCACCATCGACACCATCTCGGTGGGAGAGACGTTTGCGGCTGCCCTTGTGCCAGGGCTGCTGCTGGTGGGGATTTACATTGTCTATCTTGTTGTGCGGGCGCTTCTGAGGCCTGGCGACCTTCCCTCACTGCAAGAGGCTGGTGGGGTGTCGGTGCGCGAGGTGGTGGTGGTGATTGTGCCGCCCATCGGCCTGATCTTGGCGGTGTTGGGCTCGATCCTGGGCGGGGTTGCCACGCCGTCTGAGGCTGCCGCTGTGGGGGCGGTGGGCGCTATTTTAATGGCAGGCACGCGGCTTGGCCCGCCCCGTTTCACTCTGGTGGGAGTAGCGGCTTTGGTGGGGCTTGCTGTCTTGGCCGCCGTTGACCCCATCCGGCTCCAGCGCGGCGATACCACCAGCGTAGATATGGTGGTGGCGCTGTTTGCGGGCGTTTTGATTGTTGTGGGCTTTGCCGCCATCGTGCAGTCGTTGATGCGGCTGCGGCGGCGCGGGTTGTTGACGCCGGTGGTGCGCGGGACGATGACCGTGTCGGCGATGATCTTTGCCACAATCATCACGGCGTCGATGTTTTCGTTGGTGTTTGTGGGGCTTGGTGGCGAGGAGCGGATTGAGACCATTCTGGAGGCCATGCCCGGCGGTGCCACAGGCGCGCTGATCTTTGCGATGGCGCTCATCTTTGTGCTGGGCTTTTTCTTGGACTTTGTGGAGATCAGCGTGATTTTGTTGCCGCTGGTGGTGCCTGTGCTGATCACCATGGGTCACGATCCCACTTGGCTTGCGGTGTTGATTGCCATCAACCTCCAAACGTCGTTTCTGACGCCGCCCTTTGGCTTTTCGTTGTTTTATTTGCGCGCCGCCGCACCGCCTGAGGTGACAACCGGCGCGATCTATAAAGGTGTCGCGCCGTTTATTGCGCTTCAGGCCATTGGGGTGGCGGTGATTTGGCTCTTTCCGCGCATTGCGACCACGCTGCCGCAGTGGCTTTACTGACTGAGTTCGGTGTTGCACCGGGTCTGGGTTGCGGCGCTCTCACATGTCGTAGCTGGCGGCTCAGGCTAGCTCTGGTAGGCCGCGATGTGATCAGCGCTTTCCAGCGCGCCCGACAACGCTGCCGGAACGGGGACAAGCTGCGTTGCGGCAAAGACCTGCGCGACAGCCTCCCGGGTTGGTCCCTGACCATTGGTGCTTTCAAGGGCGCCTTTGATGAGGTAGGCGCCGCCCGCTGTGGTGCCAAGGTTTTGGAGGAAGGGCGTGGCCGCGGGGAGCGCCCGCTCGGGCGCCTCGTCGAGGCGAGCGCGTAAGGTGGCGGCGGCGTCGGCCACGGCGGCAATGGCGGCGGCAAGGTGCTGGGCGGCCCGCTGGAGGGCGAGGGTGTTTGCTGTGCGGGCGCGGTCTGCGGTTTCTTGAAGTTCGGCGAGGAAGGCCGTGAGCACGGCGCCATCCTCCATGGTGATCTTACGGCGCAAAAGGTCGAGCGCTTGGATGCCGTTGGTGCCTTCATAGATGGGGAAGATGCGCGCATCACGCAGATATTGGGCCGCGCCGGTCTCTTCGATATAGCCCATCCCCCCGTGCACCTGGATGCCGATGGATGCGACCTCCACGCCTGCATCCGTTGCAAAGGCTTTGGCGATGGGGGTGAGAAGATCGGCGCGGGCGGCGTAGAAGGGGTCGTCCCGCCCGCGGTCGATGGCGACGGCGCAGGCGTAGCAGATGGCGCGGGCTGCGCTGGTGAGGCCGCGCATGGTGAGGAGCATCCGCTTCACGTCGGCATGGTCTTTGATGGGCACCATGTCCGCCGCGCCTTTGGTGCGGCCTTGGCGGCGTTCTGCCGCGTAGTGGATGGCCGCTTGGGTGGCGCGCTCGGCAATGGCGGCGCCTTGCATGCCCACAGAGACGCGGGCGTTGTTCATCATCGTAAAAAGGGCTGAAAGGCCGCGATGGGGTGCGCCCACCATGGTGCCGAGCGCCCCCTCCCCCGCAGCGCCATAAATGAGCGTGCAGGTGGGTGAGGCGTGGAGCCCCAGTTTGCGCTCAAGCCCTGCGCAGTGAATGTCGTTGACGGCCCCCAGCGTACCGTCTGCCGCCACGTGGCGTTTTGGCACCAAAAACAAAGAGATGCCACGGGTGCCGGCGGGGGCATCGGGCAAGCGCGCCAGCACCAGGTGGATGATGTTTTCGGTGAGGTCGTGCTCGCCGTAGGAGATATAAATCTTTTGGCCGAAGAGACGGTAGGTGCCGTCGCCCTGGGGTTCGGCACGGGTTTTGAGATCGCCAAGGTCAGAGCCGGCATGGGGCTCGGTGAGGTTCATGGTGCCGGCCCATTCGCCGGTGATCATCTTGGGCAGATAAAGCGCCTGCTGCTCCGGCGTGCCGTGGGCTTGGAGGGCCTCCACCGCGCCGATGGTGAGCAAGGGGTTGAGGGCAAAGGCGGGGTTGGCCTGGTTCCAAATATCTGTGAGGGCGATTTGGAGGGCCATGGGCAGGCCCTGGCCGCCGAACGCAGGATCACCGGTGAGCGAGCACCATCCTGCTTCGCTCCAGGTGGTGTAGGCTTCGCGCCAGCCGGGCGGGGTGG
>JBCDLN010000330.1:0-3893 GCA_038745295.1 Pseudomonadota bacterium | reverse complement strand
CTGGGCTTCCAGCTGCATGACGAACTTTTCCACAACGCGGTGGACAACGTCCGCCGGCAGCGGGCTGAAGGGCACAATGGCATCCAGCCGGTTGCGGAACTCGGGCGTGAACAGCTTGTTGATGGCGTCCATGTCCTCGCCTTCGCGGCGGGCACGGTTGAAGCCGATGGGCGCCTTAGCCTGGTCCGCAGCGCCAGCGTTGGTGGTCATGATCACGATCACGTTACGGAAGTCCACTTGCTTGCCGTTGTGATCGGTGAGTTTGCCGTGGTCCATCACCTGGAGGAGGATGTTGAAAAGATCCGGGTGCGCTTTCTCGATTTCGTCGAGCAGGAGCACGCAGTGGGGGTGCTGGTCGACGCCATCTGTGAGAAGACCGCCCTGATCAAAGCCCACATAGCCCGGAGGGGCCCCGATCAGCCGCGACACGGTGTGCCGCTCCATATACTCGGACATGTCGAACCGCAGAAGCTCCACGCCCATGAGTTCGGCAAGCTGTTTGGCCACCTCAGTCTTACCGACGCCCGTGGGGCCGGAGAAGAGGTAGGAGCCGATGGGCTTGTTGGGCTCGCGCAGTCCAGCCCGTGCCAGCTTGATGGCTGAGGCGAGCACGTCAATTGCCCCCTCCTGACCGTAAACCACCCGCTTCAGGTTGGTTTCGATGTTGAGGAGCACCTCAGCATCGTCCTTCGACACGGTTTTGGGCGGGATGCGCGCCATGGTGGCGACGGTCGCCTCAATTTCCTTCACGCCCACTGTCTTGCGTCGCTTGGCCGGCGGCACGAGCATCTGGCTGGCCCCGGTCTCGTCAATCACATCGATGGCCTTATCGGGCAGCTTGCGATCGTTGATGTAACGGTGGCTGAGTTCCACGGCGGACTTGATGGCATCGCCCGTGAAGCGGAGCTGGTGAAACTCCTCGTACCGCGGCTTGAGGCCTTTCAAAATCTCGATGGCATCATCGACGGTGGGCTCAGCCACATCGATCTTTTGGAAGCGCCGCACAAGGGCCCGGTCCTTTTCGAAGAACTGGCGGTACTCCTTATAGGTGGTGGAGCCGATGCACTTGATCGCCCCCGACGAGAGCGCGGGCTTTAAGAGGTTGGAGGCATCCATCGCCCCGCCCGACGTGGCGCCAGCACCGATGACGGTGTGGATCTCGTCGATAAACATGATGGCGCCGGGGTACTCTTCGATCTCTTTGACGACCTGCTTCAGCCGCTCTTCAAAATCGCCGCGGTATCGGGTGCCGGCGAGCAGCGCCCCCATGTCCAGCGCAAATATGGTGGAGCTTGACAGAACCTCAGGCACATCGTTTTCGGTGATGCGCTTGGCGAGCCCTTCGGCGATGGCGGTTTTGCCCACGCCGGGATCCCCCACGAACAGCGGGTTGTTCTTTTGCCGCCGGCACAGCACCTGGATGGTGCGCTTCACCTCACTGTCGCGCCCGATGAGGGGGTCGACTTTGCCTTTCCGGGCCTTCTCGTTGAGGTTGATGCAGTAGGCTTCCAGCGCGTCGGTCTTGCGCTTGTTGCCGCCGTTCGCTTCCTCCGGCGCGGCCTCTTCGTCAGAATCGCGGTTGCGGGCGGTGTCCATCCCGGCGCGCTTGGCAATGCCGTGGCTGATGTAGTTCACCGCATCGTAGCGCGTCATCTCCTGCTCTTGCAGGAAATAGGCAGCGTGGCTTTCGCGCTCAGCGAAAATCGCCACCAGCACGTTTGCGCCCGTCACCTCTTCGCGGCCCGATGATTGGACGTGGATCACCGCGCGCTGGATGACCCTTTGGAAGCTTGCCGTGGGTTTAGAATCGTCGTCCCCGTCAATGACCAAATTGTCGAGTTCGGCGTCGATATAGTCCGACAAGTCGCGCTTCAGGCGGTCAAGATCCACGTTGCACGCCCGCATGACGGCGGCGGCGTCCTGATCATCCACCAGGGCGAGGAGAAGGTGTTCAAGCGTCGCATATTCCTGGCGACGTTCATTGGCGGCGGCGAGCGCCTGATGCAGAGCCTTTTCAAGGCTTCGGGAGAACGACGGCATTCTCGCTCCTATTTCTTCTCCATCACACACTGGAGAGGATGCTGGTGCTTTCGCGCAAAGTCCATCACCTGCGTCACCTTGGTCTCTGCGACCTCGTAAGTATAGACCCCACATTCGCCCACCCCGTGATGGTGAACATGAAGCATGACGCGGGTCGCTTCTTCGCGCGACTTTTGGAAGAATCGTTCTAAAACATGCACTACAAATTCCATGGGCGTGTAATCATCGTTCAAAAGTAGGACTCTATACATATTCGGCCGCTTGGTGGCCGGTTTCGTTCGGCTGATGACAAGTGTGCCTGGCGCATTGTCATTACCGTCCCCATCATCGCTTTTGTCCTGATCGGGGCCGGCGCGCCCATCGTGCAAGCTGACGGCATTTTGTAAAGCGGTCTTCATGGACATTGCCGTTCGATAGGCCTGCCTGCGCCACCAGGGGATTTCCGAATTCGGAAGGCTCGTCATCCACGCCATCCTGGATATCTGATCGCCGACGCGCAACCAGGGATTCATTCATACCGGGTGACAAATGTGGCGCATCACCCAGGATGTTAAGGGTTCTGCTGCGCTGCGCAATGGGACAATGGCGCCATCATGCTGAATTCATAGGCGATGCGTGCAGCGCAGTTCATCAACTTTTGGTGGTCTCGTTCTCCTGAAGACGGGCGGTCCGCCTGTGTGTTGCTGCTGTGACCAGCGCCATGCCCCGTCACCCACGATGGAATGCTCAGTGGGGTTTTGCGATTAAAGCGCGCACCGCCAGTGCCAAAATCGGTCGATGGCATCTACAAAACGTTCCACCGGCCGGCCCTCCATGAGTTCTGTGTAAAGCTCAACGACCCTTAACGCACCGTGAGCGTCGTAGACCCGGCAAAGGCTCACACTGCGGCCGGTCAGCCGCTGATATTGGTCCACCACGCGTTGTGTGAGGTCAGGCGACAAAAACATGGGGTACGATAGATCCCTGTGGAGTGGGCCAACTCCTGCGCCTGCAAAATCAAACACCCCATCGAGCTGTTGCGTGTCCCAATTGAAGGCAAGGTTCCAGCCATGGGTGTCGAATTGGCCAAACACCTCATCGTCCGACCCGTGACCATCGTGGGCGTCCAATAACTGCTCAACGATCAGCACGGCACGATCGGGGATGGCGCCCCGTAGAGTGTCCATCACCACGTTTGTTGCGGGCCATTGGCGCAGTCCGTCGCAGTCAGCCTGGCGCACTGCGGCGGGGTCCAGGCCGTGGAGGCTTTGGTAAAACCTTGCCAGATCTGAGGCGAGGCGGCGGCGCACTGGCTCGCACAGAGTGTCGTATTTTGGGCCATCGAGGGCGCTGCCGATGATTTTTTCGTGCTCGGTCATCAGCACCGGCGCCTGGTGAAGGCGCATGTGAGGCACCTTGACCGCCACCAGAGGCCGCACAAGATCGAGGGTCTTTGGCTCACGCCGCAACCGGTCGATGGCCCCGTCATGGTGGGGAATCTTAAAGACAAGCGAGGGCCTGTCTCCATCGGCCTCCACCTCAATGGCAAGACAGTCCCAACCATCGGCGTGAAGCCGCATGGGCGCGCCACGAAGGTCAGGCCGGACAGCCTCAATGGCAGCGCGATGTGCGGGCAAAAGCGTGGCATTGGGCCCAAGTTCGGCCAAAAAGTCACACTCCTTTGGAAACGCGGCTCCGGTTCTCGCGCGCGGGCACGTGGACAATTGAGCCTCTGGTTGAGGCCAGCTTAGACACAGGTTGCGTGCGTATACCTGTTTTCAACCATGATGGTTCAGTCGGCATGAATGTCTCTGAGGTCTCTTCTGGGCGTGTGAGTTGTCCCCGGACCGTCAAGGTTCTCGACAATGACGTCG
>JBCDLN010000329.1:0-3968 GCA_038745295.1 Pseudomonadota bacterium | reverse complement strand
GAGAAGCAAGTCAACTCCAGCCGGCCCGTTGGGAAACCCGGCCACTCTTAATCTTTACCCCCTCGGACACAGCGGCGGACCTTTCGCGCCAAACCACCGAGCTTGCCAACCATGCCGGCGGCCTTACCGACCGACGCATGTCGGTCTATATCGTCGAGCCTCGCCGGGTGTTCACAACCTTTGGCGGGCCCGTTGTGCGCGCTGATCCCAAAGCACTCAGGCGCCGCTTCAAAGTGCCGGACGATGCGTTTCGGGTCATCCTGGTGGGGCTTGATGGCGGCGCGAAGGGGATGTGGGATCAGCCCGTTGCGTCTGAGACCCTTTTCAACCTCATCGATGGAATGCCCATGCGCCGCCAAGAATTGAGGCGCCGCCAAGACGCACAACGCAACGGGGGCGGCGGCTAGGGCGGTTGTTTGAAGGGGCGAGCATTTTTCGCGCGCCGCGTGCGGCGCGATATGCTCTCGCCAACGCCCGCATCGGAACCGGCGACAGGACCACCTGCACCAACGGCCCATCCACTTGGGATGAGGCGCGCACCCACAGCCCAAGGAAGGCAGGTAACGGGCAATGAAGCTTTCCGACAACATGCGCGGCTCGGTGCTGATGTCCGCGTCCATGGCCGCCTTTGTCACCAACGATGCGCTGATGAAGCTGTCGTTCCAGAGCGTGCCAGTGGCCCAAGCGCTTGTGATCCGGGGGCTAGTGGCCTCGATCATTTTGCTGGCTCTTGCCGCCTACACCGGCGCGCTTTGGTATCGGCCGCCGCGGCGAGATCGCGGGCCCCTTGCCGGGCGCGTGATTGGTGAGATTCTTGGCGCGGGCGCATTCATGCTGGCGCTTGCCCATATGCCCATCGCCAACGCCACGGCTGTGCTCCAAGCAGCACCACTCGCCGTCACCATGGCGGCGGCCATTTTCCTAGGCGAGCATGTGGGGTGGCGGCGCTGGGCGGCCATCTGCGTGGGCTTTTTGGGGATGCTAGTGATTGTTCGCCCAGGCAGCGACGGGTTCAGCATCTATGCGATTTTCGCGATCCTGACAGTGTTCTTCATTACGTTGCGCGACCTTGCCACCCGCGCGCTCAGCGAGGGCACGCCAACCCTTTATGCAAGCGCCTTGTCGGCCGCTGTCGTGACCGTGAGCGCGGCCATTTTCTTACCCATCGAGGGCTGGGCGCCGATGCGCACAGAAGACATCATCACCCTCAGCACGGCCGGTGTGCTGGTCCTTTTGGGGTATGTGACCGGCGTCGGCTCGGTGCGCTATGGCGATGTGGGTGCGGTGGCGCCGTTCCGCTACACGGTGCTCATCTGGGCGCTCATTTTAGGCTATCTCATGTTTGGTGAAGTGCTCGACTGGGTGACCCTTGGAGGCGCTGGCATTGTGGCCGCCGCCGGCCTTTACACCTTGTGGCGCGAGAGGGTGGTCGGCCAATCCATCGCTGCGAAAACGGCGCCACGTTCATTCATGGCGGGTCTGCGCCGCTGGCGATCCTCAAAGCGCTGATGCCCCATGGCGCATGCGATAGACACACGGGGGACAGGCCGCCACACTTCCCCACCTCGGGCGGTTTTATGAAGGGGCGAGCATTTCCCTCGCTCCGCACACGGCGCGACATGCTCTGGGGGTAGAAGCTATGAAGGTTGTTCACTCCAAGCTCCACCGAAACTCAGAAGCCCCACCAAAGAACCCTTAACATGTTCCTTTGGTGGGACACCAAACAGCGACGTTCCTCTGGAGCCGACACCGTCAGCACCCCGCGGTGGGTCTGATGGGTCAACCCCACCGAAACGCGCTTGCGCGTTTCGGCAACGTCTGAGGCCGGCAACTGTGCAGGCGGAGCGAAGCGTGGGTTGAGGCATCAGGCCCACCGCGGGACAATTGACCCTAGGCGGGAGCAGTGAGGCACGCCCCCCTACGGCGGTTCCGCAATGATCAACTTTGATGGAAATGACATCTAGGGACGGAGAATGACACCATGGACTTCAGATCGCTGCCGGTGGATGTGGATAAAGTGCTTGATGGGCTGAGGCCCTGGATCGAGTGCGAAAGCCCCACGTTTGAGCCGGCTGCGGTGAACCGCATGATGGCCATTGCATCAGAGCACCTAATGCACCTTGGCGCCTCGGTGGAGCCGATCCCCGGCCCGCCCGGCCTTGGCGATTGCGTGCGCGCCACCTTCCCCCACCCGCGCCAAGGTGAAGGCGGCATCTTAATCCTTGCCCATCTCGATACGGTGCATCCTATCGGTACGCTCAAAAAGCTGCCGTTT
This sequence comes from Pseudomonadota bacterium, assembly GCA_038745295.1. Lineage (GTDB taxonomy): Bacteria > Pseudomonadota > Alphaproteobacteria > Rhizobiales > Amorphaceae > Acuticoccus. The sequence goes on along the minus strand of JBCDLN010000329.1, from coordinate 1,693 downwards.
GAACGGAGTGGCGACCGCTGCACCGGCCCTGGCCTTTGCGATATGAAAGGGGGTACTTACTCTGCGCTTGAAGCGGTGCGCCTTCTGAACGCAGCAGGCGCCGTCACCCCGCTGCCGGTCACGGTGCTTCTCACATCAGATGAAGAAATTGGTACACCCGGGACACGGGCCCTCATCGAAGCAGAGGCGAAGCGTCACCAGGCTGTCCTGGTGCCAGAGCCTGGGTTGATGAATGAACCCGCGGTGGTCACCGGCCGCTACGCCATAGCCCGCTTCAACCTCACCGCCCACGGCCTTGCAAGCCATGCCGGGATCAGGCTTAAGGCCGGGCGATCGGCGATCCGCGTGATGGCGGACCACATTCCCCTCATCGAGGACATGACCAGCGAGGACTGCACCTACGCAGTGGGCGTTGTAAATGGGGGGCGGTGGGTGAATTGTGTCCCCACACTATGCCACGCCGAAGCCCTTTCCATGGCCAAGCGCCAGTCTGACCTCGACGCTGGCATTGAAAAGATGATGGCGCTTTCCCGTCAGGTGGATGAGCACACAGCCTTTGAGGTGAGCCTTGGCGTTGTGCGGCCGGTTTGGGAGCGGGGCGAAGGGACCATGGCGCTTTATGAGCGGGCCAAGCACCTTGCTTCAGAGCTCGGGATCACCCTTCACCATGACAGTGCAGGCGGCGGCTCTGATGCGAACTTCACAGGCGCCCTTGGCATCCCAACCCTTGATGGGCTTGGCCCTGATGGGGAGTACGTCCACACCCTCCACGAATACATCGAAGTGGACAGCTTGCGCTGGCGAACCCAGCTCATCGCCGCCCTTTTGATGGACACAACCGATGAGCCCACGCGCTACAGCACGATCCGCTCAGTTTGAATCAAACTGAGCAGATAAAAACGTGCTCGCCCCTGAAGAACGCACGTGTTTTCCTCGCCCGATCTGATCCAGATCGGGCGAGACATGCGCTCGCGACCCCGGTGGGTTCGATAAAGTGCATCCGCACACCACCACGCTTTGGGCGGAGCCATCCCCCTCCGAGTGACAGCGGCGGCAGCGGGGCGCTCAGACGAGGCGGCCGCGCGCATCAACGCTCATGATGCGCTCGATGGTATCGCCGCGCACCGCCACCACGTGGTCGACCATGTTGACCACCACGCAAACATGGTTGGGGATTACGCGGACCACATCGCCAACGTCTGGCTTTGTGGCTGTGTGTGTGAGGTCAAGGTTGCCGTGCTCCTCAGAAAAGCCGACGATTTTGGCTTCGGGATGCTCCACGATGAGGCCAAAACCATCGAGTCCACCGGTGTCGCTGGTGAGCGTCTTTGAGCCTGCGTCCAGGATACCGCGATCAGGGGCCGCGCGGCTCACCACCGTGCTGTAGACCGACAAGGCACAGTCTTCGAGTGTGGCGCTCCCGGCCGCCATCATCATGCGGTCGTTGTAGATGGACGTGCCGGCCCTGTGTTCCGTCACCCCTTGGAGCTTGCCAAGGTCTTTGAGGTTTGGGGTGCCGCCTGTGGAGACAATGTCAGACGAAAGGCCTGCATCGCGAAGGCCCGCCTTGGTGTCATCCAAGAAGCTCTGGTCGCGCGGCCAATCCTCGCCCGTCGGGTAAAGGAGAAGGCCGCGGAATTGAAGGTGAGGGTTTTCGTGAGCGCTGACGGCAAGCGCCACGGCCTCAGCCGGG
>JBCDLN010000328.1:0-4043 GCA_038745295.1 Pseudomonadota bacterium | reverse complement strand
CGGGGCCGCCGCCGTGGTGGGCACCATGCACGCCTTGGCCGCGCGTAATGCAAAGGTCAACGCGGTTGGCATCATTGGCCTTGTTGAAAATATGCCCGACGGAAACGCCCAAAGGCCCGGCGATATCGTCACGTCAAAATCAGGGCAAACTATTGAAATCATTAATACTGATGCTGAAGGGCGGCTTGTTCTCGCCGATCTACTCACCCACACCATCGAGGTCTATGACCCTGAGGTGATCATCGATCTTGCCACACTCACAGGCGCGGTGATCATCGCGCTGGGGCACTTCCATGCGGGTATGTACACCGACGATGACACCATCGCCGCGCAGCTTGCTGATGCGGGCAAAGCGACTGGCGATCTCGTGTGGCGCATGCCGCTCAGCAAAGATTATGACGCGCTGATCGATTCAAAGTTCGCCGACATGAAAAATGTGGGGGGCAGGGCGGCCGGATCGGTGACCGCAGCCCAGTTCTTGAAGCGTTTTGCCAAGGATTCGGCCTGGGTGCATCTTGACGTGGCCGGCACAGCCATGGCCGCCCCCGCAACCGAGATCAACCGCACCTTCGGCTCAGGCTTTGGGGTGCGTCTCCTGGAGCGCTTTATGGCAGACTATCATGAAGATGGATCAGACGGTGTCCCCCGCGGGCCATCTGCCTGACGCCCGGCGGGCCTTCCTCGCGCAGCGCCTTGCGCCATAGGGCCCATGGGTGTGGGCCTTTTGCGTGACACAATGTGTTTCCACTCAAGGCGGGCTGGTCAGTGTCACCGGCTCGCCCACCAAGGTGGCCATCCGCCACCCTTTCGGCTGAGGATGCCCTATGAAGCTTTATACCGCCCCCGCTACACCCTTTGGCCGGACCGTGGAAATCGTCGCCTACGAGGTGGGCCTCCACGATAAGATGACCGTTGAGCACGTGGCCGTAATGCCCACGAAGGCCAATGACGCGTTCCAGGCGGTGAACCCGCTGCGCAAAATCCCAGCCTTCGTTACCGATGAGGGCACGCTCCTCACTGATTCGGCGCTGATCACGCCCTACCTCGCCATGACCGCCGGCAACATGACGCTGTTTGGCGAGGGCTCGCCCGACCGTTGGAAGGTCTGGAATGACTATATGATCGCGAAGGGGGCTGCGGATTGCTTGGTGTCAGCCCGCTACGAGGTGGCTGTGCGGCCAGAACCGCTGCGGTGGGGCGCTTGGAAAGACGATATGCTGGGCCGAGCCTTCGCAGTGCTCGACTATTTTGAAGCCGCACCACCCACAAACGCAGATCCTTTAACCATTTCGTCCATCGGGCTTGGCGTTCTCCTCGGCTACGCCGACTTCCGCTTTGCCGATGCCGATTGGCGCGCCCGGTACCCCAAGCTTGCCCAATGGGTTGAGCCCATCAATGCGCGGCCATCGTTCCAAAAGACGGTGCCCCAGTAAGCGCCGTGCAGCGGGCCACGATAGGCGCCGTTCTGTCCCAAGGGGCCGGGCGTGGCTGAGGTGATGTTTTATCATCTTGAACGGCAATCCCTTGAGGAGGTTTTGCCGCTCCTTCTGGAGAAAACGCTTGCTCGGGGCCTGAAGGCGGTTGTTGAGGTGCCAGACCCCGCCCGGCTCGACGCGCTCGACAGGCACCTATGGACCTATCGCGACGACAGCTTCTTGCCCCACGCCAGCGAGCGCGATGATCCAGGAACACGCCAGCCCATCTGGCTCACAACAGGGCAAGACAACCCCAACGGTGCCGCAATCAGGTTCCTGGCCCACGGCGCTGATCCCATCAATATCGACGCCTACCAGCGGGTGGTTCTTTTGTTTTCAGCTGACGATGCCGATGGGGTTGCGCATGCACGCACGCAGTGGAAGCCGCTGAAGGCAGCGGGCCACACCTGCACCTATTGGCAGCAAACACGCAGCGGTGGATGGGCGCAAAAGGGGTAGGGTCAGACTACCTTGCGAAGTGTGGATCCCCGTGGTGTAGCTCGAGCGGTCAGGGCAGCAGCCTGCGCAAAGGACGGTCGTTGCGGCTACGGATCGGGACGAAGCTATCGATCTGCTCTGACACCCCCATATCGTGACAGGCCCCATTGCGCTGGGAGGACCAAGTGCCCCCGGAGACCCATAGGCCTTGAGAGGCCTCGATGCCCTGCGCCCGATCGGCGTCCTGCGAGGGTTTGATGTCCTCGTGCCAGATATCATGGATCTGTTCTGTTTCCGGCGCCGGCTCTCTGGTGCGTGCGGCAGCCTCTTCGTTGGCAGCCTCAAGGGCTTTGATCCGGCTCTCAAGCTGGCGTACGGTCTCTTCAAGTTGGGCGATTTTCTCGCCCTGCCCAGGATCGAGCGGCGCCGGGTGAGGCCGAACGGTGCTGTACTCAGGGCCTGTTTGACGGCGCACCTCAACACCAGACGCCAAGGCGCTGGCTGGTGGTGTTGGACGCTCTATGGCCGAAAGGGGGGGACTATTCGGCGCCAAGTCCAGCGAAGGCTTGCGCTCGGTCAAACGGCGTTCCGTGCCAAGCTCACGCTGAGTGGTGCGGCCCACACCAACCGGTTCGCGCGCAGAAGCCTCAGTCTTGTGCGTCCAGCGCTCTTGATGGGCTTGATCACCGTTAAGCGGCCGATCTGCGCGATTTCGGGCGCTGTCCGGCCGGCGCGACTCAATCAAATCGGCAAGCTCGTTGAAGCGATGCCCGGGCTTATAGGTCTTGGGGACCTCACGCGGCGGGCTGATGGGCTGGATCCGCTCTTTCAGGGGAGCAAAGTCTTTTGCTGACGGTGGGACGTCCGTCGGCGGCCTGTGCCAAGGGGTTGTCCGATCCGCGCCATTCGTCGACGCGCTTTGCGATGGTGCATCCCGGTAGGGTGAGTGGGGTGCTTCTGAAATGCCAACGCCTCTGCGATGTCGTGACATGTTCAGCATATCGGCCTCCGCGGTGGTAAGTCCTGACCGGGCAACCTAAGGAAGGCACCCCTTATATACTTACAGTTGTATATCTTTAGGCGATACAGCAAGCGAAAGCCAACCGCTTTGCACAGGCAATAAGTGCGGCGTGCACGAAAATTCGGTGGACAATGGAGTTTCCACCACCCTACCGCTCATTGCCGCGCGCCCGTCAGGGGAGAAAACACACGCTGGCGACAGTGGAGGGTGAGGGGCCATGGCTCGCCTCAAGGGGCGTCAACGGGTGGTTTGCGGCGTGGATGAGGCGGGGCGCGGGCCTTGGGCTGGCCCGGTTGTGGCGGCCGCTGTTGTGCTTGATCCGCACAACCCCATCGATGGGCTCGACGATTCCAAGCGCCTCACCCAAAAGGTGCGCGAGCGGTTGTTCGACGACATTGTCGCGCGTGCACACGTGTGCGTTGCGCTGGCTGGCTGCGCCCGCATTGAGGCCATGAACATCCGCGGCGCGAGCCTTTTCGCCATGGCGTCCGCCATAAATGGCCTGGCGGTCCCGCTTGATTTGGCGCTGATCGACGGCAACGCCATTCCAAATGGGCTTGCCGTGGAGGCCGAGGCGATCGTGCGCGGTGATCAGCGTTGTGCCGCCATTTCGGCGGCCTCCATCGTGGCCAAAGTGACCCGCGACCGGTTGATGGTCCGTCTTGCCCAATCTGCACCGGGCTATGGGTTTGAGGCCCATAAAGGCTACGGCACCCTAAGGCATCGAGAGGCTTTGGAGGCGCTCGGGCCGTCACCCCATCATCGGCGCAGCTTCAAGCCGGTGCGCGATGTGCTGGAGAGGTTGGCATCAGCGCGCCGTTAGCGCATGTCTCGCTTGATCTGGGTCAGATCGAGCGCGGAAATCATGCGCGCTCTTTGGGGGCGAGCACGTTTTCATCAACGTTGTTCACTGCGGAAACGCCGAAGGGGGGCCCGTGCCTCACTGCTCCCGCCTATGGACAATTCTCCCGCGGTGGGGCGGGTGGAACAACACCCCCGTGGGGTTTGAGGGTTGTCCCCACACGCCCCCCCCCGGCGTGGGTTGGGGGGGGCGCCCGCGGGCAGGGGGGGGTTTGTGGGCGCCCAAAAGGCCCTTGGTGGGGGGGGGT